>JANYJY010000019.1 GCA_025358295.1 Gammaproteobacteria bacterium
CTCGGTTCGTGAATTTCTACTTGGTCCGTTTCTGGTCACCGCGCCGCTCCGGCGTCACCTTGACCACAACCCACAAAGCAGGTTTCTTCGATCCAGGTGGCAGGCACTCTGCACATTGCATCGCAGTACGCACGCGTGACCAGCCGATAGCTTCTTTTGTAGTAGGTATTCTTCACATGACGAAAATGTATGTTGGCAATCTCCCGTTCTCCATGGACGAGTCCGCGGTGCGCGCGCTGTTCGAAAAGCATGGCGCCGTTCAGTCGGTTGCGCTGATCAATGATCGCGACACCGGTCGGCCCCGCGGCTTCGGCTTCGTAGAAATGGCAAGCGCAGATGCTGCGCGCGCCATGCAGGCCTTGAATGGCCACGATGTCGACGGGCGAGCGCTGAAGGTGAATGAGGCTCAGGAGCGCACCGGCGGCGGCGGTGGTGGTGGTGGCGGTGGTGGTGGTGGCGGCGGTGGATCGCGCGGTCCGAAGCGCTGGTAAGCGTTTAGAATCGAGCGAGAACTGGGGCCGCAGCGATGCGGCCTCAGTCGTTTTGCAGTTTGAATGGCGCGATCAGGGTTTACGCCCAAGTCGGCTTTGCCTATAATCGCGCCCCTCGGTGGGGGACCTGAGTTTTCTTGGGTCTCGCGCTGAAGATTTGCGGCCCCGACGGGGCTTGCTGTTGAAGAGAGGGGGCCGATGGTCCCCTTTTTTGTTTTGAAAGCGGGTTTGGCCAAATGCGTGATGCCTTGATGCGCCTGTTAGAGCCGCCGATCGAGGCTCTGGATTACGAGCTGGTCGATATCGAATTTGCGCAAGCGGGGCGCGGTGGAGTCCTGCGGATATTCATTGATCGTCGCGCGAAGGATGCCGGCCTGGGTATCACGGTGGACGATTGCGCGACCGTGAGTCACGCGGTGAGCCAGGTGCTCGAGACTCAGGATCCGATCAAGGGGCATTACACGCTGGAAGTTTCTTCGCCGGGGTTCGATCGAATCTTGCGCACGCGCGCGCACTTCGAGCGATTCGTCGGCGCAAGGATTTTCGTCGAATTGAAGCTGCCCCTCGATGGCAGGCGGCGGTATGTGGGATTGTTGAAATCGATTGCGGGCGACGCAATTGTGGTGGAAGTGGACGGCAAGTCGTATGAACTGCCGTTCGAGCGAATTCAGAAGGCGAGATTGCGGCCGGAGTGATGAGGAGTCTAAAAGAACCATGAACAAAGAAATTTTGATGGCTGTCGACGCGGTTTCCAACGAAAAAGGCGTCGACAAGGAAATAATCTTCGACGCACTCGAAGCCGCACTGGCGTCCGCAACCCGCAAGAAGCACGGCGAGGAGCTGGATGTACGCGTGGCGATCAACCGCAAGACCGGCGGTTACGACACTTTTCGCCGCTGGAAAGTTTTCGCCGACGAGTCCAACGAGCTCGAAGTACCCGAGCGCGAACTGCGGCTCGACGATGCGCGAGATATAGACAAGGACGTGGAACCGGGCGGTTTTGTCGAGGAGCCGATGGAATCGGTTCCGTTCGGACGAATCCTCGCCCAGACGGCCAAGCAGGTCATCGTCCAGAAGGTGCGCGAAGCGGAGCGTGCGCAGGTTGTCGATGCATACAAGGATCGAGCGGGCACTCTGGTCAGCGGCATCGTCAAGCGTGTCGACCGCAACGGCGTATATGTGGATCTCGGCGCGAATGCCGAAGGCTTCATTGCGCGCGAGGAAATGATTCCACGCGAGCCGGTGCGCTCGCAGGACAGAATCAAGGCGTTCTTGAAAGAAGTGCGTACCGAACCGCGCGGGCCACAGCTGTTTCTGTCGCGCACCGCTCCGGAATTCCTGATCGAGTTGTTCAAGCTCGAAGTGCCCGAAGTGGGCCAAGGGCTGATCAATATTCTGGCGGCAGCCCGTGATGCCGGGGTGCGCGCCAAGATCGCCGTTCGCAGCAACGACCCGCGCGTAGATCCGGTGGGCGCGTGCGTCGGCATGCGCGGCTCGCGCGTGCAGGCGGTGTCCAACGAAATTGCCGGCGAGCGGGTCGACATCATCCCGTTCGACGAGAACCACGCGCAGTTCGTCATCAATGCCATGGCCCCGGCGGAAGTGACATCCATCGTCGTAGACGAAGATTCACACTCGATGGATATCGCCGTGTCCGAGGACAAACTCTCCCAGGCCATCGGCAGAGGCGGTCAGAACATCCGTCTGGCCAGCGAGCTGACCGGCTGGGAACTGAATGTCATGAGCGAATCGCAGGCGGAGGCGAAGAGCGAGACAGAATCCCTGGCCTTGCGCGAGACCTTCATGAAACAGCTCGATGTCGATGCCGACGTCGCCAGCATTCTGGTTCAGGAGGGCTTCTCGACCATCGAAGAGATCGCCTATGTGCCTGCCAGCGAGTTGAACGGCATCGAAGAGTTCGACGAGGAAATTGTCAAAGAGCTGCGCACGCGCGCACGCGATGTGCTGCTGACTCAGGCGATCGCCAGCGAGGAATCGGTGGATGGCGCAGAGCCGGCCGCCGACCTGGTCGAAATCGCCGGCGAACCGCTGGCCAAGACGCTGGCTCGCAAGGGCGTGCGCACGCGCGATGACTTGGCTGACCTCGCCGTCGACGAACTGGTCGAGATGGGAAGCGTTGACGAGAAGAAAGCCGCCGAACTGATCATGGATGCCCGCAAGCACTGGTTCGCGGAAGAAGCTAAGGTTTAGGAGTAAGTATGGCAGATGTTACCGTCGCCCAATTCGCCGAGGTGCTGAAAGTACCGGTCGATCGACTGCTACAGCAGCTGGATCAGGCCGGGATCAAAGTCGACAGTGCGGAAGACATGATCAGCGAGGATGCGAAGCATGAGTTGCTGACGCATCTGCGCCGCAGCCACGGCCACGACGACGTTCAAGCCGATGCGGCGCCGCGCAAGATCACGCTACGGCGCAAGTCGCAGTCGGAACTGAAGCTGGCGAGCCCCCAGGGTCGTGCGCGCACCGTCAACGTCGAAGTCCGCAGCAAGCGAACTTACGTCAAGCGCGAAGTGCTTGAGGACCAGGCGCGTCATCAGCAGGAAGAAATCGACCGGCTGCGCGAGACCGAAGAACAGGCCAAGGCCGCGATCGTGCGGGCGGAGCACGATCGGCTGGAAAAAGAGCGCTTGGACCGCGAACGCGTGGAAGAGGAAAACAAGCGGCGCACCGACGAAGAAGTGCGCAAGCGCACCGCGGAAGAAGAGTCCCGCCGTGTCGCCGAAGTGCAGGCGCGCGAAGTGGCGGAGCGCGACCGCAAGGCCGCGGCCGCAAAGCCGGGCAAAGCCGTTCGCGAAGTGGTGGACGACAAGGCCACCCGCTACGGCCGCCAGGAACTGCACATCGTCGGCGATGTCAGTTCGCGGCATAAAAAGAAGAAATCGCGCGACGGCCGGCGCCGTTCGATGGGCGGTGATTCCGATTCCAAGCATGGCTTCGAAATGCCGACTGCGCGCGTGGTGCGGGAGGTCGCCATCGGTGAGGCGATGACCGTGGGTGAGTTGGCGCAAAAAATGGCTGTCAAAGCCACCGAAGTCATTAAAGTCATGATGAACATGGGCGTCATGGCCACGATCAATCAAATGATCGAGCAGGACACAGCGGTATTGGTGGTCGAGGAAATGGGCCACACGGCTGTGCTGCGCAAGGAAAATATTATTGAGGACGACCTGCAGGGCATCACCGATTCCTCGCTCGAGGTATTGCCGCGCCCGCCGGTGGTAACGGTGATGGGACATGTCGATCACGGCAAGACGTCGTTGCTCGACTACATACGCCGCACCAAGGTGGCGGCGGGTGAGGCGGGCGGCATTACCCAGCACATTGGCGCGTACCACGTGGAAACGGCCAAAGGCATGGTGACCTTCCTGGATACACCCGGCCACGCGGCGTTTACGTCCATGCGTGCCCGCGGCGCGCAAGTGACCGACATCGTGATTTTGGTCGTGGGCGCGGACGACGGCGTCATGCCGCAAACCATCGAGGCGATCCAACACGCACAAGCGGCCAAGGTGCCGATCGTCGTGGCGCTCAACAAGATGGACAAGCCGGAAGCCGACGCGGAAAAGGTCAAGCAGGAACTGACGAAGTACGGCGTCATTCCGGAAGAATGGGGCGGAGAGAATATTTTTGTGCAGGTGTCCGCCCGTACCGGGCAGGGCGTGGACCAGTTGCTCGACAGCATTTTGCTGCAGGCCGAAGTGCTGGAATTGAAGGCGCCGACCACGGGGCTTGCGGCGGGCTATGTGATCGAGTCGAGTCTCGAGAAGGGCCGTGGCGCGGTCGCGACCGTGCTCGTGCTGCGCGGCACTCTCAAGCTGCGTGATCCGCTGTTGATCGGGCAGGAGTTCGGCACGGTGCGTGCGCTGTTCAATGAAGCGGGCCAGCCGGTCGAATCGGCCGGACCCTCGATTCCAGTAGTGGTGCTGGGTCTGTCCGGCGCGCCGAATGCCGGTGATGAATTGCTGGTGGTCGAGAGCGAGCGCAAGGCACGCGACGTCGCCATGCATCGTCAATCCAAGTCGCGCGACGTCAAGCTGGCGCAGAAGAGCGCGAACATGCAGGACGTGTTCTCCACCATGGGCGAGACCAAAGCCAATCTGGTGCAGATCCTGCTGAAGGCTGATGTGCAAGGCAGCGCCGAGGCGCTGCGCGACGCACTGAACGCCTTGTCGACCGGCGAGGTTGCCGTGAACATTGTGTCCTCCGGCGTCGGTGGCTTGACGGAATCCGACGTCACTCTGGCTGCCGCCTCCAAGGCGCGCATCATCGCGTTCAACGTGCGCGGCGATGCCGCGGCTCGCACCGCGATCAAGGATCACGGAGTCGATGTCCGCTACTACAGCATCATTTATGAAGCCATCGATGACATCAGAGCAGTACTCACGGGGATGCTGGCACCCGAGGTCAAGGAAACCATCGTTGGACTGGCGGCGGTGCGCAGTGTGTTCCGCTCCAGCAAGTTCGGCACGGTTGCCGGCTGCATGGTGATCGACGGTTATGTGCGGCGCAATTTCCCGATTCGCGTGCTGCGTAACAACGTGGTCATTTTCGAGGGCGCACTGGAATCCTTGAAGCGGTTCAAGGACGATGTCAACGAGGTCCGTGCAGGTACGGAATGCGGCATCGGCGTCAAGAATTACAGTGACGTGCAGGAAGGCGATCAGATCGAGTGCTACTCGCGAGTGGAAGTGGCGCGCACTCTTTAGGCGCGCCGCGCCCTAAGGTATGGCAAACAAGGTCAATCCGCGGGTACGACGGCTGGGCGAACAGATCCAGCGCGAGCTGGGGGAGTTGCTGCGGCGCGGCGTCAAGGACGAGCGCATCGGCAACGTGACCGTTACGGCGGTCAGTGTCACCGGTGATTTGCGCACCGCACGCGTTTACTACCTGGTTTTCGGCAAGGATGGCCCGGACCCGAAAGTTCAACGGGGTCTGGAGAGTGCTGCCGGTTTTTTGCGCAATGCACTATCGAAGTCCTTGATGATTCGCTACACGCCCACCTTGAGCTTCGAACTCGACACCTCGATCGAACAAGGTGTGCGCCTGACGCAGCTGATCGACTCCATCCACAAGCCGCCGAAGCAGGCGCCAGCTAGCGACACCGCGGCGACCGACGACGACGGTCATGTGGTCGATGAAGGTGACTATATCGACCCCGATCGGCGAGATCCCGATGCCGGATGATATCGACGGCATTTTGTTGCTCGACAAGCCGTTGGGTGTGAGTTCTGCGGGCGCAGTTGCCCGGGTCAAGCATCTATTCAACGCCCGCAAGGCGGGGCATACCGGATCCCTAGATCCGCTGGCATCGGGAATGCTGCCCATCTGTTTCGGCGAAGCCACCAAGTTCGGCGCGCAACTCCTGGATGCCGACAAGACTTACCGGGTGACGGCGCGGCTCGGTGAGCGCACTGGCAGCGGCGATCGTGAATCCGAGGTGATCGAGAGGCGCGAATTGCCGCCGTATTCGCGGCAGCAGCTCACCGAGGCATTGAGTGACTTTCCGCGCGAATATGCCCAGGTGCCACCCATGCACTCGGCGATTAAGCAGGGCGGCAAACCCTTGTATGAATACGCGCGTGCAGGGATCACGCGCGAGCGGTTGGCGCGCACAGTGACCATTCATCACATGCGCCTGCTCGATTGGCAGGCGCCCGATTTGACATTCGACGTGTCCTGCTCGAAGGGCACCTATATTCGTGTGCTGGCCGAGGATTTGGCGGCGCAAATCGGCACGCTTGCCCATTTGGCGGCGTTGCGCAGGCTCGCAGTAGCGCCCTTTGACGACAGGCCGCAATGGTCCTTGGAGGCACTGGACTCCTTGAGCCCGGCACAGCGACGGGATGTATTGCTGCCGGTGGATGCCGCGCTGACCGCTTGTCGGCGGCTGGACCTGTTTGCGGGCGGCGTGAGCGCCTTCCGGCAGGGACAGACGGTGGCAATCCCCCCGGACTTGTCCGAAATGGCGCCGGGTACTGTGCGTATCTACGCAGCTGGGCTAGGATTTCTGGGTTTGGGCCAGATGGAGGCTACCGGTCACCTGGTTCCACTGCGCCTAATTGCGAATAAGGCACCAATCCCTGCTTGAGGGCAAGTGCCGCGACGCGTACAATGCGCGCCTTCTTAAAAGGTCATAAGTTATTGATTGAGGTTTGATTTCAATGCCACTTACTCGAGAAGAAAAGTCGGGCGTCGTCGGTAAATTCCAGCGCAGCGCGCAGGACACCGGTTCACCCGAAGTTCAAATTGCCTTGTTGTCCGAGCGCATTAACGGCTTGAGCCAGCATTTCACCACGCACAAAGCCGACCATGCGTCGCGTCGCGGGCTGCTCAAGATGGTCAACCAGCGCCGCAAGCTGCTCGATTATCTGAAGGGCAGAACTCCGGACAAGTACACGCAATTGGTCGAACGCTTAGGGTTACGCCGCTAAGTGCGCCGCTGCAGACCGCATGCTCGGAGGCATGCGTCTGCGTCTATACATTGTCGATTACGCAAAGGGGCTCTAAGTGGGCGCTATCAAAAAAAGCTTTAAGTATGGTGATCACACCGTAACGATTGAGACGGGCGAACTTGCGCGTCAGGCCGACGGCGCGGTGCTCGTCACCATGAGCGACACGGTGGTGCTCGTGACGGCGGTGGGCCTGAAGAAGGCCACACCCGGACGTGATTTTTTCCCCCTCACGGTGAACTACCAGGAAAAGACCTACGCAGCAGGGCGCATCCCCGGCGGCTTTTTCAAGCGTGAAGGCCGCCCGACGGAAAAAGAGACCCTCACGTCGCGCCTCATCGACCGGCCGATACGGCCGCTGTTCCCCGAAGGCTTCATCAACGATGTGCAGGTCGTGGCATCGGTGATTTCTGTTAATGCCGAAGTCGATCCCGATATCGCCTCTCTGCTCGGCGCCTCCGCGGCACTGGCGATTTCCGGCATGCCCTTCCTGGGCCCCATCGGCGCTGCGCGCGTGGGCTACATCGACGGCAAGTATGTATTGAATCCGACGACGACCCAGTTGGCGACCTCGAAGCTCGACCTCGTCGTCGCGGGCACGCAAGAAGGCGTGTTGATGGTGGAATCGGAAGCCGACGGCCTCAACGAAGAAGTGATGTTGGGCGCGGTGACTTTCGGTCACGACCAGATGCAAGTCGCCATTAAAGTGATCAATGAGCTCGCCGCCGAAGCCGGCAAGCCGAAGTGGGCGTGGGTTGCCCCGGAAACGAACAAGGAACTGCAGGGTGCGGTTCTTGCGAAGGCGGAGCCGAATTTGAGCTCTGCCTACACCATCACGGAAAAGACCCAGCGCTACGCCAAGATCAAAGAGATCAAGGCCGCCGTCGTCGAGGCTCTGGCCAAGGGCGATGCCGCGAAATTCACCGCAGAACAGGTCGGCGCTGAATTCTCAAACCTGGAATACAATCTGGTGCGCGCGAAGATTCTCTCGGGTCAGCCGCGCATCGATGGGCGCGACACCAAGACGGTTCGCGGCATCAATATCCGCACCGGCGTGCTGGCGCGCACCCACGGCTCTGCCTTGTTCACCCGCGGCGAGACCCAGGCTTTGGTGGTCACGACCTTGGGAACGGGACGCGACGCGCAGGTCATCGACGGCCTGACGGGCGAACGCAAAGAGCCGTTCATGCTGCACTACAATTTTCCTCCGTTCAGCGTCGGCGAGACCGGCATGATGGGTTCGCCGAAGCGCCGCGAAATTGGCCACGGCAACCTCGCGAAGCGCGGCGTCAAAGCCGTGATGCCGGGCGTGGAGAAGTTCCCGTATGTCATCCGTGTGGTGTCGGAAATTCTTGAATCGAACGGATCGAGTTCCATGGCGTCGGTCTGCGGCACCAGTCTCGCATTGATGGATGCCGGCGTGCCGATCAAGGCTCCGGTGGCCGGCGTGGCCATGGGTCTGGTCAAGGAAGGGGCGAAATTCCAAGTGCTGACGGACATCCTCGGCGACGAGGATCATCTCGGCGACATGGATTTCAAGGTGGCGGGCACGAAGGATGGCATCACCGCGCTGCAGATGGACATCAAGATCACGAGCATCACCAGCGAGATCATGAAGGTGGCTCTGGACCAGGCTCGCGACGGCCGCCTGCACATCCTGGCCGAAATGAACAAAGTGCTCTCCAAACCGCGCGAGACCATGTCGGAGTGGGCGCCCACCATCATCACCTTGAAGATCGATCCGGAGAAGATCCGCGACGTGATCGGCAAGGGCGGCGCCGTCATTCGGCAGATCACCGAAGAAACCGGCACGTCGATCGATATCGAAAATGACGGCACGGTGAAGATCGCGTCCGTTCAGGGTGCCGCGGGCCGCGAAGCCCAGCGCCGCATCGAATTGATCACCGCCGACGTCGAAGTGGGCCGGGTCTATGAAGGCAAGGTTGCACGATTGATGGATTTCGGCGCATTCGTAACGATTTTGCCGGGGCGCGACGGCTTGGTGCACATTTCGCAGATCTCGGAAGAGCGTGTGGAGCGCGTCGGGGACAAGTTGAAGGAAGGCGATGTGGTCCGCGTGAAGGTTCTCGAGGTGGACAGACAGGGGCGCGTGCGTCTATCCATGCGCAATGTCGACGCTGCCTAGCGCGGAAAGACGGTAAGCACTCATATGCGTTCCAGGCGGCGTTGCGACATTAGGTCCGGCGCCGCCGTTTTCATTGGGCTGATGATGCTTGTATCGGCGTCGGCCGACGACGGTCTAGCGAGCCCCGATGGCCAATACGGCGAATGGCTGGATCCCGCAGCCACGCCGGGCCAGGATTTTTATCTCCATGCGAACGGTGGTTGGCTCAAGTCCAATCCGATACCGGCCGACCGGGCGTATTGGGGTATCGATACTCTGCTCGATCTTAAGATTCAGGGTTCCATTCGGGACCTGGTCGTTTCAATTTCCGAAGATCAGTCCAGTCCGCCCGGCAGCACCCGGCGCAAAGTGGGCGACTTCTATGCAAGTGGCATGGACGAAAGCGCCATCGATGCCGCGGGCGTGGGACCGTTGCAGCCGCAATTCGATCGCATTGCGGCCATTGCCGATGCGACGAACCTGCAGGCGGAGTTTGCGCACCTGCAGATGATCGGGGTGGCTGCACCACTGCAATTGGGCGAGATGCAGGACTTCAAAGATAGCCGCAAGGTCATCGCCTTGGGCGGCCAGAGCGGCCTTGGCCTGCCGAACCGCGATTATTACTTGTCGAAGGAGCCCGCCTTCGACGCTGCGCGCCGCGAATACATGCTGCACGTAGCGCGGATGTTCGTGCTGTTGGGCGATGCGCCCGCGGCTGCCGGACGGCAAGCGAAGGTGGTGATGGAACTCGAGACCCGTCTGGCGCGCGGCTCCATGTCCGAGGTGGAGCAGCGGGATCCCCACGCCATTTACCATCCGATGTCGGTGCAACGCGCCGCGGCGCTCGCACCGCATTTGAATTGGCGCGGACTATTCGCAGGCGTGGGTCATCCCGAGATCGGGTCGCTGAACGTGGCAATGCCGGGATTTTTCAAGGCGCTGGACCATGAGTTGTCGGCCACTTTGCTCGCCGACTGGAAGACCTATCTGCGCTGGCAGTTGATTGATGCCTATGCGCCGTACTTGTCCAAGCCCTTTGTGGATGAGAATTTTCGCATGCAATCGGTGTTGACCGGCGCGAAGGAATTGCGGCCTCGCTGGCAAAGAGTGCTCGACGAGGAGAACGAGGCGCTCGGTTTTGCGGTCGGCGAGATGTACGTCGAACGGAGCTTTTCACCGGCCGCAAAGCAGGCGGCGATAACGATGGTGGAGCGGGTCCGCGATGCGATGCGCGCTGACTTGCGCACTTTGGCATGGATGTCCCCGGCGACGCGGATCGCGGCTGAAGAGAAACTCGATCAAATGCAGTTGCGCATCGGCTATCCGGACCGATGGCGCGATTATTCGCCGCTTAAGATCGACCGCGGACCGTATGCGCTGAATGTGCTGCGCGCTCAGGAGTACGAGCGGCGGCGTCAGTTCGACAAAATCGGCAAGTCGGTCGACCGCAGTGAATGGCTCATGACTCCGCAGACCGTGAATGCTTATTACGATTCCTCGATGAACAGTCTGAACATTCCGGCCGGCATTCTGCAACCGCCGTATTTCGACATGACGTGGCCGGACGCGGTGAATTACGGGGCCACCGGCGCACCGACAATCGGACACGAGATGACTCATGCCTTTGACGATGAGGGCGCGCAATTCGATGGTCATGGGAACCTCAAGAATTGGTGGGCGCCGCAAGATCTGAAGAAATTTCAAGCGGCGACGCGATGCATTGCTGAGCAGTTCTCCGCATATACGGTGGCTGGCGGGTTGCACGTACAGGGCGAGCTGGTGGCCGGGGAGGCCGCGGCGGATCTCGGCGGTCTGATGTTGGCCTGGCGTGCGTTACATGCCCTGCCCACCTCAGCGGCCAAGCACGAAAAGCAAGCATCCAGCGAGGATCAACAATTCTTCCTGGCTTACGCGCATTCCTGGGCGGGACAGATGCGGCCCGAACTCGCTCAGAAATTGGCCACTACGGATCCACATCCACCGCCGAGCTTGCGGACCAACGGTACGCTGCTAAATAGCGCCGCGTTTCAGACGGCGTTCGCATTGCCGAATTCAAGTCCCATGGTCAAGAGTGAACGCTGCGTTATCTGGTGATCGCAGCGCCCCCCGGTTTACCTGAGAATCGAATTCACTTCGTGTCGATGTGCTCGTCTCGGTCCTTGTCACCATCCCGGCTGCGCATCGTAGCCAATGCTTTGAAGGCATCGTCAGCACCCGTGCGAATGCGCGGCGGACGGACCTGCGGTTGCTGGCTCATGATCTGCTTCAGGCTGGTTTCCAACAGACCGCTCACCTGGCCCTGAGCACCGGTGCCATAGGCGCGGATCACGTTGACCATGAATTCCTGAGTCAGGATGGGCTCAGCCAGATGCTCCTGTTCAGCAATCACCTGCAACAAGATGCTGCGCGTAATGTCGGCATTATTTTTCTTGTCGACGACGACGAACTCGATCCTCTCGACCACTAAGCGTCTGACATCGGCCAGAGTGATATACCGGCTCTCTACCGTGTCATACAAGCGACGATTCGGATATTTCTTTATCACTCGCGGTTCGCTCATAGGGCTCCTCGCTCGTGTTGGCCGACGCGCTGCCGGAAGATGCCGGTGCGTGCCCGACCACGCGTTACCTGTCCCTGGATCTACCAACAAAGGATAGCGCAATGCAGCGCTAAGGCAAATCGGCATTTTTTCCTATATTTATTAGTCTGTTACACGCACATGCAAGCGCTTTGGGACACGCTTGATGTCCCATTGTCCGATGGCCCAGCGCCAGACCTCGCTCAAACTAGCCGTGGCGAGATATGGGGAAGGTTCAAGACCCAGCAGCGAAAAGACCGTTAGAAGCTGCGCCAATACGGAGTCTTCGGTCACGCGCACGCTGCGCCGCGATTTGGCAAGTTTGCTGTCGTCGGCTTCGGTGAGCACGGGAACATGCGCGTAGGCGGGCCGAGGCAATTCGAGCAGGCTCTGCAAGTGGATTTGCCGCGGAGTGTTGTCCAGTAGATCGGCGCCGCGCACCACATGATTCACGCCCTGCGCGGCGTCATCGATGACCACCGCAAGTAAGTAGGCCAAAACCTGATCGCGCCGCTTGAGAATCACATCGCCCACGGCGGCTGCCACGTTTTGCCGGAAGCTTCCTTGGATTCGATCGGCAAACAGAATGGTGCCCGGTTCGATCCTGAGCCGCGTCGCAGTCGGCACGCGCATGTCGACCGCCCGCGTTCGGCACGTGCCGGGATAGCGGCTGTCGTCCTCCAATTGCTGGCGGCTGCAGGAACATTCGAAAGTCAGGCCGCGGGACTCGAGGCCGTGCAACGCACCGGCATAGAGTTCGGCGCGGTCCTGTTGGCGAACGATCTCGCCGTCCCACTCGAAGCCGAACGCCTGCAAGGTTCGTAGAATGCCCGCCGCTGAACCGGGCATCTCGCGCGGTCGATCGACATCCTCGATCCGCACCAACCAACGTCCGCCGTGGGCCCGTGCATCGAGATAGCTCGCCGCAGCTGTATACAGCGAGCCCAAATGCAAATCACCCGACGGCGTAGGGGCGAAGCGCCCTACGTAGCCGCCGGGCTTTGTGCTATCGGTAGCGGTCGTCGCGGTCGCCGTACTGCTTTTCGCGGCGTTCGCGCCGCTCCTGAGCTTCCACCGACAATGTCGCCACCGGCCGCGCTTCCAGGCGCTTAATGCCGATTTCTTCACCGGTCTCGAGGCAGTAGCCGTAGGAGCCATCCTCGATACGCTTCAATGCTTCGTCAATTTTCCGAATGAGCTTGCGCTCGCGATCCCGGGTGCGCAGTTCCAGGCTGAACTCCTCTTCCTGGGTGGCACGGTCGTTCGGATCGGGGAAATTGGCAGCCTCGTCCTTCATGTGCAGTACCGTGCGGTCGACTTCAACCATCAGGTCCCGCTTCCAGCTCTGCAGTATCCGAGCGAAGTGCTCCAACTGCTCCTTGTTCATGTACTGCTCGCCACGGCGGGCGATGTACGGTTTTACGTTGCGCGGACCCGCCAACAGGCTGGCGGAGACGGGCGATTCACCGTCGCCGTCTTCATCGCTTTGCAGCGCGCGCGTGACGACCAGCGGTCGCGTGTCGAATTTGATCGGTGCAATCTTCTCGTTGCCGTTCTTGGCTTGATCGGACTTGGCGCGCGGCACTTTCACCACGGCAGGTTTGACGGCCACAGGCTTTGCAATCACGGGTTTAGCGATCACGGATTTGGCGATCACGGGTTTAGGGGCAGGCTTATTCGGTTTCACTGTTACCTTCGATGTGGCGGGCGATGACTTGGCTTTCGCAGGAGGACGTGCCGCCTTCTTAGGAACGGCTACCTTGTGAGCCGCTTTTTTGGGGGTCGCCTTACCTGGCCGCTTAGCCGTTTTATTGGATTTCTTCGAGGGCATTTGAAGTCTCCGCCTCCTAACGAAAGAGCGCGCGATTATACCGACGCAATCCGGCGTGTACAGGCCGCCGAGGCAACATATTTTATTAATCTAAGCCTATGATTGAAAAGACAAACCCCGGAGGCGCCCGGAGGGAAGGGTGCGGCCTTCGCCGGCTTGGCCTCTAAGGGAGGGTCACCGGGGGGGCGCAGACCCAATTTGGCTGTCTATGGTCGGCTACTACCGTCGTATAAATGCCGCCGCGCACGTTAAATTCCGCTGAAAGGCGCATGAATCGAGGCGCGGTGGCCGCCACCAGGTCGCCCAGGATCTCGTTGGTCACGGCTTCGTGAAAGGCGCCTCGGTCGCGGAATGACCAAATGTAGAGTTTCAGCGACTTCAGTTCGACGCAGCGCGCGTCGGGAACGTATTCCAGCCTGAGGGTGGCGAAATCCGGCTGTCCCGTTTTAGGGCAGAGACAGCTAAACTCAGGCATTGTCATGCGGATGGTGTAATCCCGGTCCGGCGTCGGGTTGGGAAATATTTCCAAGGTCGTGCTGGGTTTGGTCATGGAGGGATTCAAGGCCGCATGGTCGGGGGTTTACGAAAGTGACGTTTACTTTACACTACGCGCCTCATTGACGGCCACGCGCCTAGGTTCACCCAAATAATGCGCTTAACGAAACTCAAAATTGCCGGCTTCAAGTCCTTCGTCGACCCGACGACAGTCACTTTTCCGAGCAGTTTGACCGGAGTCGTGGGCCCCAACGGCTGCGGAAAGTCCAATATCATCGACTCGGTGCGTTGGGTGATGGGCGAGATCTCCGCCAAGCATTTGCGCGGCGATTCCATGGCGGATGTCATTTTCAACGGATCTGCCTCGCGCAAGCCTTTGGGTGCCGCTTCGGTTGAACTCGTGTTCGACAATTCCGACGGCAAAATCGGCGGAGAATATGCCGCCTACAATGAGGTCGCCCTGCGCCGCGCCGTGAGCCGTGACGGCACCTCGGATTACTTTATCAATGGCACGAAGGTGCGCCGCAAGGACATCACTCAGCTGTTCCTCGGCACGGGCTTGGGCTCGCGTAGTTATGCCATCATCGAGCAAGGCATGATTTCGCGGGTCATCGAAGCGCGGCCTGACGATTTGCGGGCGTTCCTGGAAGAAGCGGCGGGAATATCGCGCTACAAGGAGCGGCGCCGCGAGACGGAAAATCGGATCGGCCACACCCGGGAAAATCTTGATCGGTTGAACGATTTGCGCGAAGAGGTGGACAAGCAGATTCGCCATTTGCAGCGCCAGGCGGCCACTGCCCGGCGCTATCAAACGCTGAAGGAAGATGAGCGCAAGTTGCAGGCCGAATTGCTCGCGCTGCGGCTACAGAGCTTGGATGCAGAGGCTGGTTTGCGCGATGCCGCAACGTCGAGTTGTGAGACAGCGATGCAAGCGGTACTGGCCGATCTGCGCGAAGCCGAAGCGGAAATAGAGCGTATTCGCGCCGATCAAGGGTCGAAAGTCGATACGTTGAACGCGATACAAACCCGCTTCTATGAAGCCGGCGGGGAAGTCACCCGGATCGAGCAAGGCATCCAATTCACGCGCGAGCTGCGGCAGCGCCAGAAATCGGATTTAGACCAGGCCGAGGCGCAGGTCACGGACCTCCTCGGCGTGCTGGAGCGTGATCGCCGCCAGCTCGAAGCGCTGTCGCAGCAATTGGCCACCATGGTGCCCGGACTCGACACGGCGCATGCCGAGGAGCTGCGCTCCAGGCAGGAATTGGAAAGTTGTGAACAGTCCCTGTCGGCGTGGCAGCAGACCTGGGATGCGCATGCGCAGGCCGTGGCCCTGAGCCAGCGGGAGACTGGCGTTGAACGCGCGCGCATCGAGCAGCTCGATAGCCAGCAGCACCGCTTGCTGCAGCAGCAGGAGCGCCAACAGAACGAGCGCTCCGCACTCGCTCAGCTGCAGCCTGCGGTTGCCTTGGAGAGTCTTCAGGAGCGCGCGAATACGGCGCGCGACGCCGGGCAGAAGGCTGCGGCCGAGCTACAGGAACTGCTCGCGGAGATATCGGTCACACGGGAGCGCGAAAGGGAGCAGTCGCAGGCGCTCAATGCTCTGCGTAAGCGTTGGCAGGAGGCGCTCGGCGCGCAGGTGTCGACCGAAGCCTTGCAGGCGGCGGCGCTCGGCAGGGCTTCCGGAAAAGTCACCGAATGGTTGAAATCAAAGTCGCTCGACCGGCACCCGCGCGTTGCCCAGCAGCTGCGTGTCGATCGTGGCTGGGAGCGCGCCGTCGAAACGGTGCTGGGCTCCTACCTGGAGGCCGTGTGCGTCGATGGCCTGGACAGCGTTACTGATCTATTGGCGAGCTTCGACGGCGGTCACTTGGCCATTGTGAGTACGGGCGACGCGACCGCAGGCGGTCCCACCGCAGGCGGTCCCAGCGACTCGCTGCGTGCAAAGGTCCAGGGCTCGACCGTGCTCGGCTCGGTATTGTCGACGGTGTATGCCGCAGAGACACTGAACGAGGCTCTGCGCATACGCGGCCGCCTGTCCGCCGGCGAGTCCGTGGTTACGCGCGACGGCATCTGGATGGGCGCGGATTGGCTGCGTCTGTCGCGGGATGCAGATCCGCACACGGGCGTGATCGAACGTGAAGAGACCTTGCGCGCGCTGCATACCCAGGTCAGCGGCCTTGCCGACGAGGTCAAGGAACTCGAACATCGCCTGGAACTGACGCGCGGGCGCGTGCGCGAGCACGAAGATCGGCGCGAGCATTTTCAGGCGGACGTCAATCGCCTGCACCGCGAACACGTCGATCGGCGTGCGGAGCTTGACTCGGCCCAGGCGCGAAATATCGACGCGGCCCGTCGCATGGAACAGCTCGAGACCGGACTCGCGGACGTACGCAATGAACTCGGGCGCGCCGACGGTGATCTACACGCGGCACGCCAGCGTATGGAAGAAGCCATTGAGAAATTGGCCGCTCTCGAACCGCGGCGGGTGGCGCTGGAGACGGAGCGGGACCGTCTGCGCATGCAGGTGGCCGGCGCCCGTGCGGCGGCCCAGGCGGCGCAGCAACTCGCGCGCGATCTGGCGCTGCAGGTGGAGTCGAGGCGTTCATCGCATAATTCTCTGACGACGACGCTGTCGCGTATTGAGAAACAATTGGAGGCCTTGCAAACGCGCCGCAACGAACTGGCGGGTCAGCTGGCCGAGGGCGAAGCGCCGTTGGCCGCGGCCCATGCTCAGCTGGAGCAGGCATTGCGCGTGCGCGCGGAGATCGATGCCGAACAGCTGGCGGCAAGAACGGCCAGCGACGAGCTGGATGCGCAACTGCGCGAGCGCGACGCCGCGCGCTTGGCTGTCGAGGCGAAGGTCGACGCCGCTCGGACGAGTTTGGATGAGGCGCGTTTGGCTGCTCAGCAGGTGCGCGTGCGGCGCGAGAGCGTCGCCGAGCAACTGACGGCCACGAGTTTTGAACTGAGCGTGTTGCTGGAGCAAATCGCACCGGACGCGAGCGTCGCAGTCTGGGAGACTCAGCTGGAAGAAACCAAGGGCAAGATCGAGCGCTTAGGTCAGGTCAATCTCGCTGCCATAGGTGAATTCAAGGAACAGTCCGAGCGCAAGGAATACCTGGATCGGCAGTGCAAGGACTTGACCGATGCCTTGGAAACGCTTGAATCGGCGATGCGCAAGATCGATCGGGAGACCCGCACGCGCTTCCAGGATACTTTCGACAAGGTGAACGCCGGGCTTAAGGAAAAATTTCCGCGACTTTTCGGCGGCGGCCACGCGTACCTGGAACTCACGGGCGAGGAAGGCTCTGCGTCCGGTGTCTCCGTCATGGCGCGCCCACCTGGAAAGCGCAACAGCACCATCAGCCAGCTGTCGGGCGGCGAGAAGGCGTTGACGGCCGTTGCGCTGGTATTTGCGATATTCGATCTGAATCCTGCGCCCTTCTGTTTGCTGGACGAAGTGGACGCGCCGCTCGATGAAAACAATGTCGGCCGTTTCTGCGACATCGTGCGCGAAATGTCGCGCAATGTTCAGTTCATATTCATTACGCACAACAAGAGCACCATGGAGCTGGCGTCGCAATTGGTCGGCGTCACCATGAATGAGCCCGGAGTGTCGCGTTTGGTGGCGGTCGACGTGGACGAGGCCGTGCGCATGGCGGCGATGTAAGGGGCTCGCGTGGGTGCCGAGCTGCGCTGGATATTGCTGGGATTGGGCCTGCCCCTGCTCGCCTGTATTTGGTGGTGGACCGCGCGCCGATCCGGCCAGGCTCCGGGCAACGCAGAATTGCGTGAGGCAGCTTCCAAGGCTGCCGAGTCCGCTCCGCCGCTCGATCCTCGCTACGCCGACTACGAAGACGATCAGCCCATCCCGCCGAGAGAGTCGCGGGATTGGGGCGTTCCGCCGTTCGAACCCCTGAGCATCCACACCGACAACTTCGATCACGTGCCGGTGCTGGACGGGCCGATGATGGTCGATGTGGTGCACGCGCCCGTGGCGTCCCTCGATGTGCCTGCGGCTGCAATCTCAGCAATACCGGCAACTCCAGCCGAGCCTATCCCCGCGGCGGCCGTTCCGTCCTCGAGACCTGTGTCGGCCGCCGGATCTGCCAGCGAGAGCAGCGGCCGCTACGCCGTGGCGGCGCCGTCGGCGCCCAACACTGCCGAGAGCCAGAAGATCGTGACCATTCGTGTCTGTGCCGTCGGCGATACGCGCTGGTCCGGCGCCCGACTAATGGCGGCGCTGGAGTTGCACGGACTTGCGTTCGGGCGCTACCAGGTCTTTCACCGCCGGCACACGGACGGCCGCAGCTTGTTCTGCGTTGCGAGCCTGATCGAGCCCGGAATTTTCAATGTCACAGAGATGGCCGATCAAGAGTTTCGAGGTGTGACCTTGTTTGCCGTCTTGCCTGGGCCCGTCGAGCCCCTGGATGCGCTGAACGAGATGTTTGCCACGGCGCGTGGATTGGCGGAAGAGCTGGCGGGAATGGTGCAGGACGGGAAGGGCATGCCGCTGTCGCCGCAGCGCGCCACCGCTTTGCGTGAAGAAATCGCGCGTTTTCAGGCGACGCTGCGCGGGAGCTAGCGCGGATGTGCGCGCAGAAGGCGTCGGGTTCGCCGGACAAGACCGCCGCGCGGGTCGCCGAACTGAAGGAAACGCTGGACCGCTACAATTACCGTTATCACGCCCTCGATGACCCGGAAGTACCGGATGCCGAGTACGACAAGCTCTTGCGGGAGCTGCGCGGCCTTGAGACACAACACCCGGAGCTGCTGACCGCCGATTCGCTGACCCAGCGAGTCGGAGCTGCTCCGGTTGCCGCGTTCGGCGCGGTTAAGCACCGGCTGGCCATGTTGTCGTTGGACAATGCATTCAGCGACGAGGATGTGCGTGATTTCGATCGCCGTATCCGCGAGCGGCTCGCGATCGAAGGGCCCATACGTTATTCAGCCGAGCCGAAATTGGACGGCTTGGCCATTAATGCCCGGTATGAGCACGGTGTATTCGTCCAGGGTGCGACGCGCGGCGACGGTGAAACCGGCGAGGACATCACGCAGAACCTGAAGACCATCAAGGCGCTGCCCCTGAAGTTGCGCACCGGCAAGCCACCGCCGGTGTTGGAAGTGCGCGGCGAAGTGTTCATGCCTCTGGCTGGCTTCGAGCGGTTCAACGAGCAGGCCATCGCGCGCGGCGAGAAGAGTTTCGTCAACCCGCGCAATGCGGCTGCCGGCAGTTTGCGTCAGCTCGATCCGCGCATGACCGCCGCGCGTCCTCTCGATCTGTTTATCTATGCGCTCGGTATAGTCGAGGGAGCCGAGCTCCCCGCCGAGCACAGCGCGACATTGCAGGCACTGCGACAGTGGGGATTCAAGATCTGTCAGCAGTCGCGCGTCGTGGAATCCGCGGATGGCTGTCTGGATTACTACCGTGAGATGGGGGCCCTGCGCTCGTCGCTGCCCTACCAAATCGACGGTGTGGTGTACAAGGTCGACGATCTGGAACTGCAACGGCAACTCGGATTCGTGTCGCGTGCGCCGCGCTGGGCCGTGGCGCATAAATTTCCTGCCGAGGAAGCGCTGACGACGGTACGCGGCATTGAGTTCCAAGTGGGGCGCACCGGAGCGTTGACGCCCGTGGCGCGGCTGGAGCCGGTGTTCGTCGGCGGTGTGACCGTCAGCAATGCGACGCTGCACAATATGGACGAATTGACTCGCAAAGACGTGCGCGTCGGCGACACTGTGGTCATCCGCCGCGCCGGAGACGTGATTCCGGAAGTGGCGCGAGTGTTGCCGGAGCGGCGGGTGGCGGGCGCATCGCCGGTGGTGCTGCCGAGCGTGTGCCCGGTGTGCGGCTCGCCGGTGGTGCGGGAGGCGGAACAAGCGGTGGCGCGCTGCACGGGGGGACGGATATGCGCGGCGCAACGCAAGGAAGAGATCAAGCATTTTGCGTCGCGACGTGCCTTGGACATTCAAGGACTCGGCGACAAACTCATCGAGCAGTTGGTCGACAAGGAGTGGGTGCGGACGCCCGCCGACCTGTTTACCCTGGAGAGTGAGCGCCTCTCGACGCTCGATCGAATGGGCGAGAAGTCTGGGCAGAAATTGCAAGCGGCCATCGCGGCTGCGAAGCACACGACTTTGTCGCGGTTTCTGTATGCACTTGGGATACGTGATGTGGGTGAGGCCACCGCCCATCTGCTGGCGCAGCACTTCAGGGCGATCGAGCCGTTGCGACTCGCCGATGAGGATGAGATGCAGCGCGTGCCGGATGTGGGTCCGGTGGTCGCTAAGAATATTGTGGCCTATTTCCGCGATCCGGAGAACGCGGGCATCGTCGATCGGCTGCTTGCCGACGGCATTGATTGGCCCGCTCCGGCGCCGCCCGAGGCTGCGGCAGAGCTGGCGGGAAAGACTTTTGTGCTTACCGGCACCCTGCAGACGATGACTCGCGAGGCCGCTGAGGAAGCGGTTCTAAAACTGGGTGGGAAGGTGAGCGGCAGCGTGTCCAAGAAAACACACTACGTGGTGGCGGGGACGGAAGCTGGCTCCAAACTCAAGAAAGCCCAGGATCTGGGTGTCACGGTTCTCGATGAGCCGGCTTTTTTGAAACTGCTAAAAAAATAGCGGACTCCGTTGAGTCCGCTATTTTGATTCTGCCGAGGCTTATCAGAGCTTCTTTTCGATTTTGGCGTTCTTCTTCAGCTCGTCCAGATACGCCTGAAACTTCTTCTGCATGATGCCGCTGCTGAGCTGGCTCTTCATTTGGTCGAACGGTGCATCGCGCGTGTCATCCAGCCGGATGATGTGCCAGCCGTACTGGGTTTGCACGGGCTCGGGAGTGATTTCGCCTTTCTTCAGCGCCTTGACGGCGTCACCGAAGGGTTTAACCATGCGCGCGGTCGTGAACCAGCCGAGGTCTCCGCCGTTCGCCTTCGAATTGTCGGTGGATTCAGCCTTCGCCACATCTTCGAACTTGGCGCCGGCCTTGATCTTCTTGATGAGCTGCTCTGCCTTTTCCTTGGTCGCTACCAGGATGTGGGCGGCGTGATACTCAGTCTTATCGGTGGCGGCGTCGTACGCGGCATGCAGCTCCTGATCCGTGGGCTCGTTCTTCTTCACGTATTTTTGCGCGGCGGCGTCGGCCAATATCTGGGTGCGCAACAGGGCGATGCGCGAGGCAACATCCGGGTCCTTATCAAGCCCGTCTTTTTCGCCCAAGGTCGAGAGGATCTGCATATTGATCATCTGATCCAGAACCTGGTTCTTCTCTTCCGCGGTGACGTCGGTCACAGGCTTGCCGCGCAGCAAGCTCTTCAGGTAGTCCTCGAACTGCTCGCGAGAAATGGACGTACCGTCGACAGTGGCCACGGGCGGAGAAGCCGCTTTGTCGGTTGCCGCCGGCGCTGCCGCCTGTTGTCCCTTGCCGCAGGCCGCCAGCACTAGGGTAATCGCCGCCACGGCGGACACGCGGGTCCACTGTGCACTGAAAAATTGCGTCATTTGATCCTCTACACTAAGAATTAAAGGCCGCTATGGCCGACATGGCCGACGCGCCCGGGGGCCGAAGTTTAGCCTTTACCGCGCTATCACTCCAATAATCCATGCAATTCTGGAAAATACGCCCTTGGTTAGGCCGGGGGCGATGCCTCTATTGCCAAGGCGTGGATGTCGGTTTTTAGGAGCTCATCGACCGCTGCGTAAACCAGGCGGTGGCGCGCAACCGGAGAAACGCCACGAAACGCCTCGGCGACGATGCGTATGCGGAAATGACTGTGGCCTCCGGCCGCCCCAGCGTGGCCGGCATGCAGATGGCTCTCGTCTTCAATGACCAGCAAGGAGGGGGCAAAACGCGACTCGAGGCACTGCCGCAGGCGCTGCTCACGGCTGAGGGAGGGCTGATTCATCCGCTAACCCGCGTTCGACTGCGCGGCCTTGGTCTTGCCGCTGAGCCAAAATACCTGGGGAAGCATGAAAACCATCATGGCCGCCGTGATGCCGAACACCTTGAAATGAACCCAGGTGCTCTCGGCAAAGTGCCACGCTACGTAGATGTTCGTCGCAGCCAGGAGCGCGAGCCATCCGACCCACAGGGAATTGAGGGTCATCCAGGCGCGACGCGAGATGTTCAATGGTTCATTGAACACGCCTTCGAACATGCGACGTGCCAGCGGTTGCTTGCCGATGAACATGCTGCCGAGAAATGCGACTGCCCCGAGCCCCAGGATTACCGTGGGCTTCCATTGGATGAAGCGTTTGTCATGCAGCAGCAAAGTGGCCGTGCCGAGCACCAGCACGACGATCGAGGTAATCACATACATGGTTTTGTATTTGCCGGTCCGCAGCCGATGCACCACCAATTGCAGCACGCAGGCAAACATTAGGACAGCTGTCGCCCAGTAAATTCCCAGCAATTCGAACGCGGCCAGGAAGGCGATCAGAGGCGAAAGCTCAAGTAGCTGATTCATCCGCGTATCATAGCCCACCCAATGAGCATCTATCTGCAACTGCATCCCGTGACGCCGCAGCGGCGCTTCGTGCGCCAAGCGGTGGAGGCTCTGCGCGCCGGCGGGGTCATCGTTTACCCCACGGATTCATGCTATGCGCTTGGCTGCCATATCGGCGACAAGGCGGCATTGGAGCGAATTCGCGACATTCGCCAAACCGACCGCAGTCACCATTTCACCCTGGTGTGCCGCGATCTGGCCGAGGTCGGAAAGTATGCATTGGTCGACAATTGGCAGTACCGGCTGCTGCGTGCCCACACTCCGGGACCGTATACCTTTCTGCTCAAAGCCTCGCGCGAGACACCGCGGCGCTTGAAGCATGAACGCCGAGGCACCATTGGATTGCGTGTCCCGGATCATCCGGTAACCGCCATGCTGCTCAGTGAACTGGGCGAGCCCATCATGAGTTCCACGCTGCTCCTGCCCGGTGAGGAATTGCCGCGCACCGACGCCAAAGAGATCTATGAGAAGCTCGAACGCAGTGTCGATCTGGTTCTGGATGGGGGGAATTGCGGCCTGATTCCTACATCAGTGATTGATCTATCCGGCGACCGTGCCGTCGTCACCCGGGTGGGCCTGGGTCCGTTAGGCCCCTTTGCAGACTCCGCAAACGTATAATGCCGGCGCGACGCGGGCAATTAGGCCCGTGTTTAGTTTAATTAATGAGTGTAAGCGTTGGATTTATTTGAATTTTTATACAATATCTCGATCTGGGCAATCCCGGTACTCTTTGCAATCACCCTGCACGAAGTCGCGCACGGCCGGATGGCCAGATACTTCGGTGACCGTACTGCTGAGATGCTCGGGCGCCTGAGTTTGAATCCGCTTCGGCATATCGATCCCATCGGTACGGTGTTGGTTCCCGGCCTGTTGTTGGCCATCCACGGCCCATTGTTCGGCTGGGCGAAGCCCGTGCCTGTGGCCACCAGCGCGCTACGCAATCCGCGCCGGGCGATGATCCTCGTGGCACTTGCCGGACCGGCCGCGAATTTTGTCATGGCCGCGATTTGGTGCGCAGTATTGGCGGCGGTCGTTCGCCTCAGTGGCGGCGAGACTGTGGGTCTTTGGATTGCGCGCATGGCGCAGGCAGGTATTGTGATCAATGTGATTCTTGCGGTGTTCAATCTCTTGCCGATTCCGCCACTCGACGGCGGCCGCGTGCTGGCGGGTTTGCTGCCTGCGCCATTGGGCGCTCGGCTTGAAAAAATTGAACCCGTTGGCTTGTTCGTTGTGCTCGGACTTTCCGCCTTCGGCCTGCTCGGCTGGCTGTTCAGTCCGGTCAACCGTGCCATTGGCCAGGTTGTCCGCGCGTTATTGGTATCGCCCGTATGAGCGGCCCCATACAAAATCGACGGGTGCTCTCCGGTATGCGGCCCACGGGGCAGCTGCATTTGGGCAACTATCACGGAGCGCTCAAGAACTGGATTGAATTGCAGTATCAGTACGAGTGCTATTTCTTCATCGCCGATTGGCACGCGCTCACCACCGGTTATGAAGATACCTCGAAGCTCGAGGAATATGTTTGGACCATGGCGATAGACTGGCTCGCGGCGGGCCTCAATCCCGGTGTGGCCACGCTGTTCGTTCAATCGAAAGTACCGGAGCATGCGGAACTGCACTTGTTGCTGTCGATGATCACGCCGCTGGGATGGCTGGAGCGTGTTCCCTCCTACAAGGACCAGCAGACCCAGCTCGCCGATAAAGACTTGAGCACGTACGGCTTTCTGGGCTACCCGCTGCTGCAATCCGCTGATATTTTACTGTACCGCTCGCAGTATGTGCCTGTGGGGGAGGACCAGGTCGCCCACGTGGAAATCACTCGCGAGGTGGCCAGGCGCTTCAATCATATTTACGGCCGTGAGCCGGAATTCGAACAAAAGGTGGAAAAGGCGATCAAGAGCCTGGGCACGCGCAACTCCAGCCTGTACCGGACGCTGCGCAAGGACTTCCAGGAGAAGGGCGACGCGGATGCGCTGGCGAAGGCGCGCGCATTGGTGGAATCGAACGCCCGATTGACCGTCGCGGACCGCGACCGCCTGTTCGGGTTTCTTGAAGGAACCGGCATTTCGATCCTGCCGGAGCCCGAAGTGTTATTGACCGCCACACCCAAAGTGCCGGGCTTGGACGGACGCAAAATGTCCAAGTCCTACGGCAACACCATCGGCTTGCGCGAAGACCCTGATTCGATCGTCAAAAAGCTCAAGGCCATGCAAACCGATCCGGCGCGCGTGCGGCGAACCGATCCAGGTGATCCCGCCAAATGTCCGGTGTGGGACTTGCACAAGGTGTATTCAAATGCCGACACACAGGCGTGGGTACAACAGGGCTGTCGCACCGCAGGCATCGGCTGCCTGGAATGCAAGGCGCCGCTGATCGAGAAAATCGTCGAAGAGGTGACCGCGATCTCGAAGCGGGCGCAAGAGTTTGAAGAGAATCCGGAACTCGTACGCGGTATCATCGCCGAGGGCTGCGAACGGGCGAGGGGAGCAGCCCGCGACACTCTGGACGCGGTCCGTCAAGCCATGGGCATGGACTACCGATGAAACCTGAACTGACTCTGGTGCAGAACACTGTGGCGACCCCTGCCGCGGTCGCGCCTGCGCCCGCACAGGGCGAAATGCCGTTTGCGGTGGTGGAGGGTCAACCCATCACCGAAATGCCGCGCGATTTATACATCCCGCCGCAGGCGCTCGAGATCTTTCTCGAGGCTTTCGAGGGGCCACTCGACATGCTGCTGTATCTGATAAAGCGGCAGAATTTAGACATTCTCGATATACCCATCGCCGAGATCACGCGCCAATACATGCGCTACATCGAATTGATGCAGGTGCTGCAGCTGGAACTGGCGGGCGAATATTTGTTGATGGCCGCGACTCTCGCGGAAGTGAAGTCGCGCATGTTGCTGCCGCGCATCGGCCGCGATGAATCCGCGGAAGAAATGGATCCGCGCGCCGAGCTTGTGCGCCGGCTGCAAGAATACGAGCGCTTCAAGCGCGCGGCTGAGGGCATCGATCGCATGCCGCGCCTGGAGCGCGACACCTGGGTCGCCTCGGCGGATTTGGTGGACCGCAAAGTCGTGCGCATTCCGCCGCAGGTGACGCTGCAGGAAATGCTGCTGGCCTTTCAAGATGTACTGTCGCGCAGTGACATGTTCGCCCATCATCATGTGCAGCGCGAACCCTTGTCGGTGCGGCAGCGCATGACGGACGTACTGTCCGCGCTGACGACAAGCGCGTTTGTGGACTTCGTGCAATTGTTTCGCGCCGAGGAGGGCCGTCGCGGCGTGACGGTCACATTCGTCGCCATCCTGGAACTGTTACGCGAAGGTCTGATCGAAATGGTGCAGGCGGAAGCCTATGCGCCGCTGCACGTACGCCTCGGCAACTCCGCCCGGCACCTGACACTGGTGGCAGACGACGGCGCCGCCAACGACTCCCAAGCGAGTACCCAATGAACGATCAATACGTTAAGAATGTAGTGGAAGCGGCCTTGCTCGCCGCCGGGCGCCCCTTGGCAATGGACGAATTGGTGGGCGTATTCGACGAGCGCGACGGCTCGAATGCCGAGGAAGTTCACACAGCCATCGCGGCGTTGACCGCCGATTACGAAACTCGCGGGCTGGAATTGCTCGAGGTGGCGAGCGGCTACCGGATTCAGATTCGAGCGAGCGTCGCACAGCCCGTGTCGCGGCTGTGGCAGGAGCGGCCGGCGAAGTATTCCCGGGCGCTGCTCGAAACTCTGGCGTTGGTCGCGTACCGCCAGCCTATTACGCGCGGCGAGATCGAACAGATTCGCGGTGTGGCCGTCAATCCCAACATCATCAAGACGTTGTTGGAACGCACCTGGATCCGCGTCGTGGGGCATCGTGATGTTCCCGGCAAACCAGAACTGCTGGGTACGACCCGGGATTTTCTCGACTATTTCAGCTTGAAGAAGCTCGACGACTTGCCGACGCTGGCGCAGCTCAAGGAACTCGAGGATCTGCGCGTGCAATTGAACTTGCCGGGGGCGGACCCACAGGCCATCGAGACTGATGCGGCCGGCGCGACGGATGCCCTCGAGGCCGGCTCGGATGCCGGTACCGAGGAGGACGAGGATGCAGAATCGGCCGGCGCGCAGGCATCGGCGGACGGCGAGTCGGCGCATCCACAGGGTCTGGTCGCCAGCGGTGCGCAAGACGACCCGAATTGATGCGACCCAGACCGCCCCGCAAGCAATCGGCGCCCCGCAAAGATCAGCCGCCGAGCGAGCGTGTGCAAAAATTGCTGTCGGCGGCGGGCATCGGCTCGCGGCGCGAGGTGGAACGCTGGATTCGCGAAGGGCGGCTGCAGATCAACGGCGAGGTTCCGGCGTTGGGCGCCAAGCTTACGCCGCGAGACCGCATCACCCTCGACGGCCGGCCAGTGCGGTTGCACACCCCGGCGGTCAAGGAGCTGCGAGTACTGTTATTTCATCGGTCTCCCGGTGAGAACCTGGATCTAAAGGCTGCATCCTCCCGAGCAGCGGAACTTTTGAACTTGCCGCGTGCCTTTGGCAGATGGCTTGCAATCCAGCCCATGCCGCCGGTCGACGGGGGCTTGGAAATACTCACCGATGATGGCTCGTGGGCGCACCGCGTATCGCAGGGCGTACATGCGCTCACCGTCGACTATGTGCTGCGCATGCGCGGACCGCTCAAGGACGATCTAGTCGAGGAATTCCGGGCGGCCACTGATTGCGAAGGCGAGGCGATGAGCATTCTGCAAGCGGATGCTCAATATGGCGAAGGATTCAATCATTGGCTCAATGTCACGGTGCGCGCGACGCGCTCCGCGCAAGTGCGGCATTGGTGGGCTGCCCGCGGCATTATCGTCAGCCGCTTGATGCGCGTGCGATTCGGCCCGGTGCACTTATCGCGGGAATTACCCCGGGGTCATTCACGCGCCATGCTGGTGAGCGAACGCAATGCGCTGATCAACGAAATCGACGCCGCCAAACCGACCTCTGAGCAGGGCGTCGAGCCGGGATCCGACCCTTCGCTCTAATTGATCGCCGGCTGCGAGGCCTGGAGCAATTGGGCCAAATGTTGTTGCCATACCGCGGCCCAGGTGTGCGTCCCATGACCATGGGTCTGATCGGACGCCGGCAGCAGAATGAAACGGCCGCCTTTCACTCGTTTTATTTCACGTTCCGCAATTCCCAATTCCGGCGGGTTGACGAAATCATCCGCCGAGTTGATATGGGTCAAGGGAGCTTTGATTTGTTCCAGGTTCGGCGCGGGATCGTAGTCGCGGGACGCTGCAACTTGATATAGAAGATCGTTTGCGTCCAGCGCGTCGAGCTGGCGCTCCATGTATTTGTCCGCAAACTGGTCCGCGGCATCCCGGGTGGGGAGGGTGATCTGCATTTGAATCGGCGCGCTCCCGGCAATCATCAGCAGTCCGGCCGCATTGCGCAACGCGCCCAAAGGTTCGCTTGCATACTCGCCGTTCGACCACTGCGGATCGGTGCGAATCGCCTCCATGATGAGATCGCGCCACAGTCTATTGCGGCCCGCTATTTGCACCGGCAGGCAGGCGAGCGGCATCAAGGCGTCGACGAAGTCGGGATAGGTTTCTCCCCACATGAAAGTGTGCATGCAGCCCATCGAGGTACCCATGACCAGCCGCAGGTGATCCACTTGGAGACCTTGGAGCACCAGGGCATATTGCGCGGCCACCATGTCCGCATAGGTGTATTGGGGAAAGCGTGCGCGCAAGCCGTCGCTGGGTTTGCTCGATTGTCCGTGACCGATTCCATCCGGCAAAATAATGAAATACTTGTTGCCGTCCAGCAGCTGCCCGCGGCCGAACAGTACGCCGGAGAAGTGTTCGTTGATCAGGCTATGGCCCGAACCGCCGGTGCCGTGCAAGATCAATATCGCGTTTTCGACTTTGCCGTGTGCATCGCGCCGCGGTTTTCCAAAGGTCGTGAAATGCAAGCGCAGCTCCGGCAGGGTTTCGCCCGAGGCAAAGTGAAAGCCATGGACGATGTAATCGCTCTCCGCCGGATTTGGCGTACCGTCGCCGCCCGCAGTCGGCGCGGCGCGGGCATCGGTTGCGCCGTACTGAACACATAGCACCGCGGTGATGGTGCACGCCGCCAGCATTTGCCGTAGTCGCATCGAATATCCCCCGAGTGTCATTGTGCGTCGATGTACTGCCCATCAATACCGCGACTTTGCGCGCTCAGCAAGTATAAAAAGACTCCGCTGACCGAGGCCGGTGTCGGGACTGTGTTCGGGTTCTCGGCGGGATAGGCCGCTGCGCGCATCGGCGTGCGCATGCGTCCCGGATTCACGCTGTTCACGCGAATATTCGGCTCCCCTTCCAGTTCCTGAGACAGCATGCTTCGCACCGACTCCAACCCAGTCTTGGCGACCGCGTAGGCTCCCCAAAATGGCCGTTGATTGTTCACCACGCCGCTGCTGACGAAAATCACGGAGGCGTCCGCGGATTTGCGCAGACTGGGCAGCAGCACCTGCGTCAATATAAAGGGTGCGGTCAGGTTGACGTGCAGGACCCTGCACCAGGTGGGCACATCGTATTGATCGAGCGGCGTGCGATCGCCGAGCAGGCCTGCGGCATGCACCACGCCGTCGAGTTTGCCGAACTCGCTGCCGATGATTTTCGCCAGCCCGTCGTAGTCGACCGCGGTCGCTGCCGCGAGGTCCAGCACCGCGATCGCCGGCTGCGATGTGCCAATCGCCTCTATTTCGTCGTAGAGGCGTTCCAACTTGGTTTGATTGCGGCCGGATATAATGACGCTGGCGCCTGATTTGGCGCATTCAATCGCCAAAGCGCGGCCCAAGCCGCTGGTTGCGCCGGTGACCAGGATTGCGCGTCCGGCCAGCAGATTCTCGCCAGGCACGAAATTGTTGGGAATCATGTCGAACTCCGAATTTTACGTTGGGCACGTCGCGCCGTCGTCCAGGCGAGGAGCATATCCTTAAACCGGCGGCGTTCGAGCGGCGCCGCGCCCTCATTCAAGCGCGTCGATCCCAGCGCCGCGAGCACCAGCAGATGCCGCTGCCCAGCTCTCTGGCCGGGCGGCAGGTGCTGCGCGGCAGTCTCATACAGGCGCAGCGCACGCCGGCGCAAACGATCGAGGTAATCCTGCAGGCGAGCGGGCGCCGGGTCCGCAGAGAGATCGTCGTTCTCAAGACCTTCCGCCATGAGTTCCTCAATCGCGAACGGCATGCGGCCGCTGTGCGCTTCTCTGCGGTAGCCGCCGATGGCTCGCGCTAAATAGTCGGCAGATGCGAGGGCGCTCGTGCACTGACTGAGCGCCGTTTCATCCGGCGCTTCGCCGGCGAGCCGCGAAGCCAGCATCAAAGGTGCGCCCGTCAATGCCCGGGCATGCGGCTCCAGATCGGCGCTGTGTTCCAGCGGCACGCCGCTCAGCTGAGCCGCGGCGGCGTTGACCGACGCGAGCAGCGGACTGAAATCGATCGAACCCGCGCGCGGCAGGGCCGCGAGATAGACGCTGATGGGATGCACTGCCGAGCCCGCCACGAGGCGCTGCATTTCGTCCTGCCACCAGGCCAGCTTCAAATGTGCCGCGCTGGTTTCGGTCGAGGGGTCCATCAGCGCCTGCAATTCGGCGCCCAGGGCATAGACGCCCAGCAAGGGCGCACGCAATTCCTCTGCCGCGAACAGCCAACTCCAATGGCGGGCGCTGCCCGCGGGCAGTGCTCGGGCCCGGTAGGTCGCATCAAGTGTCTTCAGAGCCGGCTTCCGCATTGCGCGGGCTGCGCGTGAGGCTGGCGATGGGCTCGAGCGGATCGATGTCGCGACTGACGCGCAGCCCCAGTTCGGGGAAACGTCGCGCCGCGGGCAATACTTGCTGCTCGAGCGAGCCCACGGCCTTGTTGAAGGAATCGACGCTGCTGCCGAGTGACTTGCCTAGTTTTCCCAGATGTTCACCGAACACCGCCAGGCGCTTGTACACATCCTCGCCGAGCCGGCGAATTTCCGCGGCATTGTCGGCGAGTACGGTTTGCTTCCAACCATAGGAGACCGCCTTCAACAGCGCCACCAGACTGGTGGGCGTCGCCAACATCACGTTCTGCCGCAGAGAGTCGTCTATCAGGCCCGGATTTTCCTGCAGTGCCGCCGATAGGAATTGATCGCCCGGCAGAAACAACACAACGAAGTCAGGGCTGCGTTCGAACTGCGACCAGTACTGCTTGGAGGAAAGCTCCCGTACCCGCGCGCCGACCAGTTGCGCGTGGCGGCGCAGTTGCTTGCCGCGTTCCTCATCGTCCTGCGCCTCGACCGCGGCGAGATAGGCATCGAGCGGCGTCTTTACGTCGACCACGATATCGCGCTGTTCCGGCATATGGACGATCATGTCGGGTCGAATGGCGCCCGATTCGGTGCTGCGATGCTGTTGTTCGGTGAAGTCGACGTGCGAAGTCATTCCGGACAATTCGACCAACCGGCGCAGAGTGATTTCGCCCCATTGCCCACGCACGTCCGGCCGGCGTAAGGCGGTGACCAGGTTTCGAGTCTCGCGCGAGAGCAGGGTCTGTCCACTGGCCAGCGCTTCCATCTGGCTCTTGATGGTCGCGAAGGCGTCGATGCGGTCGCGTTCAATAGTTTGAATCTGTGCCTCGGTCTTGGCAAGCGCTTCGCGAATGGGCTGCACCAGGGACTCGATCGCCGTTTCGCGTTCCTTGAGGGCCTGGGAAGCTTCCGCTTGCTGACGAGCGAGCCGTTCCCGCGCCAATTGCAAGAACATCTCGCTGTTGCTTTGCAGGGTATCGCGTGCCAGGTCGCCGAACACCCCCTGCAGTTGGTCGCGCGCCCGCGCCAAGGCCTGCTCGCGTTCCCCACTCACGGTTTCCTCGGATTTGAGCCGCGCCCGCAATAGTTCGGTCTCGACGGTCAAGGTCTGTTCGCGACGTCCACGCCAGACCAGCACGGCAAGCGCACCGAGGACGATCCCCACCAGCAGCCCCAGCCACAGAGCGCCGTCGCTCATAGCCGTCCGCTGGCGTCGAGCCAGCTTAAGAGATCGAGGGACTGCTCTAAGTAGCCGTCGCCCCCCCAGGCCGCGGAATCCTCGCCTTCGTGCAAGTACCCATAGTTCGCGACCAGCGCCTGCATCCCGGCCGCATGCGCCGCCTGCACATCGCGCTCGGCGTCGCCGACATACACGCATTCGCGCGGCGCAACTCCGGCGAGCTGCGCGGCATGCAGCAGGGGCAGGGGATGCGGCTTGCGTTCAGCGACCGTATCGCCGCTGACCACGCAGTCGAAGCGCGCGCGCAGGCTCAATTGTTCGAGCAAGGGATCCGTGAGCCACGCGGGCTTGTTGGTGACTATCCCCGCCTTGAGGCGGCGCCGGGCAAGCGACTTCAGCACCGTATCTATGCCGGCGAACAGCCGTGTGCCCTGACTCAATGCGCCGCGATAAATCTGCAAGTAGCGCTGTTGCAATGCCGCGGCTTCGTCGGGCAGGGCGTCGGGAAAACCGATTTTCACGACGCGCGCAGCGCCGTGACTCACCGCCGAACGCACCATGTCGTACGGCAGAGCCACGAGATGTTGCTCGCCGCGTAGAGCATTCAATGCGCCGACCATGTCGGGTGCCGTGTCGAGCAAGGTGCCGTCCATATCGAACAGTATCGCCCTTAAAGGGAGCGTCATCAGGTGGGGAGCCGTGAGAAATGAGCCAAGTAATTGACGTCGGTGTTCTGCGATAGACGAAACGAACGAGTGAATGGATGGTAAGTGATGCCGGTCAAATCGCGCAGCTCCAATCCTGCATCGCGGCCCCACCGGGCTAGCTCCGAGGGCCGGATGAATTTTAGGTATTCATGCGTGCCGGGCGGCAAGACGCGTGCGATGTATTCGGCGCCGAGAATGGCCACCGCGAATGCCAGCGGATTTCGATTGAGCGTGGAAACGACGATTTGCGCACCCGGCTTTGCCAAGGCGGCCAGCGCCTTCATCATGGCGGCCGGATCGGGGACATGCTCCAGCATTTCCATGCACGTCACCAAATCAAAGGCCGCGGGTCGTTCGCGCGCCAATTCCTCCGCCGCGATCGATCGGTACTCCACGGCGATCTTGCTCTCCAGGGCGTGCAGTTCCGCGACGTCGAGCACCGCTGTCGACAAGTCGATCCCAAGCACTTGGGCGCCGGCGCGCGACAGGGCTTCCGACAGGATTCCGCCGCCGCAGCCGACGTCGAGCACTTGCTTCCCGGCGAGGCCCAGCCTGCGCTCGATGTACTGCAGGCGCAGCGGATTCAAGTCATGCAATGGCTTCGACGGCCCCTTCGGATCCCACCAGCTCTGGGCGAGGGCGGCAAACTTCGCCAGCTCCGCGGGGTCTACATTTCGATTCGATTCCTGCACGCGTCAACCTCCTGCTTTGGTTCGCAGAGCCCAGGTTTGCGCCCGCGAGGCGATGCGGTTCCAGTCGAGGCGGGTCAATTCGCCGCCCGCCAGGAGCTGTCGGCCGGCCACCCAGACATCGCTCACCAGATCGCGTCCGCCGCAGAACACCAATTGTGTCACGGGATCACCCATGGGTTGGGTGGCCGGACCGCTCAGATCGACGCAGCACAGATCGGCCCACTTTCCCGGCTCGAGCACGCCGGTATCGGCGTCCAGCCCCAGAACGGCGGCGCCGCCGCGAGTCGCCACCGCGAGTGCATCCCATGCGCTGTGGCCGGGTTCGCCGGCGGGTCCCGTGGGCGATGTCATCAGCGCGAATAGTTTCATCTCGCTCCAAAGATCCTGAGTACGGCACGCGCCGCCGCCGGTGCCCAGCCCAAGGCGCAGGCCGGCGGCGACGAATGAGGCGGCAGGGGGAAGCTGCCGTTCATTCCTGAGGCCGGCGCAGATCCCGAGGCTTACTGCCATGCCGGTGCGCTGTGCGAGGCCGACATCCTCGGCCGTCGCATGCGTCATATACACGGCGCTCAGCGCCGGCGTCAGCAGCCCAAGTTGCCATAGCCGCTCGATCGGCCGCATCCCGTGCTCGGCCACCGACCGGGCGATCTCGTGCGCCGATTCTTGCAAGTCGATGACGATAGCGGCGTCCAGTTCATCAGCGAAGGTGGCAAGCTGAACGAAGGTCGCGTTGCTGATCTTGCTCGGCGCATGGGGCGCGAAGACGGTTGATATCAAGGGGTGGCCGGCGTATTCGTCCCTGACCCGCAGTCCGGCCGTGAAGTACTCCTGCGCCGTCTCTGCCCAGGGGCTGGCGGTCTCGGCAACCGGCAGACCGATGACGGCTCGAATTCCCGCATCGCAGGCGGCCCGGGCAGTTTCGTCCGGATAATAGTAGCGGTCCCCAAAACAGGTGGTGCCGGAGGACAGCATCTCAGCCACCGCAGCCAAAACGCCGTCACGCGTGAACTCCGGCCCGACGATGGGTGCTTCGAGCGGCGAAATAGCCGCATCCCGTCCGCGTAACAGCGACAATGCCGCATGCGCATGGGTGTTGATCATCCCGGGCATGAGCAAATGCTCGGGGCGCTGAACGAGGACGGTGGCGGCGTAACGATCGACCGCGTCGACGCTCGGCAGAACATCGAGAATTCTGCCGTCGCGCACCACCAACGTATGGTTTTCCAGGACCCGGCCGCGCGCCGTCATCGGCACGATCCAACGGGCCTCGATGCATAAATCGGCAAGAAGAGCGGGCATTCCCCAGTATATCGGCTAATCCACGCCACGGGCTTAAGACAGACGCGGATATGTGCTAGAATTCCTCCATGTTGAGACCATGTCTCGCCTCCTTTAAACCCGCTTAAACAAGCCTCGAAGGCTTCACCGGACTCTCGCAAATGGCCGAGATTGCTCGCGAAATATTGCCCGTAAATCTCGAAGACGAGATGCGAAAATCGTATCTCGATTACGCGATGAGCGTCATCGTCGGTCGGGCCTTGCCCGACGTGCGCGACGGCTTGAAGCCCGTGCACCGGCGCGTGCTCTACGCCATGCGCGAGCTGGGCAATGATTACAATAAGGCCTATAAAAAGAGCGCTCGCGTCGTCGGCGACGTCATCGGCAAATATCATCCCCATGGCGACGCGTCGGTGTACGACGCCATCGTGCGCATGGCGCAAGACTTCTCCATGCGCTATCTGTTGGTGGATGGGCAGGGAAACTTCGGCTCCGTGGACGGCGACCCGCCGGCTGCGATGCGCTACACCGAAGTGCGCATGTCGAAACTGGCGGGCGAGCTGCTCGCCGACATCGACAAGGAAACGGTCGATTTCAATCCCAATTACGATGAATCCGAGACTGAACCGACGGTACTGCCTGCTCGAATTCCCAATCTATTGATCAACGGGTCGTCTGGCATCGCGGTGGGCATGGCCACCAATATCCCGCCGCACAATCTGACCGAAATCATCACGGCATGCATTGCGCTCATCGAGAATCCGGAAATCACTCTCGCCCAGCTGATGCAGATCGTGCCGGGGCCGGATTTCCCGACCGCGGGTTTGATCAACGGCGCGCAGGAAATCGTCACGGCCTATAAAACGGGGCGCGGCCGATTGCACGTACGGGCGCGCACTCATTTTGAGGATGTGGGTAAGGGTGACCGGCAGGCCATCATCATCACCGAATTGCCCTACCAGGTTAACAAGGCGCGGCTGATCGAACGCATCGCCGACTTGGTCCGCGACAAGCTCATCGAAGGCATCGCTTCGGACGGTCTGCGCGATGAGTCCGACAAGGACGGCATGCGCGTCGTGATTGAGCTGAAGCGCGGCGAAGTTCCGGAAATCCTGCTCAACAATCTCTATTCCCAGACCACCATGGAGACGGTGTTCGGCATCAACATGGTCGCGCTGGTCGACGGTCAGCCGCGGCTGCTCAGCCTGAAAGAGATGCTCGATGCCTTCCTGCGGCATCGTCGTGAAGTCGTTACGCGCCGCACCGTGTTTGAGCTGCGTAAGGCCCGCGAACGCGGCCACATTCTTGAAGGCCTTGCGATCGCGCTCGCGAACATCGACGAGATCATTGCGACCATCAAGGCATCGCCTTCGCCCGCGGAAGCCAAGATTGCGCTGATATCGCGCTCCTGGACCAGTGGGGCGGTGCCGGAGATGCTGGCGCGCGCCGGCGCCATCAGCACGCGGCCCGACGGTGAGATCGTGGCCTTGGGCATGGGTCCGGGCGGCTACCGGCTGACGGAGCTGCAGGCGCAAGCAATTCTAGAGATGCGCCTCAACCGGCTGACCGGTCTCGAGCAAGACAAGATCATTACCGAGTTCCAGGAGCTGTTGGAGCAAATTCGGGATTTGGCAGATATTTTGGCGCGGCCGGAGCGATTGCTCCAAGTAATCCGCCATGAGCTCGAATACATCCGCGACACCTTCGGCGACAAACGGCGCACAGAGATCCTGGTCAATCATGAGGATCTTACGACCGAGGATTTGATCTCGCCGGAGGATGTGGTTGTGACGCTGTCGCATGGCGGCTACGCCAAGGCGCAGCCGGTATCCGATTATCAGGCGCAGCGCCGCGGCGGGCGCGGCAAGGCGGCGACCAGCGTCAAGGACGAGGATTTCGTCGACAAGCTGTTCGTGGCGAATACCCATGACACGCTGTTGTGCTTCTCCGATTACGGCAAGTTGTATTGGCTGAAGGTGTACCAGTTGCCGCAGGCGAGCCGCGGAGCGCGCGGCAAACCCATCGTGAATTTATTGCCCTTGCAGGAAGGCGAGCGCATCAGCGCCATGCTGTCGATCAAGGAATTCGAGGAAGGCAAGTTCGTCTTCATGGCGACCAGCTTCGGAACCGTCAAGAAAACCCCGCTCGCGCTGTTCTCGCGGCCGCGCGCCAGCGGCATCATCGCCGTGGCACTCGATGAGGGCGACAAGCTAGTCGGGGTCGCGATCACCGACGGCACCAAGGATATTCTGCTGTTCACAACCGCCGGCAAGGCCATTCGATTCATGGAGGAAGAAGTGCGGGCCATGGGCCGCGAAGCGGCGGGCGTGCGCGGCGTGCGCTTGTCCGATGATCAGCGGGTTAACGCGCTGATAGTGGCCGAGCAGGGATATATTCTGACCGCGTCGCAAAACGGTTTCGGCAAGCTCACGCCGTTGGAAGAATATCCGAAGCACGGCCGTGGCGGTCAGGGCGTCATCGCATTGCAAATTACCGATCGCAATGGACATATGGTCGGCGCGCTCCAGGTAAGTGTGGACGATGAGATCATGCTCATGAGTCAAAACGGCGTCCTGGTGCGCACTCCGGTGAAGGATATTTCCGTGGTCGGCCGCAACACTCAAGGCGTGCGGCTGATCCGGCTCGAGGAAGGCGATCAGCTCTCGGGATTGGAGCGCATCGACGGTCTGGCAGGAGACACCGACGAGGCGGCCGCCGATTCAGCCGGCGCCGACACGGTGGGCGGCGATCTGCCCACTGACGGTACGCCTCCCGCGAGCACTTAAATCATTCCCGGCGATGCGCGCTTATAATTTCTCGCCGGGTCCCGCGGTACTGCCGCTCGAGGTATTGGAACAGACTCGCGACGAACTGCTCGATTGGCATCGCAGCGGAATGTCGATCATGGAAGTCAGCCACCGCGGCAAGGCCTTCATGGAAGTGGCGGCCGAAGCTGAATCGGATCTACGCGAGCTCTTATCCATACCCAGGAACTATAAGGTGCTGTTCCTCCAGGGCGGCGCGTCGGCGCAGTTTTCCCTAATTCCGATGAACTTGACACCGCCGCGCGCCACGGTCGACTACATCAATACAGGTCACTGGTCGAAGCGGGCAATCGAAGAAGCGGGGCGCTATTGCTCGGTGCATGTCGCGGGCGATGCCGGCGACGGTTACACGCGGGCACCCGCCCAAAGCGAACTGCGGTTCAGCACCGGCGCCGCCTTCGTGCACTACACGCCGAATGAAACCATAGGCGGCGTGGAATTTGGCTATGTGCCCGCGACAGGCGGCGTTCCGTTGATCGCGGATATGTCCTCCAGCATCTTGTCGCGGCCCATTGATGTGTCCAAATTCGGACTGATCTATGCGGGCGCGCAGAAGAATATCGGGCCTGCCGGACTGGTTGTGATCATTGTACGCGACGATCTCATCGGCCATGCTCGGCCCGAGACGCCGCATGTGTTCAATTACCAGGCGATCGCCGACAATCAATCGATGTTGAACACTCCGCCGACATTCGCTTGGTACATGGCGGGCTTGGTGTTCAAATGGATGAAGCGCGGCGGCGGCCTGGCGGCGATAGGGGAGCGCAACCGCATCAAGGCGCAGACCTTGTACGCCGCCATCGATGCGTCCGATTTCTACCGCAACCCGGTGGCCAAGGACTCGCGATCGTGGATGAACGTGGCATTCACTCTGAAGAATCCCGGACTGGACGCTGAGTTTCTCACGCGGGCGGCCGCGGCCGGCCTGCAAGGACTCAAGGGCCATCGCGTGCTGGGCGGCATGCGTGCGAGCATTTACAATGCGATGCCGCTTGCGGGCGTCGAGACGCTGATCGCGTTCATGCGCGAATTCGAACGTCAACACGGGTGAGGAGCGAGTATGGCAGGCCGTAAAAAAACGTCGAACATGAAGCAGCCGGATGAGAAACGATCGGGCAAAGTGCGGTCGGGCAAGGAGGCGCCGGGAGTAACGCCGGCCACCGCTGGATTGGGAAACATCCGCAACAGCATCGATGCCATCGATGCGCGAATCCATTCTCTGCTCAACGAACGCGCACGTTTCGCGCAATTGGTCGGCATGTCCAAGTCGTCGTCGGGCAAGGCGGTGGACTTCTATCGCCCCGAGCGTGAGGCCGAAGTGTTGCGCATGGCTCTGAAGCGCAACCAGGGTCCGCTGCGCGATGAAGAGATCGCGCGGCTGTTTCGCGAAATCATGTCGGCCTGTCTGGCACAACAAGAACCGCTCAAAGTGGCGTTCCTGGGGCCGGAAGGCACGTTCACCCAGGCTGCCGTTATCAAGCACTTCGGTTCCTCGGTCCGAGCCCTGCCGCTGCCGGCCATCGACGAGGTATTTCACGAAGTGGAAGGCGGCATCGCGGACTTCGGTGTGGTCCCCATCGAGAATTCCAGCGAAGGCACGGTCAATCACACTCTCGATATGTTTCTGTCGTCCGGACTGAAGATCTGCGGTGAAGTGGAGCTGCGGATCAATCACCATTTAATGGGAAAAATGAGCGGTACGGACGCCATCAAACGGGTGTGCGCACACCCCCAGGCGTTGGCGCAATGCCGCGGTTGGCTGGACGACCAGCTCCCGGAGGTAGAGCGGGTCGCCGTAGCGAGCAACGCCGAGGGTGCCAGGCGCGCCCGCGACGAACGCGGCACGGCGGCCATCGCCAGTCGCGCGGCTGCAGAGATCTACGGCCTCACCCTGCTCGCAAATGAAATTGAGGACCAGCAGGACAACACGACGCGTTTTTTGGTGGTGGGCAGAAAGCTGTTCAGCGCCAGCGGCGTCGATCGCACCACCTTGCTGCTGTCGGCGGAGGACACGGTCGATTCGGGCGCCTTGTTCCGACTGCTCGAGCCGCTGGCCCAGCATCGCGTCAATATGACCCGTATCGAGTCGCGTCCTTCCCGCAAGCGTAAGTGGGACTATGTGTTCTTTATCGACATCGAGGGTCATGTCAGTGATCCGCCGGTCGCCGAGGCACTTGCCGCCCTGGAGAAGCGCGCTTCTCTGTTCAAGGTGTTGGGCTCGTATCCGCGAGCCGTGCTCTGATCGCCGTGAGCGACGCGCGCAAATTCGAGGCGCAGCCCGTGCGCACGGTATCGGGCTCCGTGGCGGTTCCGGGCGATAAATCCATATCGCATCGGGCGCTCATGCTGTCCGGCATCGCGACGGGTATGAGCGAGGTCAGCGGCTTTTTGGCGAGCGAGGATTGCTTGGCCACCTTGGCTGCGATGCGGGCTTTGGGCGTGCGTATCGAGCAGCCCAGTCCGACAGACGTGCTGGTGCACGGGGTCGGTTTGCACGGAATGCGTGCCGCAAATCGCGCGCTCGACATGGGCAATGCCGGCACGGCCATGCGTCTGTTCACGGGTCTGCTGTCGGCACAGGCTTTCGATTCCCAGTTGATCGGTGATGCGTCGCTGATGAAAAGGCCGATGGAACGCGTGGCCAAGCCGCTGCGGGAGATGGGCGCTGACGTGCGTACGCACAACGGCACCCCGCCCGTAGACATAGGCGGTGGCCGAACCCTGCGAGGCATCGAATACCGCATGCCGGTGGCGAGCGCGCAGGTGAAATCGGCGGTGCTGCTGGCCGGGCTCTATGCCGACGCCGCCACCACCGTGGTCGCGCCGGCAATCAATCGCGACCATAGCGAGCGCATGCTGCAGAGCTGCGGAGTCCTGCTTACCACCGACGGACTGCGTACCACCTTGCAACCACCGCAAGAATTGGCGAGTCAACGGCTCAATGTGCCGGGCGATTTCTCCTCGGCCGCCTTCTTTATAGTGGCGGGTCTGCTGGGTGCTTCCGGCGAGGGCCTGCTGATTCAGAACGTGGGCCTTAATCCGACGCGTACCGGCCTACTCGATATTCTGCGTAGCATGGGTGGAAATATCGATGTGTTGAATCCGCGCCAAAGCGGCGCGGAGCCGGTGGCGGACTTGCTGGTGCGAGCATCCGCGTTGCGGGGCATCGAAGTCGCCGTGGAACTCGTGCCGCTCGCCATCGACGAACTTCCGGTGCTGTTCGTGGCGGCGGCCTGCGCCCGCGGTGAGACGGTCGTGACCGGCGCCGAAGAGCTTCGCGTGAAGGAGAGCGACCGAATTGCGGCCATGAGCGCCGGCCTGCAGGCCATGGCAGTTGAGCATCAAGTGTTGCCGGATGGGATGAGAATTCAGGGCCGTGCAGAGGGGCCGGCATTCGGCGGCGGCGAGATCGACAGTTTCGGCGACCATCGCATCGCCATGTCGTTTGCCATTGCGAGCCTGCGGGCGGCCAAGGCCATTTCGATACGTGACGTGGCAAACGTTGCGACGTCGTTTCCTGGCTTCGTGAGCCTGGCGCGCTCGGTGGGCCTCGATGTGCGCGAAGCGGCAGCTTGAGGATGGTGCGATGAACAAGGTGCGCGTCATGACCATTGACGGGCCCTCGGGCTCGGGCAAGGGTACCGTGAGCCGCGCCGCGGCACGGTCGCTGGGATGGTCGTTGCTGGATAGTGGCGCCCTCTACCGTTTGGTGGCTCTGGCGGGGCGAAAGTCCGGCGTTGCCCTGGACGATGCGCCGGGACTTGCCCGATTGACGGAGGGGCTGGATATTCGGTTCGGATCGAATTCGGCCGGCGAGGAGGCCATCTGGCTGGGCGGCCAGGAGGTCACGGGCGCAATTCGGACCGAGCAGGCGGGCAATGACGCCTCCAAGGTCGCTGCTTTGCCCCCGGTACGTGCCGCGCTCCTGGAGCGCCAGCGGCGCTTTGCCGTACCGCCGGGGTTGGTGGCGGATGGCCGCGACATGGGGACAGTGGTATTCCCGCATGCCGAGGTTAAGATTTTCCTTACGGCGAGTGCCGATGAGAGGGCCCTAAGGCGCCATAAGCAGTTGAAAGAAAAGGGGGTTGCTGCTACCCTTGCCGCCCTTTCGCTGGAGATAGCGGAGCGTGATCGGCGCGATATGAACCGCGCGGTTTCTCCTCTCGTCCCAAGTGCGGATGCGGTCCTGCTAGATTCTACGGGGATGTCCGTCGAGGCAGTAGTTGAACGCGTGTTGGAAATCGCTCGCGGGCGTCTGTCGCCGCAGCGGTAGTACGAAATTGGTTGCGGCTTTCACGGAATGATCGCCGTTTTTTTATGGTAACCCCTTGGGCACACGGGATCAGTGCTAGGGAATAGTTAAGAGTACACATGACAGAAAGTTTTGCGGAACTGTTCGAACAGAGCATTGCGAGCCAGCGCATTCGTCCTGGCACCATCCTCAACGGATTGATCGTCGAAGTAGGCCAGGACTACGTCATCGTCAACGTCGGATTGAAATCCGAGGCGGTCATTCCAGCCGACCAATTCAAAAACGAAAAAGGTGAAATCGAAGTCGTCGTGGGTGAGACCGTCGAAGTCGCCCTGGACAGCGTCGAGGATGGTTCGGGAGAAACGCGGCTATCGCGCGAGAAGGCCAAGCGTGCCAGAACATGGACGCGCCTTGAAACGGCCTTCGAAAAACAGGAAGTCGTCATCGGCATCATCACGGGCCGGGTCAAGGGCGGATTCACGGTCGAAATCGACAACGTGCGCGCTTTCTTGCCAGGATCCTTGGTCGATGTGCGACCGGTTCGCGATCCGTCGTATCTGGAGAACAAGCCGCTCGAATTCAAGGTCATCAAGCTCGACCAGAAGCGCAACAACGTGGTTGTCTCGCGGCGCGCGGTCGTCGAGCAGGAATACAGCGCGGAGCGTTCGGCGCTGCTGGATAATTTGCAGGAAGGTGCGGCGGTCAAGGGCGTGGTGAAGAATCTCACCGACTACGGCGCATTCGTGGACTTGGGCGGCATCGATGGGTTGCTGCATATCACCGACATGGCTTGGAAGCGCGTCAAGCATCCTTCCGAAGTCGTCAAAGTCGGCGAAGAAATCGATGTGCGGATCCTGAAGTTCGATCGCGAACGCCAGCGTGTCTCTCTCGGACTGAAGCAGTTGGGCGCCGACCCGTGGCAGAACATCGCACGCCGGTATCCGGCCAACACCCGTCTCTTCGGCAAGGTCACGAACATCGCCGACTACGGCTGCTTCGTCGAGATCGAGGAAGGCGTCGAGGGCCTGGTGCACGTTTCGGAAATGGATTGGACCAATAAGAACGTCAATCCCGCCAAGGTCGTGCATGTCGGTCAAGAAGTCGAAGTGATGGTGCTCGACATCGATGAGGAGCGCCGCCGAATCAGCCTGGGTGTGAAACAGTGCAAGGCAAATCCTTGGAAGGAATTTGCCGACAACTACAACCGCGGCGACAAGGTCAGCGGGCAGATCAAGTCGATCACCGATTTCGGCATCTTCATCGGTCTATCCGGTGGAATCGACGGCTTGGTGCATCTATCGGATATTTCATGGGACATGCCGGGCGAGGAAGCCGTGCGCAGCTACCAGAAGGCGCAGCAGGTGGATGCGATGGTGTTGTCCATAGATCCGGAGCGTGAACGCATCAGCTTGGGAATCAAGCAACTCGCCAAGGATCCTTTCTCGGCGTACATCGCCGAGCATCCGAAGGGCAGCATAGTCACCGGTGTGGTGCGCGAAGTGGACGCGAAGGGCGCAATCATTGATCTGGGCAATGGCGTCGATGGCCAGTTGCGGGCCTCCGAGCTGTCCCGAGATCGCGTCGAAGACGCGCGCTTATTGCTCAAGGTGGGTCAAGAGGTGGAAGCCAGATTTACCGGTGTGGATCGCAAGGGCCGCAGCATCTCGTTGTCGATCAAGGCGAAGGACATTCACGAGGAACAGGAAGCCATGCAGAATTATCGGACCGATTCGCCCACCGGCACGAGCCTGGGAGATCTTCTGAAAGAGCAGATCTCCGGCCAGGATTGAGAGGAAAGGCCTGAATGCGGCGGCATTGCCGCCGCATTCACCCTCTTAACGTATGTCAAGTGACGCTCACGGATCGATAATGACGAAATCGGAACTCATTGAGATCATTTCGGCAAAACAGAAGCATTTGCCGGCGAAGGATGTCGAACTCGCCGTCAAACAGCTGCTGGAAATCATGAGCGACGCGCTGGCCACCGGCGAGCGCATCGAAATCCGCGGCTTCGGAAGTTTTTCCCTGCATTTTCGGCCGCCGCGACAGGGCCGTAATCCAAAGACCGGAGAGGCGGTGGCGCTTGCCGGCAAGCATGTCCCGCACTTCAAGCCGGGCAAAGATTTGCGTGAGCGTGTCAACGACGGCGCAGATCAGCCGATCCGCGATTAAACCGTTTTCTCGGGCCGTCTTGGGCCAATGACCGAACTACCGCTGCTGACTTGGCTTTTGGTTGTAGCGGCGCTGGTTGTCGGAATACTCGCGGGCCATTTCGGCTGGGGCAAGCGCTGGCCCACGTCTCTCAAACAGCTGCATCCTGATTATCTCACCGGGCTCGATTATCTCGTTACCGAGCAGCCCGACCGTGCGCTCGATATGTTCTTGAAGTTGATGGATGCCAATGCCGACACCATCGAGACCCATTTTGCATTGGGCGCATTGTATCGACGGCGCGGTGAGGTGGAGCGCGCCATTCGTATACATCAAAATCTTCTGGCACGCGCTTCATTGGCTCCTGAGCATCGCGAACAGGCCTTACTTGCGCTCGCCCAAGATTATCTGCGCGCCGGGCTTCTGGACCGCGCGGAAGGACTGTTTCAGCAAGTCAGCGAGGTCCCGCGCCTGCGGGCCAGTGCTCTCGATGCGTTGCGGCTGGTTTACGAGCGGCAACATGATTGGCAGCAGGCATTGGGGTGCTATCGCCAACTGGCGCGCATCAAGGCGGCGCCACCCCCCATGGTTGCGGCTCACTACCTCTGCGAATTGGCCGGGCTTGCCATCGAACGTGGCGATACCGCCGAGGCGCGGCGTCTATTGCGCGAGGCCCGAGAGGCGTCCGTGCCGTTTCCGCGGGCGGCGCTGTTGCGCGCGCAGATCGCAGAGCGCGATGCCCAGCCGGAGTTGGCGGTTCGCTTGATGCGGCATGCGTTGACCGAATCACCGGTACTGTTGCAAGACGAATTGCCGCGCCTTCTTAACCTGGTGCAGCCGGAGTCGCGTGACGCGGTGTTGACCGAACTCGTTGCACAAGCCGAGGCGCGGGATTTCTCCGAGTTGAAACGTCTGGTATTCGCCGCGATCGCCGCAGATTTGGTCGAAGCTGCCCCATTACGAGGGTCGATCGAAAAGGTCCTGTCGCAGGACGCCACATTGCAGTCGGTATGGCAGGCCGGCCCCGCACAGTACGAGCGCACGGCGCACGAAATTGGGGCGTTGCTGGCTCATGCTGATAAATTCCGCTGCAACGAATGCGGTTTTTCGGGACGCGCCTTCTACTGGCAATGCCCAGCCTGTCACGCGTGGGATAGCGTCGAGGCTTACGCCCTCGTCAAGCTGAACTAACAGCCATTGCAGCGCTAATGTGGGAATTGTCCGACGGCGCGTCCGGTTGAAATCCGTTATTATTTCATGATGCCAAACAAACCCGTAAAGACAGTCGTATTCCCAGTGGCCGGACGCGGCACGAGATTCCTTCCCGTCACCAAGGCCAGCCCCAAGGAAATGCTGCCGGTGGTCGACAAACCGCTCATTCAGTACGCGGTCGACGAGGCGCTATCGGCCGGTGCCGACACCTTGGTATTCATCACGGGAAGTTCCAAACGCGCGATCGAAGACCATTTCGACAGCAATCCGGAGCTTGAGGCCGTGCTTCAGGCGCAGGGCAAACAGGATTTGCTCGACACGCTGCGAGGAATTCTGCCGAGTTGGGCTTCTTGCGTATACATCCGCCAGCCGGCGCCACTGGGCTTGGGTCATGCCGTGCTATGCGCGAGACCGGTGGTGGGCGACGCACCCTTCATGGTGCATCTGGCGGACGATTTAATCGACGCGCCAGTGCCCTGTCTCAAGCAGATGGTCGACATATTTGCGGTCCACGGGGGCAGTGTTCTCGGCGTGCAGAACGTGCCGCGTCAAGACACCGACAAATACGGCATCGTGACCCTGGAGCGCAAAATCGCGCCCCGCTTGAGCAAGATGTCGCACATCGTTGAAAAGCCGAAGCCGGATAAGGCCGCATCCACCCTCGCGGTCGTGGGGCGCTATCTGCTCAGCGCCTCGGTATTCGACGATCTTGCGAAAATCGGCAAGGGTGCCGGCGGCGAAATTCAACTCACCGACGGCATTGCGCAGCTGATGCTGCGCGAACCGGTATATGCATTCGAATTCGAAGGCAAACGTTACGACTGCGGCAGCAAGCTCGGATACTTGCAGGCCACCGTGGAGTACGGCCTGAAGCACCCGAGCTTGGGCGGGGACTTCGCGACTTATCTACGCGATCTGTTCCCCAAGCTTAGCTAGCGGAAACGCCCGCGCTGCTGGCCGAAGCTTCTCGTGCCCGAACCGCCGGTTGCCGGCGCCCGGCGCGAATCGCGTCCAGCATGACCGCCACCGGGACGGCTTTGGCCTTGGGCAGGCCGGTTGCCCTGACGATCACCCTGAGGACGGTCGCCTTGCGGACGATTGCCTTGTGAGCGATTGCCCTGCGGGCGATTGCCGTAGGGGCGATCGGGGCGAGAATCCGGCAGCTGCGCCGATTCAACAATGTTGAACTCAGGCGTGGGCAGAGTCGGAATGCTGCGGCGTAGAACGCGCTCGATGTCGCGCAACAGTCCCGATTCATCGCTCGATACCAGCGAAACGGCTTCGCCTGCGGCGCCGGCACGACCCGTGCGGCCGATGCGATGGACATAGTCCTCGGGCACGTTGGGCAATTCGTAATTCACCACCTGCGGCAGTTCCTTGATATCGAGACCGCGCGCGGCAACCTCGGTGGCGACCAGCGCTGTGACGTGTCCATTCTTGAACATGTCGAGCGCCTTGACGCGCGCCGCCTGGCTCTTGTTGCCGTGGATGGCCGCTGCTCGAATGCCCGCGCCCTCCAGCTGCTGCGCCAACCTATTCGCGCCATGCTTGGTGCGAGTGAAAATCAGTACTTGCCGCCATTGGCCTTCTTGGATCAGGTGCACCAACAAGTGCCGCTTCTGTTCCTTTTGCACGCGGTAGGCGCGCTGTTCGACCAATTCAATCGGTGCGTTGCGCGGCGCGACCTGGATGGACAGGGGATCGTGCAGCAGGCGTTCCGCCAGCCCGCGAATATCGTCCGAATAAGTCGCTGAGAACAGCAAATTCTGCCGCTTCTGCGGCAGTAGTTTGATGATCTTGCGAATGTCGTTGATGAAGCCCATGTCGAGCATGCGATCCGCCTCGTCGAGCACCAGCATCTGCACCTTGGACAGATCGGCCACTCGCTGCTGCGCGAGGTCAAGCAGACGACCGGGAGTCGCCACCAGGATGTCGCAGCCGCTGCGCAGCGCGCTGATTTGCGGGTTGATGCTCACGCCACCGAACACCTGGTAGGTGCGCACCTGCATGTACTTACCGTAGTCGCGGGCGCTCTGGGCGACTTGCGCCGCAAGCTCGCGAGTGGGTGTCAGAACAAGTGCGCGGGGTGAGCGGCTCGTGCCGTTGGCCTGATCCGCGGCAAGCCGCTGTAAAATCGGCAACACGAAACCGGCGGTTTTGCCGGTGCCGGTTTGCGCTCCGGCGAGAACGTCGCGGCCGGCGAGCACGGCCGGAATCGCTTGAAGCTGAATGGGGGAAGGCGAGTCGTAACCCTTATCGGCGACAGCACGCTGCAATTCGGGCAATAGCCCGAGATCTGAAAATGACATTAAACAATCCTTAAAATAGAAAGGGGGACTCGCACGACGGAGACATATGCTTCCGCAGCGGTCAGCAGCGAGGAGGGAAATCAATCGAAGTGCGTCGAGGACGGACTGCGGGCTTAGGGTGGCACTGACCGAGCACCTACCCACGTTTAAGCTGCGCGCACTGTACAGGATTGTGGCTGCAAAGTCCAGGTACGCAAGAAAAGGCGTACTTCACCCGGCTTGGGATGAAGTACGCCGTGTGCGGGCGATCGTCGCTTGAATCAGTTCAGGGAACCGCTCGCAGTGCCGGCGGAGGTGGCCGAAGTCGACCCGCTTGAGTGCTGCGCGTCGAGCGACCCATCGGCACCTCCCGAGGCAGAATGACTCCCCGCGGTGACAGCGTGATCCGCGCCTCCCGTGAAGCTACCGGACGCGCTGGGTTGGGCCGGTGCGGGCACGGATGCAGGCTTCGCGGCAGCCGATGCGGGTTTGGCGTTCGTGGACTTCGTCGCTGACGTCGTCGTCGGCGCGGCCGCTGCGGCGGTCGTGTTTGCTGTACCGATGGTCGCCGGCGCTGCGGAATCGGCAACACTGCCGCTCGTTTGAGTCGTCGACGTCGCTGCGCCTTCGACCGTGCCGGCGGTGGAGGCAATCGGTTTGGCGTTTACCGAACCGAGCGAGCCGTTGAGGCCGCCATGCGACCCAAAGGCACCGGCACTGCCGATTCCATTGTGGCCGTCAAAGTCGTCCAAGTTGCCACCCAACTTGCCACCCAAGTTACCGCCTAAATTTCCACCGAGGCCGCCCGCACCACCCAAGAGGCCCGCGTAGGCGGGTGCACCTGAGGCCAATGCGATGGCGATTGCGGCGCTGCCAAGTATATGTTTGCTGTTCATGTCGTACTCCCGCGTGGTCGCAGACATCCTGCGACCTTCACTCTTGATACGACGCAGCCGGGAGCTTTCTTCCATCCTCCAAAATAATTTGCGAAACCGGCCTGCCGCGACAGTTCCGCGCCGCCTAGCGGTGAATCAGCCGCGTTGGATCGATTCTATAATCCGCGCCGACAAGTCCAAAGCCATATGTTAAATCTCGGCCAGTCGCACCCAAATCGACGGCGGCCTGCGCAAGCGCATCGATGGCGGCGGCCGCTTTGGCGGAGTCGGGTGCGGTAAAGCGGGCTGCCAGCAGCGCCGCGACAAAGGGCGTGGCAAACGAAGTACCTCGGACGGCGGCATAACCATGATCGCTATTGGCGGCCGCCAGATCGGCGCCGGGCGATGCAAACATGACCTGCGGTCCACGCGCCGCTTCGATCAGTACGTGGCCACGCGAGTCGACCGCTGTGACCCCGACCACGTTGGGGTACGACGCGGGATACAGCGGGGGTGCGGCGGGCCCATCATTGCCGACCGCCGCGACGATAATATAGCCACTACTGATGAGGCTGCCGATCACTCGCTCCAGCATCGCATTCTTCGGACCGACCAGACTGACATTGATGACCGGAATTCTCTCTTGCGCCAACCAACCAAACGCTGCCGCCAATGCATCCACTGCTCCGCCGGTCGGGCGGCCGCAATACACATCGGCCGCGTACAACTCGGCATCTGGATGCACACCGTGAAATACCTCACTGTGTCCGATCAACAGCGATGCGACCGCAGTGCCGTGTGCTCCCGGAATCGTGTGATTGCTGCAGCCCCATGCGTGAACGATCGAGTCGCGGAACACCGGGTGCCCCAGGTCGAGGCCCGTATCCAACAAGCCTATGCGCACTTGGGATGAGGCGGACGTGCTCGTCGCGGGTGCAGGAGGAGCCGTATCTCGAGCAATAGCGCCGGCGGTTGATCCGTGATCTTGAGATATTTCGCCGCCGCCGCTATAGATATGGTTGTAATCATAGCTCCCGCCGGGGTCGGCTTCGCGCAGGGCGCCCAGCGCTTTTTTCGTCGACATGCTCGGCGGGGCTCTGAATACCACTATGCGAATATTCATCGCGCCGAGGGTTTGTTCGCGATCGACGATGAATCCGCGAGAACGCGCGCCGTCCATTGCGGAATCGGTCGGTGATAGGCCGAGAACCTCGTTTCGAATCACCGGGTCGCCATTCGGATCGCGATCCACGGTCCGATGATTTTCGCGAATGAGGCGATTGATTTCGAGACGGTGCAGTTCACTAAGTCGATAGAGGGACTGGGACTGTACCTGGCCGATAGGCTGCGGCAGTGTTTGTATGGGCAGGGTAGGAAGCGCATTGGAAGGCAGGCGCACCTGCGCCGTAGCCGAAGTGGCCATCAGGGTCATCGCCCATAGGCATTGCATTGAACAGGGCATTTCGAATTCTCGCCTCGCTCCTACCCGCCGGCTATTGTAAGCGGATATTTATCAGCGGCTGATACAATGGATGGAAGAAACCTCGGATCTCGATCGTCTATCCTATGAATACGAGTGAGACTTCGCAAATCGTCCATGAACAAATCGTCACCTTGTTGCCGCGCCTCAGGCGCTATGCCCGCAATTTCACGCGTAATCGGCATGACGCGGACGATGTCGTGCAGATTGCTGTGGAGCGGGCGCTGACGCGATTGGATCAATGGCGCAGTGATGCGCGGCTGGATAGTTGGCTGTTCAAGATCGTCAGAAACGTTTGGATCGACGAACTTCGTTCGCGCGGGCGGCGAAATAAGATCTTCCTCGCCGCAGAGGCGGGGGACAATATCGGTAGCGATTCGATGGCGGGGGAAGCCGATTTGCTGTCCGTGCAGTCGGCTATGGCTCGATTGCCGGGGGATCAGCGCGAAGCGGTCAGCCTCGTGCTTGTTGAGGGCTTGCCCTACAAGGAAGCCGCGGAGGTGCTTGATGTGCCTATCGGCACGCTGACCAGCCGGCTCGCGCGGGGACGAGAGGCGTTGCAAGCGATGTTGGAGACCGAAGGTGACACCAGATGACGATTTCCAATGAAACACTCATGGCGTACGCAGACGGTGAATTGGACGCGGCGGCTCGGGAGGCTGTGGAATCGGCCATGCGCGAGGACCCACAAATCGAAAAGTGCCTCTCCCAGCACCGCGCATTGCGGGAGCGAGTGCAGGCTGCTTACTCGGCCGAACTCTCGGAAGGGATACCGCAACGTTTGCTAACGGCGGCGAAGGGTGTCGCGAGTCCACGGGAGAGCAAAGTTGTGAATCTGCAGGATGCGCGCGCGGCGATCGGACGCACAGCACCGCGGCCGTTGCGCCCGCAGTGGCGAACAGCTGCAACTATTGCAGCCAGCGTGATCGTCGGCGTGGGTTTGGGATTTTTCATGTGGGGCCGTACGGAGTCGCCGCTCATGCGAACTGCCGATGGTGCGCTCGTTGCTCGCGGGCAACTCGCGAGGGTGTTGTCGTATCAATTGGCAGCAGAACAATCTCCCAGTTCGGCCGTGCAGATCGGACTCAGTTTCTTGGCAAAATCCGGTGAATACTGTCGCACCTTTGCGCTGTCGGGTGCCGTGTCTCCCTCGGGTCTGGCATGTCGTCATGGCACGGAATGGCAGGTTCAAGCCCTGACTCAGGCGCCCGACACAGGCGGTCACTCCGAATACCGGACGGCGGGTTCGGCGATGTCTGCGATTTTTCTTAAGTCCATTGAGGGACTAATTGCCGGGGAGCCCCTCGATCAAGCGGGAGAAAAGGCTGCGCGCCAGCGCGGTTGGCTGTCGACGGATCACGAGCTGCAACGCATTGCGCCCTGACGAATACATGGCGCTCGATGCCGTGGGCCTTGCGGCGTTGGTTCAGCGCGGCGAAATTACGCCGCTGGAGCTTACCGAGGCTGCGATTGAGCGCATAGACGCGCTCAACCCTCGATTGAATGCCGTGGTTGAAACCGACTACGCAGGAGCTCGGGAAGCTGCACTGGGAGTGAGTTTGGCGGCGCCGCTCGCCGGGGTACCGTTTCTCGCCAAGGATATGAACATCGATGTCGCGGGGCTGCATCTCAGCGCATCGTGCCGTTGGCTGGCGACGCTGCCGGCGGCAAGTGTGGATGCACCATTGGCGGCGCGCTGGCGCCGTGCCGGGCTATCCATATTGGGGCGCACGAACACGCCCGAATTCGCGGGCGAATTTGTGACTGAACCTACCTGGCGAGGCTCCACACAGAATCCCTGGGACTTGACTCGAAGTCCCGGCGGCTCCAGCGGCGGTGCGGCAGCCGCCGTGGCGTCGGGCATGGTGCCGCTCGCGCATGGCACCGATTCCGGCGGGTCCATCCGCGTGCCCGCAGCCGCTTGCGGTCTGGTGGGATTTAAACCGAGTCGCGGCTGGGTGCCGGTGGGACCCTGGCACGATGAATTGGCGGGCGGCCTGGACAGCGAACATGTACTCGCGCGCACAGTGCGCGACACGGCGATGATGCTGGAAGTGACGAGCGGCGCCGAAGCGACAACGCGCTATCCGTTAAAGCAGTCTGCCGGCACGTTTCTCGCCGCAGTCGGGGCGGCTGCTGTGCCGCTGCGCATCGGCATGACCCTGCGCGCGCCCGGCGGCATCGGACCTGTGGAGGAGATCGGTGCCGCCGTGGAGCGGGCGGCGACGGCCCTGCGGCGAGCGGGCCACACGGTCGTTGAATTTCATTTCCCGGCCTCGGCCAATATTGGCGAGATTTCGGCACAGGTATGGATGATTGCGATCGCCGAGGAAATCGATTTTTATCGCGGCATCGTGGGACGTGATCCGAAGCCCGATGAATTGGAGGCGCTGACATGGGCCTGCGTCGCGCTCGGCAAGCGCAGCACCTCCGTTGACTATGTGCATGCCCGGCGCGCAATGACTACGGCGACTCGCGACATGGTAGACGCCTGCCGTGAATTCGATGTGCTGCTGTTGCCGACGACGGCGGCTCTGCCGGTGCGCACCGGACAGATTGACGGGCGCACCCAGGCATTCGATCTTGAACGCTGGGGCCGCGAGTCCTATGGCTACGCGCCGTACACCGAAATATTCAACGTCACCGGCCAGCCTGCCATCTCTTTGCCGCTGGCCATGTCGAGAGAAGGACTGCCCATCGGGGTGCAGCTGGTTGCCCCGATGGGAGAGGACGCCAGACTCCTGACGCTGGCCGCATGGTTCGAGCGCGAGCAACCATGGCAGCACCGCTTGGCGGATTTGCGCCGGCGGTTTCTGCCCGCCGGCGAGGTGTGACCCGCCCGGCGGGCGCCGATTTACCGCGCTTTCCACTCCTTGCGGCGCGAATGCAGGATGGCCTCGGTATATCCATTGGGCTGCTCGCTGCCCTTGAATATCAAATCGCACGCCGCCTGAAACGCGATGTTGTTATCGGGATCGTCGGCGAGACGCTGATAGGTGGGGTCGGAGGCGTTCTGATGATCGACGACGA
>JANYJY010000073.1 GCA_025358295.1 Gammaproteobacteria bacterium
CGCATTCGAGCCGGCTTGCGTAGCGGGCAGCCTCCTCGGGATCGTTGCCCCACACCGAGCCGCCCAGGCCCACATCGAGTGAATTGGCGCGCTGAATGGCCTCATCTACCGTGGCGTATTTCACAATGGGAATGACGGGACCGAATTGCTCTTCCTTGACGACGCGCATGTCATCTGACGCATTGGCGATAACCGTCAGCGGATAAAAATATCCGGGCGCCTTCGGCCTCACGCCGCCCGTCACGATCGTTGCACCACTGGCGCGCGCATCATCGACGTACCCGGCGACCTTATCCAGCTGCATCTTGTTCGACACAGGTCCGATGAGATTCTTTGGATCGAGTCCATTGCCGACCGGGATCTTGGCGACGTATTCGGAGAACTTCTTGACCACCTCGTCATACTGATCTTGGTGCACATACAGACGCTTCAGCGCGGCGCAGGTCTGCCCGGCATTGATGAAGCAGCCCCAGAACAGCTTTTCGAGCAGAGGCTCGATGCGGGTGCCAGGCAGCACAATGCCGGCGTCATTGCCGCCGAGCTCCAGCGTAACGCGCTTCAAGTGCTGCGCAGCGCTGCCCATCACTTTCTTACCCGTGGCGATGGATCCGGTAAATACGATTTTATCGACGCCCGGGTGATTGGTCAGATGATGGCCGATCTCGGCGGCACCGGTCACGATGTTGACAACGCCCGGCGGCAGGACTTGATTCATGAGTTCCACCAGGCGCAGCGTTGAGAGCGGCGTGAAGGGCGAGGGCTTGACGACAACGGTGCAGCCCACGCGGAGCGCCGGCATGATGTGCCAGACCGCAATCATCATCGGCCAGTTCCACGGCGTAATCGAAGCGACGACGCCGACCGGCTTGCGGCGGATGACAATCTTCCCGCTCTTGTCGTCCTGGATGGTCTCTTCGGGAAGGGAAAGGCCCGCCGTTACCCGGGTCCATGCCGCGCTGCCGCCGACTTCGAGATTCGCCCCCGGGCCGCTCTGCGTCTTGCCCTGCTCCCGAGTGATCAGCTCGGAAAGTTCCACATGGTGTTTTTCGATCAAGTCAGCGATCGCCAGCATTTTGGCCGAACGCTCCGCATCAGCGAGCGCCGCCCATGCCGCGAACGCGCCGCGCGCACAGGCGACCGCGTCATCCACCTGGGCGATGGTCGCCTCGGGACACGCCGCCAAGACGGATTCATCGGCGGGATTCAGCACATTGAAGGACTTCGCCGTCGTGACGGGCTTGCCGCCGATGGTCATGGTGTAGTTCGACATATCACGATTCTCCTGAAAAATGCTCTAAGTAGTCCTCAGCGACTGCGCAGGCGCGCTGCACCAGAAACGGACCCAGCTCGCGCGCCGTGTCGCTGCCCTGCCGCGTATGTACCCAGCCCAGATAGGTGGTGCCGCGTGCTGCCAGAAACAGCGGCAGCCTTGCCAGCGTTTCGTCGGACAGCCGGCGTTCACTGCGATAGCCACGGATCAGCGCATCACGGGCCGTGGGATAAATGCTATCGCCGGAAATAAAGTAGAGCGACGTGGCGAGTTCGAATAGGTGCCAGCCGAAGCCGGCATCGTCGAAGTCGATCACTTGGACACGATGGCCGTCAATCAGCAGATTTTCCGGGACAAGGTCCCCGTGTATGAGCCCATAGCCGTCGGGCCCAGCGCCGTAGGCAGCCAGTTCCTGCGCAATCCGAGTGCGGGCTCGCAGCAAAAGGCTGCTCTGCTCCGGCGTGAGCGCAGCGAGCTCCCAAAACCGACCCCAGAACGGCGTTTCGCCCACCAATCCCTCCGCATCCCAGGCGTGACGCTGAAACCCGCTTGGGCGCTGCCAACCCGCGGCCTGATTGTGCATTCGAGCGGCGAGCGCGCCGATCGTATAATACTGCTTTGCAATGGCGGCGCCATCGCGGCCCACGCCATCTTCGACGGACCCTAACTGGCGTCCGTCGATCCATTCGAACACATCGATTTGCCGCGCATCGCCCGGCGTCTGAGTCGCTACGACTTCGAAGTTGCGGCCATGTCGCGAACGAATCACGCGCGGCACTTCGATACCGGCCGCCTGCAGAGCGCGCATCCAGACAAACTCCGAATCAAGCTCGGCGTCAGAATGGTAGCCACAGCGATGCACCCGCAACACGGCGCGACCGCCGCCGCTCAGATCGATTCTGAACACGGCATTTTCGCGCACCTTGATGGGTGCGAGATTCGACACCTCCAGATCCCAGTGGTGCAAGGCGCTGCGCGCGAGCGCCTGCATCTCGTCGAGGAAAGTTGCCGATTCGCATTTCAATTCCTCGTTCACAACGCCGCCAGCGCCTGGTTGAGCGTGTCGACGAGCAGGTCGGCATTTTGCTTCGAGAACGGCATCGGCGGCCGTATTTTAAGAATATTGTCGTGCATGCCGATACGGCTGATGAGCACGCCGCGATCGCGCATGAGATTGACGAGGCGCTTGGTTTGCGCCGTCGCGGGGGTCTTGGCGTGACGATCGAGGACGAGTTCGACCGCGAAAAATAGGCCTGCCCCGCGCACGTCGCCGATGAGCGTATGCCGGTTCGCGAGTTCCTCGAGCCTCGCGAGGGTGTACTCACCGACAGTGACGGCATTTTGCAGCAGCTGCTCATCCTCGATCACGTCGAGAACCGCCATCCCGACGGCGGCCGACACCGGATTGCCACCGAAGGTGTTGAAGTACATGTTGCGGCTGGTGAACGCGTTGACGAGTTCGCGGCGCGCCACCAAGCCGGCGAGCGGATGTCCATTGCCCATGGGTTTGCCCATGGTGACGATGTCGGGAACGACACCCAGTTTTTGGTGCCCCCACATGTGGCTGCCGAGACGGCCGAATCCAGCCTGCACCTCGTCGGCGATGAAGTACCCACCGGCGGCATGCACGTGGTCAAGCGTTTTTCCCATGAAGCCTGCCGGCAACGTCGGCAGACCTTCGCTGGAGAATGCCGTGCAAAACAGCAGACCGGCGAAACGCACGCCGCTCGCGGCGAACGAGTCGATCGCGCGTTTGACGTCATCCGCATAGACCAACGCAAGTTCCTCGTCGCTGCGCCCCGCTCGGTCGCGATAAGGGTCCATCACGGGCACCGAGCGCACGTGCGGGCCACGCTTGCTGGCGGGCGTGAACAGGGAGCTTATCTGCATCACGGCCGCCGTATTGCCATGATAGGCCCAGGCGGTCGATATGATTCCCTCGCCGCCGCTGCAATCGCGTGCGATGCGAAGCGCCAGCTCATTGGCCTCACTGCCGCTGCAAACGAACATGGCCATCGACAGCTGTGCATCGAACAAACCCGTGAGCCGTTCGGCATAGGCCACTACATGTTCATCCAGGTAGCGCGTGTGGATATTGAGAGTGGCTGCCTGTCCGCTCAGCGCTGCCACCACGCGTGGGTGACAATGACCCACGTGCGGTACGTTATTATAGGCGTCCAGATAACGACGCCCATCGGCGTCATACAGCCACACGCCCTCGCCGCGCACCAGGTGCAAGGGCTTATCGTAGAAAAGCGGCGAGTTGCGCCCTAGAACTCGATAACGCCGCTCGAGCAAAGATTCGGTATCCACCTGTGCAACTCCGGCGTCACTGACCTTGATAGAAGGACTCCAGGACCACCGGGCTCTCCGGCAAAGTAGAACCACCGTCGACGACGATGGTCTGTCCCGTGATGTACGACGCCGCGTCCGAGGCGAGAAACAACATGGTATTGGCGATGTCGACCGGATCCCCGAGCTTGCCGAGCGGGATTTGCTTAGCCATTTCCGCGAGCGCCTCCGGGCCGCCCAGCGCGTTCATCGCAGGCGTGAGTATGTAGCCGGGTTCGACACCGTTCACTGTGATGTTCTGCCGGGCATACTCGAGCGCCGCCGTACGGATCAAGCCGTTAAGGCCGCACTTCGATGCCGCATAGTGCGCGGTACCCGGCATGGCAACATTCGGTCCGGTGACGGACGAGGTAAACAAAAAGCGCCCGCCTCCTTGTTTGCGCAGGTGCGGGAGCGCCTCCTGGATAAACCAGAACCCGGCCTTGAGGTTTACCGACAGGGTGAGATCAAGGTCGGCATCCGACAGTTGCTCGATCGGCAGTACGGGATAGACGGCCGCGTTGTGCACCACGATGTCGAGCCGCCCGAATCGCTCCACCGTCTGCGCCACCACGCGCTTAACCTCGGCACGCCGGCCGACATCGGTTTGGTTGAGCCAGGCGACGCCTCCAGACTTGACGATGGCGTCGGCGACTGACTGGCCATTCGCCTGGCTGCGTGTGGCGATGACCACCTTGGCGCCGGACTTTGCGAACACCCGCGCGATGCCTTCGCCGATGCCCTGGCCCGAACCGGTAACGATGGCAACTTTGTTCGATAAATCGACGATCATGAGTGAATTCCTATGGGTTCTTGCGTAAACGCGCCGGGCCCAACCACACAAATTGCACGATCAACAGGACAATCGCCGCAATGGCGACTTGCAACGCGCGTGCCTCGAGTTGGTAACAGGACACCATGACTGAGAGCGACAATAATAACGCCACCGCGGCGATAGGCGAGCCTCCGAGCGCTCGATAAGTTCGCGCCAACCCGGGCTCCCGACGGCGCAGGCTTAAGAAAGCGGCAAGGATAAGCATGTGGGAGACGCTTATCAGGAATATGAACACCACCATGGCATCGTTCGGCGGGAATGCCGCCGTCGCCAGCGCGATGACACCGACCAGGTATACGGCGCTCGCCGGCGCCTGGCGGGAATTGACCGTGCCGAAGATGCGCGGCAGGAAGCCGGCCTGCGCGAGATGATAAAACTGCCGCGAACCTGCATAGGCCAGCGAAAAGAAGGTGCCGAGCAATGCAACCAATGCCCCGCCGGCAACCACACGCACCATCAACGTTGCTCCGGTCCTGCCCGGGTTGGTGCTGATTGCTGCAAACAGAGGATCGTCGACGGCGCCAAGCCGGTCGGCGCCGGTCGCACCGGTGGCGATCAGCAACACGCAGATTCCTATGACGAAAGCGACACCGATGGCCAAGGCCAACGCCTTGGGCATGTTCCTTGCCATGTCGCGCATCTCAGCAGCCGCATGCGCGGACTGCTCGACGCCGAGAAATAGAAACAGCGCAAAGGGGATGCAGCGGGCGGCGCCGGCGTAGCCATGAGGCAGGAGACTGCGCGCGCCGTCCGGCGCGGCACTAAATAAATTCGACGTTTGAAATTCGGGCGCCATGAAACAGCAGAAGGCCACGAGGATGACCAAGGCGGCGACGCCGACGGCAACGGTCAATCCAACCGCCTCGCTCGCGCCGCGCAATTGCAGTCCCATGACGATGACCAGAAACGCAATCTTGATGGGCCAACCACCAAGCCCAAGCCACGCCGAGACGTAGGCCTCACTGAAGGAAATCGCAAGGCCCGCTCCCACCGCAAGTGCGATGGCGACCGACATGCCGGCGAGATACGCCGGTGTGGGTCCGAGGGTGCGGCGCACATAGCCGTCGAAGCCGCCTGCCTCGGGCAACGCGGCGGCCAATTCCGCCAGACTTTGAGTCAGACACAGAAACAGCACGGCCATCGCCAACGCGGCAATCAGCATGCCGCCCCAACCGCCAACGGCCAGTCCATAGTTCCAACCCGAGACATTGCCGGAGATAGCGATGGCAATCCCCAATGCAGCCACCTGCAGCCAGTGCAGCGAACCTGCCTTGAGTGTCGCCGGCGCAGCCGAAATTTCGCCGGCGTGATCGCTCACTACTTGCCCCAGTGGTACGCCACGCTGGCGCCGTATAGACGTGGCGTCCCATAGACCGACTGATTGATGCCAAGGAATCCTGAGAGATCGAGGTTATAAATCCGATACAGGGTGTTTAAGCAATTCTTACAATAGGCCGACACATCCCAGCGGCCGCTGGAATCGGTGTATCCGACCCGCGCATTGGTGAGCGTGTAGGACGGCTGCCGATCGACCGGGGCATTGATCAATTCCAAATACATTGCCTTATTCCACTTTGCATCGACTTCTGCCGACAACTTGCCGCCGAAGGCAGCCCACTCGTAGCGAGCGACCGCATTCACGCTCCAAGGCGGCGCCTGCGGCAATTGCGCAGTCACGAGAATGCCCGCCGGCGTGGGCACATTCAGCGCCTGGGTGTCGAGGTAGGAGACGCCCAGTTGCACGTGCATGCCGTGGAACGGCACCACCGCCAGTTCGAGCTCGCTGCCCTTCACCTTGGCGTCGATGTTTTCGACGATCTGCGTGGCGACGTCGAGGAAGAAGCCCTGATAATTCTTGTAATCGTAATAGAAGACATCGCCATTGAGCCGCGCCGCGCCATCCCAGAACGTCGATTTGAAGCCTGCCTCGTAGCTGGTCAATCGCTCCTCGTCATAGTTCATTTTCAACGTCGGGACGAAGCCATAGCCAGGATTCAAGTTGACATAGCCGGAACTGGGTGCCGACAAACCGCCGCCCTTGGCGCCTCGATTGACGCTGGCATACAGCAAATTATCCTGGTCGATCTTGTAGTCGAGCTCCGCCTTTCCCATCGGCATTCGATAGGTTTTTTTCGCGTCTGGGTAACCGCTTGCGGTCGAATAGTTAAGACTGTAGGGGAAGCCTCCTGGGGGCGCGGTCGGATCCAGCGGCCCGCAGACATTACAGGTGTAATTGTATAAGTATTGTTTCTGGTCGATGGTATAGCGCGCACCGACAATGCCCACCCAGTGATCGCTAAAGCTGTATTCGAGCTGGCCGAACACCGAGGGCGAACTGGTGCGCAAATTCAGATTCGCCAATCCATTGCCATACGGGAACGGCACGGGAGGGATGTAGTCGGGCAGCGTCGTCTGCTCGAAATTCGTGGTCTTATAGTTGAGGTAGTAGGCACCGGCGATCCAACGCAGGCTCTCGTATTTACCGTTGAGGCGGAATTCCTGCGAGAACTGCTGGTAGTGCGCCTCGGTATCGTAATTGAATATCGGGTTCGGCGAGACGTCCGAGTCCTCGCCGTAGCGCTTCTGCATCTTCAGATAGTCCGTCACCGATGCGAGCGAGAAGGCATCGAAATTCCAATTGACGCGAACATTCGCGCCCCACACCGTGCGGTTGAACAACCCTCGGCGGTCCTCCGCCTGATTGAACGGACTGGAATTCGTGTTCACGTAGCCACCCAAATCCGGCGTGCCCGCAGGCGCAAATACGCCCCGGCCGGTTGCGTCGGGAAAAGAGGCCGCCCACGAATAATTACCGGAGGTCTCGTGATTATTGTTGAGGGCATGCAGCTTGATCAGAATTTCGCCGTTGTCGGTCGGCTTGATGCGCAATTGCAGCCGCAGCGCGTATTGATCTTGGTCATCGATCGCATGGCCGAGGCTGTTCGAGATATAGCCGTCATGGCGCGACACGTCAAAGGAGAGCCGCCCGGACACCTTGTCGGTCAACGGTCCGCTCACCGCCCCTTCCGATTCGAATGTGCCGAAATTGCCACCCGTCAGCTGTAGATAAGCTTCCGGCGTATCGGTCGGCAGCTTGCTCACATATTGAATCAGACCGCCCGTGGCATTTCGTCCGAACAAGGTGCCCTGGGGACCGCGCAGGACTTCGACACGCTGCAGATCGAACAGGGAGCCGGCCAGCGCACCCGTCGAGCCGATATAGGCATCGTCCGCGTACACGGCGATGGGCGCTTCTTGGTGATCGCTGAAGTCGTTTTGGGATACGCCGCGCAGATTGTAGATGGTGACGGTCGCGCCATATTGGTTGTATTGCAAGCCGGGCACTTGGCCCGCGATATCGATGACGTCCTTGAATCCGAGCTGCTCCAGCGCATGCGCGTCGAACGCGGTCACCGATGTTCCCACGTCCTGTAGGTTTTGCTCGCGCCTCTGGGCAGTGACTACGATTTCGCCGAGCTTGTCCTCATCGCCCGACTCGGCCGCGAGGCCGGCCAGCCAAGGCCCCATAGTGAGGATCATTCCCGTGGCCGCATGCGCCACGCGAGTCCGAAGCGTCCGTCCCTTCATTTGACTTTGCATCGTATCCCCTGCGTATCGAGTCGTGGTGATGGCGTTCCGGTCATACTAGTCCCTGGGACAACGGCAACGCGACCCAGGAAACGAAGGCACCGTACGGGATCGGAAAATAGTTCCAAGCCGAACGCTCGGTGTTAAGTTTTCCTGTAGGCTCGCGCGTCAACGACCTCCCTTCGGCACGGCATATATGGCGGCGAACCCCAGCAGTCACTCGATCTCTGCAGTCTTCGAGAACACCGCGGCGATGTTCTCGGGGCGCGACTTCCTGCATATCCCCGCCGAGGCCTGCCGAGATTATGCCGACGGCCCGATCACCCTGACCTACAGCGAGGCTGCCACTCGCGTCGACGCGCTGGCGTCTCAACTACGGGCCGCCGGCTACGGACCTGGCCACAGGGTGGCCCTCGCACTCGACAACAGGCCGGAGTTCTTTCTGTATTTCCTGGCTTTGGCCAGGGTGGAGGTCAGTGTCGTACCGCTCAATGCGGGCATGAGCGTCGCCGAATTGGCCTATGTGGTCGGCCACTCGGACGTGGTCCTGGTTGTGACGCATCAAGGCCATGCGGCTCACATCCTTGCTGCAGTGCCCTCCTCGACCTCCCTTCATGTCCTCAGCCCATCCGAAGCAGCGCTGCCGCGAGCGGCTGGATCGCGCATCGCGGAACCGGGCGAGGCGGCGCTCCTCTATACATCCGGAACGACCGGAACTCCTAAGGGCTGCATCCTTGCCCAGCAGTACTTTCTTGAAGTCGGCCGCCTGTATACCGAGCTCGGCGGCTACTGTCGTTTCGATCGCACTGCTGACCGGCTTGCCACGCCGCTTCCCGTCACGCACATGAATGCTCTCGCGGTGTCCTTCATGGCCATGCTCATGACGGGAGGTTGCCTCATCCAGCTCGACCGCTTTCATCCATCGACTTGGTGGCGCTCGATTCGAGCCAGCCGGGCCACCGCGTTTCACTATCTCGGCGTCATGCCGGCAATGTTGTTGAACGCGCCCGCAGCGGCTGACGACAATGTGGCAGCGCAGGTGCGTTTCGCCTTCGGCGCAGGCGTGGATCCGCGTCATCAGGCCGCATTCGAGGCGCGCTTCGGTGTGCCCTTGATCGAAGCCTGGGCCATGACGGAGACCGGCGCAGGCGCCTGGATAACGGCGAACCACGAGCCGCGTCATGTGGGGCAACGCTGCTTCGGTAAACCGCCGGCAGACTTGGCGTATCGCATCGTCGACGACGGCGGGAGCGATGTGGCCGCGGGAACCGCGGGAGAATTGCTGGTAAGGCGGTCGGGGGATGATCCTCGCCGGGGATTCTTTGCCGGCTACTACAAAGACGAGCTGGCGACGTCGCAGGCCTGGTCCGGCGGTTGGTTTCATACCGGCGATCTGGTGCGGGCGGGTGAAGACCAGTCCTTCTACTTCGTGGACCGCTCTAAGAATGTCATCCGTCGCAGCGGCGAGAACATTGCGGCCGTCGAAGTGGAAAGCGCGCTACAGACAGAGCCCTTGGTGCTGGCCTCAGCCGCTTGTCCCGTCGCGGATGATGTGCGCGGCGAGGAGGTGTTTGCATTCGTCGTCTTGCGCCCGGGAATCTCTCCGTCTTTGGATACCGCCGTCCGGCTGCAGGCTCACTGCCTGCAGCAATTGGCCTACTACAAGGCACCCGCCTACGTTGCATTCTGCACCGAGCTACCGCAAACCGCATCGCAAAAACTGGCGCGCGCGCAGATCAGATCGCTCGCCGCCGGCGCCATCCGTTCGGCGCAGGCTTTCGATCTGCGTTACTCGAAGAGACGCGCTGTTCGCGAGCCCGTGCGCAGCGCCATCAGGGACTACGACGATGTCGTGTTGGCCGCACCCGTCACAGTGCCTTATGCGCGCTACTCGGTACACAGCGCCCACTGGTTCGTCGCTCAAACGCTGGCGCAGCTCATCAAAGTGTCCGGCCTGCACAAAGTCGACATCGACGGACTGAGTGTGGGCAGCTTTACGCTGGCGCCGGACACCGCCATCGGGCTTACCCAACATCTGGGGGTGACGGTACGATGGCTCGACTATGTACCGCTCGGCGGCGCCTGCGGCATCGTCAGCATGCGTCACGCGCTGCGTGCGGTGCAGGCAGGTGATGCCGAGGTCGTTGCCTGCATCGGCGCCGACACCAATCACGTCGATTCTTTCCGGCAAAGTCTTGGCAATTTCAGCGTATTCGCGCGCGACGCCGTGTTCCCCTACGGATCCGGCGGTCCCAATGCCAGCTTCGCTTTTCTGACCTCGCACTACATGCGCACTTACGGCGCCACCCGTGAGGATTTCGGCAAGCTCTGCCTGGCGCAGCGCGACAACGCACTCGGCTATCCATTCGCCATGTTCAAAAGGAAATTGACCCTGGAGGAATATCTCTCGGCACGGCTTATTGCGGATCCGATTCGGCTGTTCGATTGCGTGATGCCCTGCGCCGGCGCCGAGGGCTTCTTGGTCATGCGGCGCCAACGCGCCGTGGAGTTGGGGCTACCTTATGTGCGAGTGCGCTCCACCTGCGAGCGGCACAATGCCTATCCGGAAGATCCGATCCAAAGCCGGGGCGGCTGGATTCTGGACCGAGAACATCTCTATGGTGCGGCAGGAGTCGAACCCGCCGATATCGACTTCGTCCAGACGTACGACGATTATCCGGTGATGTCGGTCATTCAGCTCGAGGATCTCGGTTTCTGCGCCAAGGGCGAGGGACCGGATTTCATTCGCCGTCATTCCTTCACCACGGCGGGTTCTTTTCCCCTCAACACCAGCGGCGGCCAGCTCTCAGTCGGACAAGCAGGCTGTGCGGCTGGTTTTTTGGGACTGATCGAGTCCATAAGGCAGCTCACGGGGCGCAATTTGGCGCTTCCCGTTCCCGATGCGCGCTTCGGCATCGCCGTAGGCTTCGGCATGATCACCTACGACCGAGGATTGAGCTCGGGGGCCGCCATCCTCAGCCGGGCGGACGCATGATTCCGCCTTCGGCAAGATCACGCGCAGCACTTGGCTTAACGGCGTCGGCCGCGCTCGGCCGTTTCGAATTGCAGATCTGCAGTGCCTGTGCTGCCGTTCAATATCCCGCGCGTGAAACCTGCCATCGGTGTCTCTCCGGTTCGCTACACTGGCGTGAACAACCGGGCACGGGCGAGCTGATCGCCGACACAATCGTGCGTCACAGCAACGACATGTATTTCCAGGAGCGCCTTCCCTGGCGACTCGGCTTGGTTAGACTGGATGCGGGGCCGACCGCCGTCGTGCATCTGCATGGAGGCTGTGCCCCTGCTCCCAGCCGCGTGCGCGTTGCCGCCAGGCTCGACAAATCCGGCCACGGTGTTCTTTTAGCCTTTCCCATTGACGAGGTGCCGAACATGGCAGATGACCGCCAACTGCGTGAAATGACTTGCGATCCGCAGCGTCGAAGAGTGCTGGTGACCGACGGCAAAACGGCGGTGGGCCAAGCCGTGGTGCACGCCTTGATCGCTGCCGGCGCCGACCTTGTATGGGTAGGTTATGCCGAACCGTGGAAGGAATCTGCGGAGTTCGCAGCGCTTGGCGCATTGTCGCGGGCTGCGCTGCTGCCACTCGACCTGACCAACGCTCAATCAGTCAAGAAAGTCGCCGCTGAAATCGGTGGCGACGTGGACATCCTGATCAATACCGCGGAAGTACATCGCGCCTGCGGGATTGCCTCACCGAGCGGAGATGAGGCCGCCCGTTCGGAAATGGATGTCAATTACTTCGGACTGCTGCGGCTCGCCCAAGAGTTCGCTCCGGCCATGCGGTATCGAGGCGCCGACGGCGAATCGAGCGCCACAGCCTGGGTCAACTTGCTGTCGGTGTATGCGCTCAGCAACTTCCCCGCTCACGGGACCTACTCGGCTTCGAAGGCAGCTGCTTTGTCTCTGGCGCAATGTCTGCGGGCCGAGATGCGCAGCGCCGGTGTACGGGTGATCAATATATTTCCTGGACCTATCGAGGACGAGTGGAATCAGATGTTGCCGCCGCCAAAAATGACTCCGGCCGCTTTGGCCAGAGCCGTGGTCAAAGCGCTCCAAGACGGCGTTGAGGACGTGTATCCGGGCGACGTCGCGCAGGAGTGGTTCACACGTTGGCGCGAGAACCCCAAGGTCCTCGAAAAGGAATTAAGCGCTGGATGAGAGCCCGCCGCCGTTACTGAATCTTTCCCTTCAATGTCGTCGACGGCGAAACGCCGATTTGCTCTTTGTAGTACTGCGCGTACCGGCCGAAATTAACGATGCCGACATTCATCATCAAATTCGTCACCCCGGCGGTCTCGTCCGCCGCCAGAAGCGCCTGATGCAGCGCCTCGACGCGCGCCCGACGGATGTATTCCGCCGGCGTCACATTAAAAGCCTTGCGAAACCCGTTCTGCAAGGTTCGGGGCGTGACGCCGACCCGCGCGGCGATGTCCGTGATTGAAATGCCTTCGGCGAGGTGGTCGTGAACATAATCGCGGGCGCGGCCGACATGCCACGCAGTCGCGCGCTTCATCGGCTCCTCGATTGCTTCCGAGTGGTTGTGAGGCGCCGCGCTCAACATGATTTCCATCAAGGTGCGCGAATACTGTTTGCGCACCCCTTCGTTCGCCAGCGCCGCGGGCGCCGTGGCGGAGACATGGCAAATATGCGCAACGAGTTCGCACCAGGCGCGTGCGAAATCGCTGTCCATCGGAATCTCAAGATTGAACAGCAGCGCCTTGCGCGCTGGGCGCCGCAGTTTCGCCGCCAAAGTCTCCAGCAGCGCCTGGCGCGACACGCGCACGGTTAAATGTTGGCACTGCGCCGTCATGCGGATCTTGGTGTGTTCGGTCGGCTCGGTGATGACGATGGAACGGGGCGAGGTGATGGCGGTACGGTCGCCGGACCATAACTGACCCTCGCCCGCCAGGGTCCATTTCACCAGATAGGTGTCGCCGATACAGCCGGCGTCGATGTCCACATCGAAGCCGTAGCGCAGGTTCGTCAAGCCGCAGCCGCCCAGATCGAGCGACGACAAAAAGGCCACGCTCCGGCGCGGCGGCTCATTGACCTTGAGCCGGTGGGGGCAAATGGCGGCCCTTACCAGGCTGGTCGCCTCATCCAGAGTATCCGCCGTAAACATGCCGCGCGGATCGGGTATGGGTGACAGTTCCCTCCCCCGGGTTATCGCCTGTAACGTCACGATGAATCCTCTTAGAACATCCTTGGCCGGAGTGTATATCAACGGCCCCATTTGCCGCTTGGATCCGAGGCGCCGAGCCTTCGCGTTGCGGATAGCGAAGTCGTTTTTCCTATGTCAGACTGGCACGAAATAGAGTGAGAATCGACCATGCGACTCCTAGTCAACGCTCTTTTGCTATGCACCTCGCTGGCCGGGTCTGCCTTTGCAGATCTGCCGTCGGATACCGAACACGGCTCTCAGGTGGCGACTCTGCAGGTTCCGCCCCCGAAACACTGGGTATGGGTCAATGATTTTGTGTTTCCGCACATGGCTGACGGGATGGCCTATTTGATCGACGGGGATTCAGGCCGTTACCTGGGAACCCTCAGCACGGGCTACGGCTTTGCCCGCGTGGTTCTTCCCCGCGACGGCAAGCTCATCTATTCGCCGGAAACCTACTTCTCGCGTGGCACCCGCGGCAAGCGCACGGATGTCGTCACCGTCTACGATGCCGGCACTCTGAAGCCCTTGGGCGAAATTCCCATCCCGGCCAAGCGTTCGTCCAACATGCCGATGATGTCCAATTCCGTAATGACGGACGACGAGCGCTTTCTGCTGATCTATAACTTCAATCCGGCACAGAGCGTCACCGTGGTCGACATCAAGACGCGCAAGTTCGTTCGGGAAATCGAAACGCCCGGATGTGCATTGGTCTATCCAACGGGGCCGCGGTCGTTCTTTTCGGTGTGCGGCGACGGCTCCTTATTGCTTGCCGACGTCGACGACAGCGGCGCCGCGCACCAGAAGCGCACCAAGCCGGTGTTCGATATGTCTGCCGATCCGGTGACCGAGAAGGCCGTACGTATCGGTGACACTTGGTATTTCGTGTCGTTCGCCGGACGCATTTATCCGCTCAAGGCCGATGCGCATGAGGCAACCGTGGGAGCGAGTTGGTGGCTGACGTCCGACGCCGAGCGCAAAGCCGGTTGGCGGCCCGGCGGCATTCAGCAATTGGCCGTGAATGCGCAAAAATCGCGTCTGTACTCGATCATGCATCGCGGCGGAGTTGAGACGCACAAGGATCCGGGTAAAGACGTTTGGGTCTACGATGTGTCGACTCATCAGCGAGTGCAGCAATTCAGCTTGAAAAATCTGGCTACGTCGATTCAATTATCGCCCGACGAGCAGCCTTTGATGTACAGCATCTTCATCGACGGTACGGATCTCGACATCTATGACGCGGCCAGCGGCAAGCTGCTGCGATCGGTCGCTCATGTCGGCACGACGCCGACCATCATGGTTACTCCCTAGAAGCGCTACCGTGCTCGACCCCGCCATCGGATACTTGATCATTGCCGGCAGCGCGCTTTTATTCGTGAGTGCGGCCGCACATAAATTACGCGACCTGGCGCGGTTCACCGAAATATTCGCGGCGTACAATGTGTTGCCCGATGCGCTGTCGCGGCGACTGGCATGGAGTATTCCCTGTGTGGAGCTGGGCGTCGGCGCTGCCCTGCTGTGGCCGGCGGGCCGCAACACGGCGGTTCCCGCAGCGATGGCCGTACTGATTGCTTACGCGGCAGGCATCGGCATCAATCTACTGCGCGGCCGGGTCGATCTGGATTGCGGCTGCGGTGCTGCCCGCGATCGACGGGGCATTGCCGCTTGGATGGTATGGCGTAACCTGATGCTCGCTGCCGCCCTTGGCCTCGCGCTCTTGCCCTGGTCGACCCGCTCATTGAAATTGACCGATGTGCTGACGCTCGTCGGGGGGCTGTTGGTCGGGGTCATTTTGTACGCCTCACTGGACCGCCTGCTGGGTGACGTTGCCCGCAAGGGTCTGCTGCTGAGGAGCACGTCGTGACGGCGCTGGCCATTTCCAATGTCGTGCTTTGGTTGGTGGTCATCGCCTTGTCCGTCGCATTGTTGGCCGTCATCCGTCAGCTGGGCGTGTTGCATGAGCGCATTGCGCCGGTCGGCGCACTGATGCTGGCCAAGGGACTTAAAGTGGGCGAACTCGCCCCGACGATTGCCGCTGAGGATCTGGACGGCCGTGCCATCACGGTGGGAGCCGTGCGCAGCGACGGGCGCGCCACCTTGGTCGTATTCGTGTCACCGACCTGCCCCGTATGCAAGACCTTGCTACCGGCCTTGAAATCGAGCCTGGCAGCGGAGCGAGACTGGCTCGACATCATTCTCGCCAGCGACGGCGAGGCCGGCAGTCAGCGGGATTTCGTGACTGCGCAGCGTTTGAATGCCTTCCCCTACATTGTTTCCGCGCCGCTGGGCATTTCGTACCAGGTGAGCAGGCTGCCGTTTGCGGTGCTGATCGATGCGGAAGGCGTGCTAAGAGCACGCGGAATCGTGAACTCTCGGGAACACCTGGAAAGTCTATTCGAGGCCAAACGCTTGGGTTTCGCATCGATTCAGGATTATTTTGAAGCGGCGATGCAGAATCAGGCGGCTTGAGCATTCGCGGGCTCAGCGAGGATTACTATGAAATGGTTGGATGCATTCTCGGAAAAATCAGCCCGCACGCTGGCGCGGCGCACGTCGCGGCGCAGCGTACTGGCGGGCCTCGGATCACTGATCTTGGGCGCAACGACGGTGCCGTTGCTGCCGGTCGCGCGCGGTGCCGACACTAAACCTGCGGGCGGTGCGCCGAAGGCGGATCCGGGCGATCCTAATTCGTGCGATTACTGGCGGCACTGTGCCATCGATGGTTTCTTGTGCGGCTGTTGCGGTGGCTCGCAGTCAACCTGCCCGCCGGGCACCGATATGTCTCCGGTCACCTGGATCGGCACCTGCCACAATCCCAGCGACGGCAAGGACTATGTGATCTCCTATAACGATTGCTGCGGCAAAAGCTCCTGTGGGCGCTGCTTCTGTAACCGTAACGAAGGCGATACGGCGCTGTTTCAACCCGGTCAATCCAACGACTACAACTGGTGCTCCGGAAATGCAAAGGCGAATATTCCCTATCATTGTTCGACGGCGCGCATCGTAGGCACTGCCAAGTAGTCGCCCGTGCGAATCCTATTCCGGGTCACCGCCACGATGCTTGCCTTGGCGGGGGCAAGCGCTGCCTGGGGCTATGAGCCGGCGGTTAATTACCAGATTCGCTGCATGGGGTGTCATCTTGCCGACGGCTCCGGAACACCCGGGCGAATCCCGTCGGTGCGACGCTCGCTGGTGCTTTTTTCAGCGGTCCCGGAGGGACGAGACTACGTCGTCCGGGTGCCGGGCGTCGCGCAATCGCCGCTCTCCGATGCAGACACCGCCGCCTTGCTCAATTGGATGGCAAGGAATCTCAGTGACGTCAAGGTTCCGGCGAACTACGTCGACTACTCGGAAGCAGAAGTTCACGGCTTGCGCGATCGTCCCTTGGCACAGGTCAAGGCCATTCGCGCGCGCTTGTGGAAGTCAGTCGGCGGCGCGGCGCCAACGCCTTAGCACGAATGGGGCTGATCGCAGGCTCGCTCCGTCATGAGATTCTCCCCTAGGTTTCCCAACAAAGTTCCGGTGGTGATCGCCGGCGGCGGGCCGGTGGGCATGTCGCTCGCGGCGCTGTTGGCCCACTATGACGTTCCCTGCCTGGTGTTGGAGGCCGATCCATCCTGGTGCGAGGGCAGCAGGGCGATTTGCCTGTCGCGACGTTCACAGGAAATTCTCGGCTGGGTTGGCGCGGATCGGGCGCTGACCGCCAAAGGATTGTCCTGGGTTGGCGGCCGCAGTTATTTTCGCGATACCGAGGTGCTGCATTTCCAGATGCCCTCTGAGCCCACGCAACGCTTCGCGCCCATGATCAATATCCAACAGTACTACGTAGAACAGTATGCGCATGAGGCGGCCTTGCGTGCAGGTGGAGTCGATATGCGCTGGTCGGCACGCGTCGATGCGGTGCGGGCGTGCGCTTCCGCCGTGGACATAGAAGTCCAAACAGCGGATGGACAACTACACAGTATTCAGGCCGAGTGGCTCATCGCCTGCGACGGCGGCCGCAGCACGGTGCGCGAGCAATTGGGCTTGCAGCTCGAGGGCATGCAATACGAGGGCCGCTACGTCATCGTTGATATCGAGCAGGACACACGCCGCGAGGTGGAGCGCCTAGCTTGGTTCGATCCGCCCTCCAATCCGGGTTCCACCATCCTCATGCATCGTCAGCCCGACAATATCTGGCGCATCGACTATCAAGTCTCCGATCAAGAAGATCCGGCTGAGGCCGTCAAGCCAGAGAACGTACTGCCCCGCATACAAGCGCACCTCGACATGATAGGGGAGACGGCGCCGTGGAAACCCTTGTGGATATCGATCTACAACGCCAAATGCCTGACCCTGCCGAGCTATAGAAGAGGCCGCGTCCTGTTTGCCGGCGACGCGGCGCATCTGGTGCCGATATTCGGCGTGCGGGGGCTCAACTCCGGGCTGGACGACGCCGGCAATCTGGCTTGGAAACTTGCCATGGTACACAAGCGTCAAGCCGATGAGGCCCTGCTGGACAGCTATTCCCATGAGCGCGTTCTCGCGGCGCGTGAAAACATCGCCTATGGCGCCAAGAGCACCGAATTTATGGCGCCGCCGCATCACGGATTTGCGCTGATGCGCGAAGCGGCGCTGCGCGTCGCCATGGTGTCGCCCGGAATTCGTTCGCTCATCAATCCGAGGCAGACTTCTCCGGTCGAATACGTGGACTCGTCGCTCAATGCACCCGAGGGCGGAACTGAATTCGGCGGCGACGCGCGTGCCGGCATGCCGGCCCCGGAAGCGAAACTCAGCACCCATCGAGGCGCAGGACACCTGACGCAGTACTTTGGCCACAGCTTCGTGGCCCTGTACTTCTCCGACGACGCGACTTTGCCGCAGTATTTACTGACGCTCGCGAACACGGGGCCGCCGGGCGTCGCGGCACTACGGCTTGTGCGGATCGCAACCCGCGGAGCTGCCGGCGAGGCTACCGTCATTGATGATGTCGGTCAGGCCTGGCAGCGCTATGACGCGACGCACGGCAGCCTGTATTTGATCCGGCCGGACGGTTACGTCATGGGCCGATGGCGCAATGCTGAATCGAACCCTGCCCATCTCCGTGACGCGCTCAGCCACGCTCGAGGACTCAAGCCATGAACAGCGCACAGATTGAACTAACCTATACCGCACTGGCCGAATGTATCGCTCGAGTCGGACGGCCCAAGACATCGCTTTTGCTCGCGACCTTAGCGCTGGAATTGCTGAGTCAACAACCCGATGCCGAGGCAGCGCTTGCTCATATTCTGCAGGCCGAGCATCTAAGCTCGCTTTGAATCATTCGCAGTGCCGCGCTCCTCCTCGTCGGAAAATCCTTACACTTGATCGGTCTACTTCAGAACTGGTCAATGCGCGCTTGTGGAGGCAAAGTTTCCCAGCCGTACAAAACAAGGATGACACATCATGGGACGCGGAATTTTGCTTTGGATGCTCGGAGTTCCTCTTCCGATCATTCTCCTTTTAGCAATGTGCTCGCACAATTAAGCGGAGTCTGATATGGAACCAGTACTCGAAACCCGCGGGGCAACTGCGCTCGCGCAGGCAATACCGACGCTCGGCCAATCGGCCGTCTCTTGGCCGGCTATTTTTGCCGGCGCCGCTGTGGCAGTAGCGGCCTCGGTAATACTGCTCGCGTTGGGCACGGGGTTGGGATTTGCATCCATATCACCGTGGTCGGGCCATGGGGTTTCCGCCACAACATTTGCGATCACGTCGGCCATCTGGCTCATTGTGATGCAATGGGTTTCATCCGGCGTCGGCGGTTACGTTACCGGCAGATTGCGCGTTAAGTGGGTGGGAACCCATACGCACGAGGTGTTCTTCAGGGACACCGCCCATGGTTTCATCACCTGGTCGGTGGCAACAATATTGGCGGCCACGGCGATGGGGCTTTCTGCATATTCAGCGATGAACGTAGCCGCACACGTCGTTGCGGGCACTCCCCCGGCGGCGGCTCTGCCCACGGCGCCCGCTACTGCCATGGCGTTCAGTACTTACGACATCGACAAATTATTTCGTTCGCCGAGCGGCGCTGCACCGCCCAACGACGCCAAACTCGACGCTGACGCCAAACTGGAAGCGAGCCGTATTTTCGCAAATGCCGCGGCGTCTGGCGCGCTACCGCAAGCGGATAGAAGTTACTTGGGAGAATTGGCGAGCGCGCGGGCCGGAATTTCGCAGGCAGACGCACTGCAGCGCGTTGACGAGGTTACCGCGAGCGTCATGGCTGAGGAAATGAAACTCAAGATGCAAGCCGATGCCGCGGCCAAAGCGGCCTCCGCTACTGCGATCTTTACCGCATTATCGCTGCTGGTTGGCGCATTCATTGCAAGCGTCGCAGCGGCATTGGGCGGCCGGCTTCGAGACGAACACATCTGAGCATCTCGAATTAAAGCCGAGTCACTGTCCTGCCAGCCGGATGAGGTCGGACGATTGCACCAACACATTCACGGCAGCATTTAATCCCGCGCCGTCCTCGGCCTCGAATCGTCCGGGTTGAGGACTGTCCAGATCGAGAACGCCGATGAGTTGGCCCTGTTGCATCACTGGCACGACAATCTCCGAACGGGACGCAGCATCGCAGGCAATGTGTCCCGGGAATGCATGTACGTCTTGAACGATGATGGTTTCGCGGCGCTCGGCTGCGGTGCCACAAACCCCCTTGCCCAGCGCGATGCGCACACAGGCGACCTTGCCTTGGAAGGGGCCAAGCACGAGCTCGCGGCCTCGCAGAAAATAAAATCCAACCCAATTCAAATCGGGCAGCCCTGCGTAGAGCAGAGCGGACAAATTAGCGGTGTTGGCCAGACCGTCGCGTTCACCGGCAAATAGACCCAGCAACTGTTCTTGGATTTCGCGGTAGGCCACCGCCTTGGGCAGCGCTGCCGTGGATTTAAACACGTGCATCTAGGTGGCTCCCGACCCCGGTAAAGCCGAGTAGAGATATTGAATGAACCCCGGTTTTATGGCCAGGCGGTCGTACAGCCGGCGCGCAACCTGATTGGTTTCCTGGGTCAGCCAATAAGGGCTATTCGCCCCCGCCTTTTTGGCGGCGTCCGCTACGGCCTCTATCAACAAGCGACCGCAGCCGGTGCCGCGTATGCCTGAATCCACATAGAGATCCTCAAGATAGCAGGCGGGTGCCGTCGACCACGTGTCCTCGTGATAGAGGAAATGCACTATGCCGATTAGGTGACCGGATGAATCGTGGGCGCCAAGGCCATGCACCCGGCCATTGTGAAGGCGTTCCCAGAGGGCCTCCGTCACGGCCGGGCCCAGCTCGACCTGGTAGAAGCGCTGGTACTCGGACCACAGTTCAGCCCAACGGGCGCGTTCACTGGGTAGCAGGGGTGCGATGTAAATCATCGTGTACTCCGGGACGTATTCGCAGGCTCGAAAAATGGCCGTTTCGCGCGCATACTGTGTAATGATCTCCCATTTAATGCAATGTTCACAAAGGTGTCCTTTATGAGCGCAAATCCTAAAACGTTATCCGGCTCGACTCCTGATTTTTAATTGTTGATCAACGGACAATTGGTAGCCGGTGCGGCAACTCTGGACGTGATTAATCCGGCGACCGGCAAACTCTTGACGAGATGCGCGCGCGCCGATAAGGCGCAATTGGACGCAGCGGTGCTCGCCGCAAAGAACGCCTTCCCAGCTTGGTCGACGACGCCCATCGAAATGCGCCGCCAGATTTTGCTGAAGGTCGCCGCGGCATTCGAAGCGCGCAGCGGCGAATTCGCCAGATTGCTGACGGAAGAACAGGGCAAGCCGCTAGCGCACGCCGCGTACGAGATAGGCGGAGCGGTTGCGATGATTCGCGCATTCGCCGCCATGGATTTACCGGCGAAGGTCCTGCGCGAAAACGCCGTCGAGCGCATCGTTCAGCTGCACGTGCCGCTCGGCGTAGTCGCGGCGATTACTCCGTGGAACTTCCCGCTGATATTGCTCATGATAAAAGTGGCGCCGGCGCTGCTGGCCGGAAACACCATCGTGGCCAAGCCCGCGCCGACAACCCCGCTGACCACCTTGTTGTTCGGCGAGATGTGCGCAGCCCTGCTGCCGCCCGGCGTGCTCAATGTCATTGTCGATCAAAACGATTTGGGCGGTTATCTAACCCAGCACCCCGATGTCGCGAAGGTCGCCTTCACGGGCTCGACTGCCACAGGCAAGAAAGTCATGGCGAGCGTTGCGGGGACGATCAAGCGCTTGACGCTGGAGCTCGGCGGCAACGACGCGGCAATCGTTCTGGACGATGTGGATGTGAAAGAAGTGGCAGCGAAGGTTTTTCACGGAGCCATGGTCAACTCCGGCCAGGTGTGCCTCGCCATCAAGCGCGTCTATGTACCCGATTCGATGTACGACGCGATGTGCGAAGAATTGGCAAAATTGGCCGATGCCCACGTGGTCGGCGACGGACTCGACGCCGCGACCCAAATGGGTCCCCTGCAAAACAAAACGCAATTCGAGAAAGTCAAAGAATTTCTGGAAGACGCGCGCCTGCATGGCAAGGTTATCGCGGGCGGCAAGGCGCTGCAACGCGACGGTTACTTCATTCCGCCGACCATTGTGCGCGACATTCCGGACAGTGCGCGCCTCGTCATGGAGGAGCAGTTCGGCCCCATATTACCCGTGCTCAAATATTCCAACATCGACGATGCCATAGCGCGCGCCAACAGCACCGAATACGGCTTGGGCGGCACGGTGTGGGGCAAGAACTCAAAACGCGCCTTCGATGTCGCCCAGCGCATTGCGTCCGGCACTGTATGGGTCAACAAGCATCTCGAACTGCCGCCCGACATTCCTTTCGGCGGCGCCAAGCAATCCGGCTTCGACACCGAGATGGGTCAGGAAGGACTGGAGGAATTCACTCAGTCCAGGGTCATCAATATAGCTAAATAGATCCGCGCTCGGTCAGGGAGCCCCCACCTCGACGGCCGTCGCATGGAACGGCTTGGACGTCGGGTTAGGTTCGGGCGGTCCGAACAATCCATTGAGCTGGCCCTCGAGAACATAGGCGCTCGTTCCCACCGACGCCACCGATACCGGACCGTCGTGAAACCCCTCTTTCAAAGTCGTCAGAGCTCCCTTACCGCCATTGATCACGAGCCGGGTGAGACGGCCGCTGCCGCCGCTCTCCACGAGCAGCACGCTGTTCTTGCCGAAGCTGCGCATGCCGTCGGGTTCCTGAATCGGCCGATCGAGGGCCACCTCGGAAATGGCGCCGGCTTTTCCGTCCGCGTTGACGGGAATGACGAAAATCTTCCCTGTCACGAGCGTATTGACGGCTACGCCATCCGCGATGACCGAAATTCCATCGAGAACCCCGCCCTTCGGTCCGAACACCCCACCTCCGGCCCATACCTTCAGCCGATCAGCTCCGTGTTTGAGGCGCACGATTTGCATATTTTCAGTGTCGGTGATGTAGGCCGTGCCATCGGCGCCCACGGCAATGTCGTTGCAGAATGCGCCGGCGGTCGGCAGCGGATATTGCGCTTTGGCTTGGCCAGTTTGCAGATCGAAGGACCGCAACACCGACGGCGTCTGGCGCGCTGGGTGCGGCCCGGGGATATTGGAAAAACAGGCCCATAGCGTGTTCGACTTGTCGTCGGCAAGAACACCGTATATCCCCAGCGTGGTGTCGTTGTCAGCTCGTATCCAAGGCTCGGCCACGGCGGCACCCGGCTTCACCGCAAAGATCTGACGAGTGGCAATGCTGCCGATGAGTAGCCGGCCATCCGCGGTCGAGGTAATGCTCTCCGGATATATTTTCTCACCGGGAATCGCGATCTCGGCGGGGACCGGCGATTGCATCGTGGTCGCCGGCACCGGGGGTTGGCTCAAGGCCCAGACGTAGGCAGCCACCGCCGACACCTGCTGGACCGTCAGTTGCGTGCCGCCCATGGGAGGCATGGCCGAGCGATAATTACGCGGCTGCATGACGCCCACCCGAATGGTAGCGGCAATTCCCGCATCGCTGCCGTCGCTCCAAAACCACTGGTTGCGGGTCAGATCGGGGCCAAGGGGCGAGCCCGTGCCGTTTGCCCCATGGCAGCCGGTACAGGTCGCACCGCCGATCTGTCCGTGGAAAATCTTGTCGCCCAAAACCACTACGTCGCGCGTGGCGCCATCCGGAATCGCCAAACTGTCGGCATCCCGAGCGGCCCCGGACTGCGTGCCTTCCGATGGATTTGAGTTTACGACGAGATCGCCTGCCGGCGCCGAGGCGCTGGGACAGGGAACAATGCGGCCGACCCTTGCTGCGCCGCCGCCGCGATAGACGATGCGATAAATTCTTCCCCGTACATCGTCGGAGACATACAGCGAACCATCGGGTCCCACGGCAATGCCGGTGGGTCGATGCGCCGCCTTATCGGGAGAGGCGAAGGCACCGGCAAATCCGTCCGCGAAAATCTCACATTTCCCAGCCGCCTTGTCGCCCCCCAGTGATTGATAGACCACGTTGTAGCCGCGCTGCGGATAGGGTGCCCGGTTCCATGAACCATGAAACGCAATGAATACGCCGCGGCGATATCTGGCCGGAAATTGTGTCTTGTCGTAGAAGGCCATGCCGTCCGGCGCCCAGTGCGCGGGAAAATGCGCGGCGGGCGCCAGCTTCTCGGCACAGACGCCTGCGCGCTTGCCATCGCCGCCGTATTCCGGCGCAAGTACCAGCCTGTTCAGGCCTGGATCGAAGTAACACTCGGGCCAGCCGTAGTCGCCGCCCTGAACCAGATGCAGCACTACTTCCGCCGGAAGAGTGGCCTCCTGTTCCAATGCATACACTGAAGGCCAATTCGAGTGCAGTTGATCGCGGCCATGCTGAGTCACGAACATCCGTCCCGCCGGATCGATCGCGAAGCCTTCGCCATTGCGTATCCCAGTCGCGAATCGTCCGGCTGGAGAAAATTTTTGTTCCGTCGTGTTGGCGTCGTACCGCCAGATGCCGCCGCGGGTGAGGAGCTCCGTGCAGGGATTCGCGCCGGGGGACTCGAGAGTGCGGTTTTTCGGTTGGCACGAATTGGTGGCGCTGCCAATGTCGATGTAAATCCGACCCGCGGCATCGATGGTGAATGGATGCATCGGGTGGTCGCCGTCCAGGGGCAGGTCTGAGACCACGGTCTGCGGCGGATCGAGCGGCAGTATCGATCCCGGCGTCAGTGCGTAGCGCACTATTTTGTCGTTGATCTCGGCGTACAGCCCGCCGTGATAGAGACCTATGCCGCTGCCGCCTTTACCGCCGCTTTGCACCGTCTCGCCGAATCGCTGATTGACGTCCGCCTTGCCGTTGCCGGTGGTGTCTTGCAATGCGACCAAAAATCCACCGTCGTGGGGCGTGTCGTTGCCGAAATAAACGCCCGACCAAGTGTTGACGTAGACCACTCCGCCCGAGGAGACAGCCAGGTGACGCGCATGACCGATGTCATCCGCAAAGATCGTGGCGCAAAAGCCGGGCGGGAGCGTCAATCCACTGTCATCGCCCGGACATGCTGCGGAAACCGTCGATGCCGTCGCATTCGTCGATCCCAGCGAGATCGAACAGACTGCGATGGCAACCCAAGCGGCAGCCGAGTCCAAAAATCCAAGCTTTTTGTACGAATGAAACAAGTGCATATGACTCCCGCCAGAATCCCGAGCGATGACTGCTTAGCGCCCCTAGTGCTCAACGAATGGGGTGCGACCGAGGTTACCATAGCGCCATGGCAGGCTAGTCCCTGACCGTGTGCTGCATTTTGCGAGCGCGATCCATCAGGCCGGAAGCGACGCGCTTTACGCCGGAGACATTGGACCACAGGCTTGCCTGAGGCAGAAAATCGATCTTCTCGCCCAGTCTCGTGGGCTCACGCAGGCGAACCGAGATCCGGTGGATGCCGCTGCCGGTGATGACCTCGGCGGCGGTAATGTTGGCGAAATGAATGTTCTCTTCCACCCTCCCCCGCCGCACCTTCAAATGATTCTCGCAATCCAGTACCTCGTCCGCGAGCCGGTAAATTTTCGTCGCCCATAGAAAATAAAAGAAGCAGACACAAAGAGCGCCTGCCACGAGCACAGGGGTGGTTGAATCCTGCCGCAGGCTGCCGTCGGCCGCCGCGGGGGCCAACACCACTGCGAGCAACGCCACGCCGGTCAACCATATCCCGCGCTTGAACAGATTGGTGTTCTTGAACGAGATGACTTGCACAACTCCCGGCATATCGATCCGTACGCTAGTCTGCCAACTCAGCCGTGGGGCCAAGGGATTCGGCAACGACCGCCGTGAATTCCGCCTCGGGCAGTGCAGGCCTGCCCTCACACGCGGCGGCAATCATCTCCGCCTGATCAATCGTGATATCCATGACAGTGAAGCAGGTGACGCCATGTCCGTCGCTGACGACAAAGCGCGCAGTCCAGGCATCGTCGTCGTAGGCTCGCGAAGACAAAGGCTCTCGCTTCTGCAGAAGCTTTCCAAGTTCCGCGCCGTTCGGTATTGGCTCTAGGAACGCAGCCATGCCGGCCGCATCGTCGAGCTGCGCGCTCGAGCAGGAAATTTTTGTGCTCATGGCTTGACCATGGGGGTGTACGCAATTGAAGTCGTCAGGCCGTTGCCGGGCTCGCTGCGGATCGGTTGAAATGGCATGTATGGTGGTGCGACCGGCGACACCTCGGGCGCCGCATCGCGCGAAGGGACAACGCGCTTGGATGAACCCCGGCCCATTCGAGCGTCGATTTCATGCCACAAAGCGGAATACACCTGGCCAACCGCGCTGCCGGGCGAATAGGCCGGCAGCGGTGCGCGCCGCAGACTCATTCTTTCGATCTCGCTGGAATACGGCACTTCGGTCGCAAGAATCTCCGGGAAACTCTCGCGGGTACTCGCGATGATGTCTTGATGCAACGACTTGCGCCTATCCACCATGGAGAAGAACGGCAGCAGCGTCAGATCCGCCCAGCCGTTCGCAGCAATGAAGTCCCGCAATTGATCCAACATGCGCACCGACAGCGGCGTGGGCAGCAGGGGCACAACGACGGCATCGGCAGCTCTCAAAACATTCTCCGAGAGCAGCGAAATGCCGGGCGGACAATCGAGGAACAACGTGGAGTACAACTCTCGGAGCGAGCGGCTCATTTTCAAGAGACGCTCGGTCGGACGCTTGCGCTCGCTCAGGTGCACATCGAAATTGCGGTATGAAAAATCCGACGGGATGACATCCAGCTTGTCGTAACCGCTCGGCACCAGCAGCTCAGGTAGCTCGCGCTTTCCATGCACCAGTTTCTTGGCCGAGGCGTGTTCGCTAGCCTCACAGCGCAGGATGTAAGTTGCCGCCCCCTGCGGATCCAGGTCCCACAACAGGGTAGTCTTCCCTGCAGCCGCGCATAGAAATGCCAGATTCACGGCAGTCGTCGTCTTGCCTACGCCTCCCTTGATATTCGTAACGGCCATGATTTTCATGTCATGCATTGTACCGGCGGCGGGGCTCCGATCCTAAGCTCTGGTCGCACCTAAACGCCAGTACCACCCTAATTCTCTTTCAGCCCTTGATCGGCTGTTTGCAACCATTCATCACGGTCGGCCGACGGCTGCAGCGCTAGGGCCGTCTCGCGCGCCTGCGCATAGGTCTGTTTGGCGCCGCTCCGATCTCCCGTTTTGGCCAAGGCCTCTGCCAGCGCCAGCAGGTTCGGTGCGTAGTGAGGGCGCAGGGCGACGGCGCGACGCGCGGCCGCCAGACCAGCCTCGGTATCGCCCGGCCCTAAGGGCCAGCCAGGCGCCCGAATCAGTACCAGCGCCCGCACACGCTGCGGTCCCGCTTCGTCATAGTTAGGATCCGCCGCGTCGGCGCGCGCCAGCGCTTCAATCATGCCGTTCAACAACTCGCCCGCGCGCAGAGGGTTCCAACGTGCCTGAAGTCCCAGCGCGATCGCACGGCCATAATGACAAGCGGCAGCCTGAGGCTCAAGCGCCAGACAAGCATCCGCATTGCGGCCGGCATCGGCGGCGAGCTCGCCGCGGGTCTTCGAATCGCGCTCAACGTCACTGCGTTTTGAGTCGGCCGCAATGGCAGCTGCCAGTTCGACCACCGAAGATGACCCCGCACCCGGTACGGCCAGTGGCGGCGCCGGCGGCGCGCGCGTCGCACACGCGCCCAGGAGAAGCATCGGTAGGAACCCCCAGTAGCGCCTGATCACGGTGCCGTCGAGCGAGAAGGTAGCTTCGGCCGTACGAATCCGCGCAGACGCAGGGGCGCCAAGGAATCGGCGGAGCCCGGGGCACGACCCATTTTAAGCAGCCCAGCCTGAAGCGCGCGTGCGCGATCCGCGCTCAAGCGAGAGCCGACCACGGCAATGATGGCCACCGGCAGTTCCGGAGACTGCGTCACCGCCTTCAGTTCGGCGGCGAAGGGCAAGGTCGGCAGCGCGGCGGCCTGAGTTTGGTCGAGCAATACCGCCACTGATTCGCCGTTGGCGGCCCGCCTGAGGGCGCTCAAAATTTGCCCCGTAGACTCGATTTTGACGTTGGGTGGCAATGCCCATGCCTGTAGAGCGCTGCGGCGCACGAAGTCCGGAGCGTAGCCTGCAATGCTCAGAATCGTGTATCCCGCCAGCGACCCAGGTCCGGTAACACGGCCCGCCTTGGCGACCAGTGTCCAATGTTGTTCTGGACCTACATCCGTCACGTCCGCCTGGACCAAAGGCGTCAAATGCAGCTGAGCGGCATGCTCCACATAAAATGGATAGGGCACGAAGGCAAGGGCCGCATCTGTTTGACCGAGCTTTTCGAGGCCGCCTTCTTCGGTCGGGTCGTAGACGGCCGTCAGAGCTCCGGCGGGCCAGCCGGACACCGCGCCGGCGGCGCTCGCAAATTGGTCCACGAGCGGCTGCGCGTCGCCGCTACCGCCGGGGTATCCCGGAGCACAAAACACCAGAGTCGCAAGCGATGCCGCTAACAAGGTACTCATATGTTTAGGCTATCATGCCCCAGCGTTGCGGGCTTCCCCGGTCGACAGGAACGAGTTCATCGATGAGTGTCCCCGCTTCACCGAAAGTCATACAATTCTTCATCCGCGTGCTGCAGGCGCGCGGCTGGATTGCCGGCGTTTTTTTGGCGCTGACGGCGGCGAGCATCTACGGCGCCCTGCGGGTGCCCAATGATCCGGCCATCGAACGCCTCATGGTGCCCGGAGATCCGGTCGCGCTGGCCACCTTGGAATTCGACCGCCTGTTTCCCGAGGGGCAGCAGGCGCTTGTCATGCTCGAAGCGACGGACCCCCTGAGTCTGACGTCGCTGCGTTCAGCCGACAAGCTCGAACATGCACTCGCCAACATTCCGCAAGTCGAGGCACACAGCTTCCTCGATCTCTATCGCCGTGCAAGTCCGACGGGGGAAATCAGCGCCGAGGAAGCCCAGAATCTGCGCCAATTCGCCAACGGCACGCCGCTGTTTCGCCGCGCAGGCTTGCTCGGTGAGCATTACTTTGGCTTGGCGCTCGAGCTGCGCGTGAATTCGCCGGCCGAGCGTGATCGCGCATTAGCCGCCATCGACGCGCTCGCGCTGCCTCTGGAGAAAGCAGGCGCACCGTTCACCCAGGTGCGGCGCGTGGGATCTCCCTGGCTCGACGCCTGGCTGGAACGGCAGACCGGCTCCGCCACGGCTCGATTCATGCCCCTGTTCGGTCTGTTCCTAATGACCCTGGTGTTCATTATTTATCGTTCCTGGCGCGCCTTGGCAGCCATCATTTTCACGCTGGGATCTCTTGTTGCGATTGCGATGGGCATGGCGGACGTTTTTGGTTGGTCCCACACCGTCATATCCACACTCGTTCCGCTGACTGTCATGGTCACGACCACCGCTACGCTGGTGTACATCCACTCGCGCTTCATCGAGCCGGACGACTCGACCAACCCCCTCGAGCATCATGCGCGTGCCATTGCGAATAAATTCCTGCCCTGCACCGCCTCGATGTTCGCGACCGCGGTCGGCTTCGCCGCCCTCGCCATTTCGGATATTCGCCCCGTGCGTGAAATGGGACTGTGGACCGCCTGCGGGCTCGTGGTAGCTTGGATCGGCTGCTTCACGCTGTTTCCGGCGCTGCAGTCGCTGCTGCGCACCCCGCGGCGTGCCGAAAATTCACCTGCCGGCAAATGGTTTCCCCAATTCGTCGATGTGCTGGTGCCGGCGAGCCGCCGCTTCCGCTGGCCCTTGGTCAGCGGCGCCCTCCTTCTGATGCTATGCGGCGCCGCCGCCCTATTCGGAATTCCCGGTGCGGTGGCGCCTCTCGCTCTGGAAATGGACGTGTTGACCTACGTGAACCCGGGCGAGCGCGTCGCCCAGGACACTCGCTACTTCGAACAATCGAACGCCCTCGATGTGGTCGAACTCTGGCTGCAGACGCCGCCGGGACATGCATTGGATCCGGATTTTTTGCGAGCGCTGGAAGAATTGACTCACCGACTCGAAAGCGACGCCCGCATTACTGCCGTCGATGGCCCGACGTCGGTACTGCGATGGGCCCGTTATGTCGAATCCGGTTCCGATCAACTGCCGTCCTCTGCGGCGGCATGGCCGAAGCTCGCCGCCGATCTCGAACAAATCATGCTGACTGAACCGGGCGCGCGTCAGTACGTCGATATCAAGGATCTCGCCAATGTGCGGGTCAGCATCCGCGGCCGCGCGAAGTTATTCGGTCGCGTGGGTGCAATGCGCGCATTCGTCGAACAGCAATGGGCCGCGGCGCAAACCGCCGAGCCGGCGCTGCGATCGTCGCGTGGCAGAGTGGTCGGCAAGGGAGTCCTGGGCGCTGCGATCACCCAGCGACTCCTGCCGACGCTGACCGAAAGCTTCGCCCTCACGGCGAGCGTCATCTTTACGGCATTCCTGCTGATATTTCGCAGCCCGTCTGCCCGGCTGATGACCATGATCCCATCCCTGTTCGCCATTCTCTGCGTATTTCTCGTCATGCGCCTGGTGGCTATTCCGCTCAATATCGCCACCATCCTCATCGGCTCGACCGTATTGGGCGCCACCGAGAACGACCAGATTCATTTCTTCTACCACTTTCAGGAAGGCCATTCGACCGGCACCATGAGCGGCGCACTGCGACATGCGATGCTGGTGGCGGGGCGCCCGATTTTGTTCGCCACATTGATCAACGCCAGCGGCTTTCTGGCACTCGCGATGTCGGATCTGCCACCGATGCGCGAATTCGGCATCGTCTCCGCGTCGGCCTTTATCCTTGCCTTGTTTGCCGACTTCACGGCGCTGCCGGGCGCCCTGTGGATTCTGCAAAAGAATGACCGCGTGAGCACTTCGCCCGCCTCCTAGCCTGCGCTGCCCCCTATTGGCGTCCTGTTTCCCCTCCTGGATCGATCTCGATCCCATGGGCCCGAATTGACGTGCATTGTTCGTTATTGTACGATCGTTCAAGTACTAGACTCGCCGTACGGATACACCGGATGAATCAGCCCGAATTCCAGCAGATCGATCATGGCCAGGTGTTATTGGCCTCGGCCCAATTCATCGGCGGTCAGGTTGCCCTGAGCTGGCGGCATGCGGCCGAAAGCGCTCAATTCTCACCCTTCTGGCTGCGCGATCACTGCCACGCCAAGCACAGCCTGAACGCGGATACCCTGCAGCGCGAGGTCGATACCTTTTCGATTCCGCTCGACATCGCGCCGGCGAAAATCGACATCAAGGACGGCGGCCGCTGCCTCTCCATCGTTTGGAAGAATGACGATCGCCCGAGCACCTACCCGGCGGAATTTTTGTGGAGCATGGTGCGCGAGGAAGGTCGGGGACGTTCGCCGCAACGCACATTGTGGGATCGCGACACCATGGGGGAAAATTTCCCGAGCGCCACTCAAGCAGAGATGATGGGCTCGGATGCCGGTCTGCTGCGTTGGCTCTCCCTGGTCGAGGAATACGGCTTCGCGATGGTAACCGAAGTGGAAGCCACTCTGGCGGGTGTCGAGGCGATTGCGAAGCGCGTAGGTTATGTGCGTGAAACCATTTTCGGCGGCATGTGGCAGTTCTCCGCCAACATGGCCTTTAAGGACACGGCCTATACGTCGGCGGCAATTGGTCCGCATACCGACGGCACCTACAGCAATGATTCACCCGGCTTTCAAATGTTCTCGTGCCTGGCGTTGGATGGTTCAGGCGGCGACAGCACCCTCGTCGATGGCTTCAAAGTGGCCGAGACCATCCGCAGCAGCGACCCGAAGGCGTTTGAGATATTGAGCGAGGTCAAGGTGCCCGCGCACTACTTGGGCGACGGCGTTCATTTGCAGGCCGAGCACCCCATCATCGGGCTGGATCGCCACGGCGAATTGGTGCAGATCGCCTATAACAATTACGATCGTCGGCCCTTCCGCCTCCCGTCAGCCCGCATGACCGAGTTTTACCGAGCGTTGACGCTGTTCAATCGTTTGATCAATGATCCCACGTACGAGATCTCGATGCGCCTCCTGCCGGGCACTGCGATATTCTTTGACAACTGGCGCACCATGCATGGCCGTCACTCATTCAAGGGTCATCGGCACATGTGCGGCGCCTATCTCAATACCGAGGATTTCCGAAGCAAGCTGCGCGTGCTGCGTGCCTCGGCGGCCGCGGGAGCCGTCACCGGCGCCGCTTGAAGCGCGTGCCAAGAGGCCTCGAATAGCGACCATGTGCCGAAACATCAAGACCTTGTTCAATTTCGAGCCCCCGGCCACCGAAGAGGAGATCCGGGCGTCATCCCTGCAATTCGTGCGAAAACTCAGCGGATTCACCAGTCCTTCCAAGGCCAACGATGCAGCTTTCCATAAGGCGGTCGAGGATGTGGCGGCCGCCGCGCGCAATTTGATTGAATCGCTGGTGACGACCGCGGATCCGCGCGATAGAGAAATCGAAGCGGCACGCGCGAAGGCGAAATCCGCCGCACGTTTCACCCTACGCATATGACAAATCCGCGCTGCAACACCCGCGTCCCGCTGCCCCACGGCGACTTACAGCCTGCCGGTTGATCTTGTGTTTTGATGGCTCAGCTCCAATGATAGTGGGGTTGGACGAATTCAGGAGAAGGCAATGGCAACGGGTTGGGCAGGCGATGGTGCGGTTCAGGATCAGATTGACGCAACCGTCAAGGACGCGATCAGCCGCGTTCAAAAGCAGCTTCCTCAGGGACCGAGCCTCACCCATTGTTCGGAATGCGGAGGCGAGATTCCCGAGGCCCGGCGCGTTGCCGTGCCCGGCGTTCGTCTATGCCTGACCTGTCAGGACGCTCGCGATCAAGACTCAGCGCGGTTCAGCGGATACAACCGCCGCGGCAGCAAGGACAGCCAACTTCGCTGACTCAACGCGTGCGGTGGTTCCTGATCGGAATGCGGGCGAGCGGATGCGCTTCGGTATTGAAGACTACGCCGTCGAAATTTAAGGTCGTCGGCGGCGCGAATAAGAGATAGAAATACTTGAATGTTTCAGCGAATACGAAGCTCTGCATGGCATTCGCCTGCCGCTTGGTAACGACGCTTTCGAGCGCTGCATAGCCACCGTCGGTACGACAGTATTTCACGAAATCACGGAACAACGTTCGGCCCATTGAACGATAACTAGGATTCCCGGATAGCCTATATAAATAATAGGTCGACTCCACTATCTCGGGGCGCAGTGCGTACCTCGGATCCTTGATCGCCATGCTGCGGTAGTCGATCAGCTCAGGCTCGATACCGTTCAACGTCCACATTTTGAAGGACGAATCCTGAAGACGCTTAGCCGGATCCAATTGATGGGCAAAAGCCAGGACAGCCGGAAAGAACGCATCCAGTGCGCCGTACTCCGTGCTGGTACGTTTGCCGGTGTTCATGTCCGCATGGCCGTACCATAGTTCGCCGTTGGCATCGTCCGCCAAGTATCGATTGATGGCCACGAGACTGTTGTTCCACATATCGAGACAATCCCGGTCGCCAAATAGCTTCCAGCACTTCCATAGATATTCGTAGTACGAGTCGATGCCGCCGCTGATGTGCGAGTCCACGCTCAGCCAACGGCCGGTCTCCACATCAAGCGAGTCGCCGACCAAGCCGATGGCGGAACGACGGCGGTAGGTCTCCACCAGCGCGCGTTTTGCCGTATTGAAATAGACCGGCTGTCCAGTCAGCTTGCTCAAGGTCCCGAACTCCAGCAGCAGCGTGCCGGTCTCGGCGGGATTCGTTTGGGCACCCCGCACCTTGCCCGTGCGAAGATTCACGTACTCGTAGGGCAAGCCCGTGGGTGAGTGAAAAGCCGGCAGCAATCGATTACCCAAATCCTGCGCCAGCGCCAGCAAGCGGTCATCGCCGCTGAGTTGATAGCCGGACAATAGTCCACCCAATAGTCGGATGGTGATTTCGAAATTCTTGACGTAGATGTCCTTGTCGAAGGACAGCGTCGCGTCGATCAGTTGACGAGCCTGATCGGCCTCAACCGGCAGCTTCATCAGAATAAGCGTGTCCAACGCATCGACGGGAGTCATGAGCATGGACCCGCCATACCAGTCGCGCGGTGTCTTGGTCAGCGGCTGCAGCTCATCGTGACCCCAGGCATAACGCTCATAATTTTGCCAGGCGTGCAGAAACTCCTGCCTGACTTGCTCCGCCAGGACTTGCGCTTGCTGATCGTCCATCTCGTCGAGCGCGGTGCGTGCGAGCACGCCATTCGCCCCGGCTAAGAACCAGAGGACGAATAGGCATAGCACCGAGCCTGCGCGGCGCACAGCGTCAGCGTGGCTTCGGTGCACGCATGCGCTGCACGCCGACAGGCAGGCTGTCGATGGCTTGCATCCGGTCGTCGTCGAAAGGCCGCGGATCATGCACATAGTCGAGCAGCATCCCGAATGAGTCATGGCCCCAAAACAGTTCTTTGCCGATCAGAAATGTGGGCACACCGAAAACACCCTGCGCGATGGCCCACTGCGTGTTGTCGCGCAGCCTTTGTTTCACCGTCGGGTCATTGAGCGCGCCCGGGCCGCTGACGCCCAACTCGAGGGCAAGGCGCTCGATGACCTGCGTGTCAGCCACGTCCAGCCCATCCCGGAACACGGCGTCGAAGACGGTCTCGACCGCTCGACGGCTGCAACCTGCGGCGATGATGAGCCGATCTGCCGCAAGTGGATTGAACGGATGGGTCGGAGGCATTTGCATGTTGATGCCGAGCTTGCGACCTCGCCACAGGGCGAACCGATACGTAAAGCGTCGTTTGGTGGGCATCTCGGCGGGCCCGAGTTGTCCATGGTGATCGAGTATCGCGGCGAGCAACACCGGCACGAACTCGACCTCGGCCTGCGGCGGCAACTGCGCCAGCTGTTTCAGGCTGAGGTAGGCGAATGGCGAAATGACATCGAATATCCAGGATATTTTCATCTGAGTTCCAAGGCGATTTGCTTAGGCCGCTGCGCCGGCTCCGCAATGCGTGTACAAAGAATCCATGAATGACGCCGTCGATTCTACCCGTGCCGCCGCTTCTGCACGCATTGAAGATTCACCGGCGGCGACCGAGCATCAAACGCCGATCCTGATCGCCACCATACTGGCATCGAGCCTGGCTTTCGTCGATGGATCGGTTGTCAATGTCGCGCTGCCGGCCATCGCTCAGGGCCTGAGCGCCGATGCCGGCAAGCTGCAATGGGTGGTCAACTCCTATCTTCTGCCGTTAAGCGCCCTGCTGCTGCTGGGCGGCGCGGCCGGCGATCACTTCGGTCGCCGGCGACTGTTGCTTGCCGGCACCGCCTTGTTCGCCCTCGCCTCGCTCGGTTGCGCACTCGCACCCGATCTTCCCACTCTAATTGCCAGCCGCCTCCTGCAGGGCGTCGGCTCCGCCATGCTCATGCCGAACAGTCTCGCCATTCTCGGACAGTCCTTTGTCGGTGAATCCAAGGGACGGGCGATCGGCATATGGGCGGCGAGCGGTGCGGCACTGGGCGCGATTGGGCCTGTAATTGGGGGCTGGCTCATTGACCTGGGGAGTTGGCGGGCCATCTTCTTTCTCAATCTGCCGCTGGCGGCGGCGGCCATCGTCCTAGCCTGGCGCTTTGTGCCGCGCGACCGTGACACTCGCGACAATCCTTTGGATATGGTCGGGGGATTACTGGCCACGGCGGGACTCGGCGCATTGACCTGGGGCCTCACCATCGGCGCAGGCCGCAACGGATGGACCGCCAGCGCGGTGGCTGCCGTGATTTTGTCGGTCGCGCTGCTGCTGGGGTTTCTACGATGGGAAAAGCGCTGCGGTGAGGCAGCCATGATGCCGCTCGGCCTATTCGTCTCACCAAGTTTCGTCGGTCTGACGCTGTTTACATTCTTGCTCTATGGCGCTTTGGGCGAATTGCTGGTGCTCGTACCGTATATGTTGATCAAGGGAGCCGGTTATTCCGCCGTGGCCGCCGGCGCGGCGCTATTGCCGCTGCCGCTTGTTCTTGGCGTCGCATCACCGGCGGCGGGTGCCCTGGCCGGACGAATTGGGCCGCGGTTGCCCCTCACCGTCGGCCCCCTGGTCGTCGCCGCCGGATTCCTGTTCTCGGTCAGGATCGACGCGACCGCGAACTACTGGACCGAAGTGATGCCAATGATATTTGTGATTGCGCTGGGGATGAGCGCCGCGGTGGCTCCCCTGACCACCGCCGTACTGACCTCGGTCGGCGCGCGCCATATCGGTTCTGCGTCGGGCCTGAACAGTGCGGTGGCGCGCAGCGGCGGGCTCCTCGCCACAGCTTTGCTCGGGTCGGTTCTGGCGGCAGCCGGCACGCAGCTCACCGCGGCGTTTCACACCGCAATGATCCTGGGAGCCGTGGCCTGCGCCGCCGCTTCGCTCTGCGCTTTCGCGCTGCTTGCGCGGAAATCCGCCCTAAAATAGTCGCTGTTTGGCGCCTCTGCGAGCCTTGAATCTGCGGCGGTGTATCATCATATCCCCTCTACGTTTCGATCCGACCCACAAGGAGTAGCGAGATGACTTCATCAACCGAGCGCGCGGTCCTCGCCGGCGGCTGTTTTTGGGGGGTGCAGGATTTGCTGCGCCGTTATCCTGGCATCATTTCCACTAGAGTCGGCTATTCGGGCGGCGACGTGCCGAACGCCACGTACCGCAATCACGGCACGCACGCCGAGGCGATCGAAATCATGTTCGATCCCAGGAAAATCAGCTTTAGGAGCATTCTGGAATTCTTCTTCCAGATCCACGATCCGACCACGCTGAACCGTCAGGGCAACGACAAGGGACTGAGCTATCGCTCGGCCATCTTCTATACCAGCCCCGAACAGGATCGCATTGCCGAGGAGACTATTGCCGACGTCGAGGCTTCAGGACTCTGGCCCGGCAAAGTGGTGACCGAAGTGGCGCCCGTGGGCCCCTTCTGGGAAGCCGAACCTGAACACCAGGATTACCTGGAACGCTATCCCGACGGCTATACCTGTCACTTCATTCGGCCCAACTGGAAACTCCCGGCCAGGAAACTGAGCGGGACCGGCGGCACTTAGGATTCGTAGCTATGACCACTTACGACATGAATCCGCCCACCACGGCCCAACGCACCGAGATAAGTGCGGGGCTGACCGATGATGAGCGCCGTGTACTGCTGCAGCATGGTACCGAGGCAGCATTCTGCGGCGTATTCCTCGACAATAAGAAGGTCGGCATTTACACCTGCCGCTTCTGCGGCTTGCCGCTGTTTCGATCGAGCGCCAAGTTTGATTCCGGCACGGGCTGGCCGAGCTTCTTTGCGCCCTACGATGAAACACACATCAAGCGAATCCGCGATACCACTTATGGAATGGTCCGGGTGGAAGAAGTGTGCGCGCGCTGTGGCAGCCATTTAGGCCACGTGTTCCCCGACGGCCCTCCCCCGACCGGCGAGCGACATTGTTTGAATTCGGTGTCGCTGTCATTTGTGGAGAACGGCAAGCCACTTCCCGACGTGCTGAAGCGAGGCGAGAACTCGGCGACCGCATGAGGAACGTTGTAGGTCTCGTTTATATCCCTTCCATTCACGTAGGCTTGAGTCGACTCGCATGGTTCGCCGTGCCGCGCGGCGTCACGTACTTGCCGCAGAAGCGGCGCTTTCGACGCGCTGCACAGGGCATACCCGCAGGCTTTTTGCCGTTTGAACGTAAGGGAAAGTCCCTATGGGGGCCCCCGCCCGGCACAACGGGGTGTTGGGCTACGTAAATTCGCTGACGCGTCTGCAGTGGTATCTCACGTATGCTGGGCAGCACGCGAATATCGTACCGTCTGTTGGGCGCATTATTTGTGACCGCTGCCGCTTACTCAGCAAGCCGGAGGAGTCATGATCGACCGACTCGAGCCCCCTGTCCTCACTACGACGTTGGGCCAACTGCAGATTTCTCTCAGTCGCTCGGTCAACCTGCTCACGCGCACCGCGGCGCCACCCGCCGTTCATGAAGCCCGCATCGCGATCCGTCGGTTGCGAATCGCCTTGCACTGCCTGAAAGCTCAGCTCATTCCCAGCCTCGGGAAACGCTATAAGTCGGCGCTTCGTCAGCTTGCCCAGGATCTTGAAGCGGTCAGAGAGGCGGACGCTCGAGTCCTCGCAGTCAATACGCTCATCGAGCGCTACAACACTGTCGATCGTAAAGAGGCTCGAGAAGTGCTCGCCGTCGTCCACCGCGAGCGAACCCTTTCCCGACGACTGCTGCGCCGGTCAATACAATCCATAGCCTGGAGAGAACGCGTGGCGGAGCTTGCGCGCTATGCGGAGCACGGCTTCACCGTCGATACCTCGAAAGACGCCATTCTCACCATTCGCAGCAATTTTACGCGCCGCCGTCAGTATTTTCGGCGGACTCTGCGCGATATCCCCCACAAGCCCCGCCGACTGCACCGTTTAAGACTACGAGTCAAAGATCTTCGGTATCTGACCGAAGATTTCCTGCAATCACCGACATCTGCGCACGTGATGCGGCTCAAACGTCTGCGACAGCTGCAGAACCGTCTCGGCGAATTTCATGACAACTGGCGCCTGAAGAAATGGCTGCGCGCCCACTTTCGCGGGCAGCCCATCGCGAATGCTTGGGCCGCCCTGATCAACAGACGCCAAACGCGCTTGCTCCGTCAGGTTCGCCGCCTAGCCAGGAAGTACCGCATTAAGTAGATGTCCTGGTGGTACAGGACTACTCACCGGTGCAGATCGCTCTATCGAATGAGATGCCACTCCGTCTGACGCCCGGCAAGGTAGCGCACGCTCTTGCCGTCGAACAGCGCGCCCTGCTCCAACATGATCTGCATACGCTGGCCGCCCCACTCCGGCAGCGACACTGCGACATTGCCCTCAATCGCGTAGACAGTATCCCGATGCAGCGGCCAATCACCCGTTTGCGGTGTCGGGCCTTGGTTGTCCCACATGCCGATCGTCGGTCCCAGGGAATGCCCAAAAAAGCCCAGCGGGTGGCTGTAGGTGCTGCAGGCAAGACCCGCAGCGGCGCAACCCTTGATCGTCACTGCAAGAATCTCGTTGCCGGAACGCCCTTCCTGGAACGATCCGGTCAAGATGTCCTGCCATCGATTGCCGCTTGCCAGGGCGGTCTTTAGTCCCTTGGGCACGTCCTCTTCATCGGCCTTGAGAACGTAGCCCATTTCCTGAGTGTCGGTACATAGCTTCAGGTAGCAGAACCCCACGTCGGTGTGCAAAACGTCGCCCGCTTCGATCCGTCCCTCGTCGCCACAGTGCCCGCCCGCGCCACCGACCGGGCAAGGCTCGCCCGCCCGCTGACGATCCACCGTCGGCATAAACCACGGGCGCAATCCGAGCGACTCGAAGCGCTCGCGGATGTACCAGGCGACATCATCGGTGGTCGTCACACCGGGCGTGATCACGCGGCCGCTGAACGCCTCAGCGATGACACCGCGGGCAATGCTATCGATGTGCGGATACAAGGCCTGCTCGGCCGGTATGCGGGTCTCTATCCAACGCACGACCAGCGCTTCGGCAGACACGAGACGATCGGCATATCCCGGAGGCAATACCGCTACCAGCCGTTCGTGCAGCGCGTGAGTCAAGCCGTCCGCTGCCGGCCAAGTGCGGGAGACATCGATGCCGATCCGATTCGGATTGCGGTTCACGATCAGCTCACCCAACGCTTTCCACTGCGAGTCGAGATCGCCGCCCGACCACGCCGACTTGTAGGGTCCACCGAGGGGATATCGATTAACGGCCAGCCGCTCCACGGTGCCGTTCGCCGCGCGGCTGAACACCAGCATGGTTGTGCGCCGGGCGGCAAAGCTCGGCTGTGGCACGAGGGTGAAATACACCGGGTCTTCGGCATACTCGCGATTCAAGACCACCCACATGTCCAAGCCCGCCTCGGTCATCAGCGCCGGCAGCAGATGCCCCAAGCGCTCCGTCAGAATGCGGTTCTCAGGCTCTACGCGCTCATGCGGCGGCAGTACGGTGTACGCTACCGCGCTGATGATTTGCCGCCCCTGCGCGGGCTCCGGCGACGCCGCAATCGCAGAAGACGCAAGCAGCAGAGCTCCAAGCGCCGCGCCACCGCGCTGGAATACCAGGCGCACCTCGCTCGCAAGCAGGCAAATCATCATATTCGAACTCCGTCGGTATCGCAGGTCGCGGCTACCAAGAATAAAGCATCTCTTGCAGCTACGGGAAGTCGCCGGCGCGAACAAAACCATCCAGTTCTCACCGAACTCATACAGTGTTTGATTTTGCTCACTACTGTATACGACCGCCCACCAAGTGCACCCAGCACAAAGGCTCGCGGCACAAATAAATCTGCGTGTACTATGGAGCGACGTTCGAGCAAACCCCAAGCGCCCTCATGAGTGTTCCAACTCCGCTGCTGCCTCATCGCCCCGCGGCGCTGCTTTACTATCTAAATCACTTTCAGACCGCACTCACTTGGCTGCGTGAACGCTACGGGGACTTGTTATCGCCCGAGGAAAGCGAATTCATAGCCGAGTTTTCTCGCCTGCCGCGCGTATCGCAGGCCTTGTTAGTGCGCCTCATCATGCGCCGCGGCCAGCGATTTCGGGCCTCGAAAATTCGGTATACGGAAATCGGGCCCATCGACCCCGCCTTTGCAGCGCTGATCGAGTTGGGCTGGGTGGATCCCCGTCCATTGCTCACGTTGGATGAATTAGCGGCGTTGATTACCCGTGCCGAAATGACCGATCTCTTCAACCAGCTACCGGCCAGCCTGTCGAAATCTCAGGCGATCGAACAATTGCGCGAAACGTACACCGAATCGCGTTCCTTCGAGGAATGGCGCGGCAATGTCAGTGAGCGCGTGTACTCAGTGACCATCGCCCCACTCTGCACACACCTGCGATTATTGTTCTTCGGCAATTTCCGTCAAGAGTGGTCGGAGTTCGTGCTTGCGGACCTAGGTATCTTCAAGTACGAAACGGTTCCTTTCTCCGGGAATTCCAGGGCCTTCAGTACGCGGCAGGACATCGAGGTCTTCTATGCCCTGTACGAGTGTCGCCGGCGCCTGCACGATGAGGAGCCTCTGCAGCAGGTACTCGCGCAGTTGCCAAGGGCATCGCTGCAACACGAGTGGCTGGAAGGCCGTCGGGCCAAATTGCTATTCCAGATCGCGCGGCAACATGAACGCAACGGCGAGTGGGAAGAGGCTCTGAGACTGTATTTGGATTGCCGTCATCCCGGTGCCCGCCTGCGAGCCATTCGCACCATGGAAAACGCCGACAGACACCGTGACGCATTCGCGCTTGCGAAGCAGGCACAAACAAATCCGGAAAGCAGCGCCGAGCAACAAAAGCTGCAGCGCATTGCCCGACGTCTTGAACGAAAGGTAGGTCTGCCGGCGAGCAATCGCAAGGCCATGGTGCGCCCGGAACGAGTCGACCTAATAGTGCCGCCGCCGTCTGCGGGAGAATCCGTCGAGCAATTGGCGCTCAATCATTTGGCTGAAGCCCATGCGCCCGTCTACTACGTCGAAAGCGGGCTGATCAATTCTCTGTTCGGATTGCTGTGCTGGGAAGCGATTTTTGCGCCCTTGAGCGGCGCCTTCTTCCATCCGTTTCAGTTCGGACCCATGGATTTATTCAGCCCGACGTTTCGAGCGCGGCGAGCGCAAGCGTTTCAGGAATGTCTCGACGCCCTGGAAGCGAACCACTACGCAGCGCGCATCCAAGACACCTTCCATCGCAAGCAGGGCATACAGTCCCCCTTTGTCGCTTGGAGCCTATTGAATGAGAAGCTGCTGGAACACGCCCTGACTTGCATTCCGGCCATACACCTGCGCGGCTATTTCGAGCGTCTGCTGGAGAATTTGGCGGACAATCGCAGCGGACTGCCAGACCTGGTGCAATTCTGGCCGAAAGATAAGCGCTATCGAATGATCGAGGTCAAAGGGCCGGGCGATCGCCTGCAGGACAATCAGCTGCGTTGGATTGATTTTTGTTCGGAGCAGCAAATCTCGATCGTCGTCTGCCACGTCCGCTGGGCGGAAACGTTGTGAGTTTTCCAGTGTCGGTGAAAGCGCTCTGTAACTTCACGGCCAAGCGTGGTGATCTCGACCGGCGTTTCACGCCCGGGCCGAGCGCTCAGGAAGGGGTCTGGGGACATGCACAAGCCGCCGCGCGTCGGTGCGCATCATATGAAACCGAAGTAGCGTTGAATACGACGGAATCCACGCTCATTGTTCGAGGCCGAGCCGACGGCTTCGATAAGGCTGCCGGGCGCGTCGATGAATTTAAAACATTTCGCGGTGACTTTGCGCGTATGAAGGGCAATCAACGCGCGCTGCATTGGGCACAGCTGAAAACCTATGGCGCCCTGCTCTGCCGGCGGGACGAACTAACCCACCTCGATTTGGCACTCGTGTACTTCGACGTCGATAGTCAGGAGGAGACCCTCCTGAAGGAGCGCATCCAGGCCGCCGCATTGGAATCCGAGTTTGTTGCGGCCTGTACACAATTCTCTTCCTGGGCCGCCTCCGAGACTTCTCGCAAGGCCGCCCGCAACGCGGACTTGCTGGCTCTGCAATTCCCCCATGCGTCTTTTCACGCGGGCCAGAGGCTGCTAGCGGAAGCGGTCTATAAGGCGGCTGCCCGTGGGGACTGCGTGTTGGCGCAGGCATCCACCGGAATCGGTAAGACCGTTGGCACTCTTTTCCCCATGCTCAAAGCCTTGGGCGCGGGCAAGCTCGACAAGATATTTTATCTGTCTGCCAAAACTACGGGCCGTCATGCGGCGGTTGAAGCGACGCAGCTGTTCAAAGCCTCAAAGCCTGACTTGAACCTGCGGGTGCTTGAGCTCGTGGCGCGAGAGAAGGCCTGTGTGTATCCGGAGCGCTCCTGTCATGGAGAGTCCTGTCCACTCGCCAAGGGTTTTTATGATCGACTGCCCGCTGCGCGCACCGCCGCGGTCGCGGTGAGGCAGCTGGACCACAGTGCGATTCGCAGCGTCGCCGCCGCGCACCAAGTCTGTCCTTACTATCTGAGCCAAGAATTGGTGCTGTGGGCCGATGTGGTTATCGGCGATTACAATTATTATTTCGACACGGGCGGACTGCTCTTCGGCCTTGCCACCGAAAACGAATGGCGCGTGGGCCTTCTGGTCGACGAGGCGCACAACCTGATCGAACGCGCACGCACCATGTATACCGTGACCCTCGAGTTCACCGACCTGCAGGCTGCCGCGAAGCAGGCTCCCGCGCCGATCAAACGAGCACTTAACCAGCTCGCCAGTCGTTGGACGGACCTCTGCGATATGCAAACCGACGACTACTGCGTGCTCGATAAGCTACCCACGGGGTTCTTGACCGCACTAATGCAGGCGGTCACTCGTCTAAGTGAGTTTGCCGGCGATCAAATCGAGGTGTTGGGCAAGGAACTTGAACGCTTCTATTTTGACGCGGTGCGTTTCAGCCGGCTCGCGGATGAGTTTGCCGGACACTCCATCTTCGACATCGCAGGGTCGACGCTGTGCATTCGTAACGTTATTCCGGCACCCTTTCTGAAAAATCGCTTCGCAGCGGCACATGCGTCCATTTTATTTTCCGGCACTTTGAACCCACCGGGCTTCCACCGGGACTTGCTCGGACTGCCCGAGGACGCGATCTTCTTGGACGTGCCCGCCCCATTCAACGCCGAACAACTTGCTGTTCGCATCGTCGGCGACATATCAACCCGTTGGAATCAGCGCGCCGCATCACTCGCGCCCATTGCGACACTGGTGGCGACACAATACACCGCGCAGCCAGGGAACTATTTGGTTTTCTTGAGCAGCTTTGATTATCTACAGGACCTTCTCACCGAATTCTCGCGCATCTACTCGCTGATCCCTACTTGGAGGCAGCATCGAGCCATGAGTGAAACAGAGCGAGCCGATTTTGTCTCCAGATTCGCACCGGGCGGGTCCGGTATCGGCTTCGCGGTCTTGGGAGGCGCGTTTGCGGAAGGGATCGATCTGTCCGGCGATCGCTTGATTGGTGCATTCATCGCAACCCTCGGGCTGCCCCAGGTCAATGCCGTCAATGAGGCGCTCGCAAATTGCCTGCAGAAGAGTTTCGGCGTGGGCCACGAGTACACCTATCTATATCCGGGCTTGCAGAAGGTGACCCAGGCGGCGGGGCGCGTCATTCGATCAACGTCTGACCGCGGCACGCTTTATCTGATCGATGAACGCTATACGCGCTCTAGCGTCACTAGGCTCCTGCCAAGTTGGTGGAGGCCGCAAGCGTGGCAGACCAGCAATTGACCCAGCTACTCGACGGAATTCTCCCAACCAATCTTCTGCGCACCGCTTCTATTTCTTATACGGTATGGTCCAGTGCGTAGAGCAATGCCAGAATTTATAAAACGAAAGCCTCAAATGGTCGTTCGAAATTCGCAGGCATCTGCGCGGATAGGATGGGAATCCTTCGCAACGGGCTCAATTGGGAATCAAAGCACTGCAGGGCGCGAGCTTTAGCCCGTTGCGCCGCAGTTCCCAATCGGAACAATCCCCAGCTCAGCGCCTGAACCGACGAAGGATTTGTGTGGTGCCATGTCCAAATGGGGTAACGTGCTATCGGAACACCGTTCCTTCGGGCTATCTCCAGGGTAACCTGACTCGTGGCCTCGTGATCGGGATGTCCGTCATGCTCGAAGGGAGCGATAAGCGTAACGGGCTCACGAACTAGTTCTTCGAGCACCAGCCGCAACCGATTCTGGTGGTCTCGAACCTTGCCATTCGGGACGCCCAAACTCCTTACCTCAATGTGCAAGAGCGACAATCTGCGAAGCGCGGCGCGCAGTTCAGCGCGCCGTATCAAACGCCGGTCAGCACGACTCACGTCGGTAGCTTCTCCATCAGTGACGCTGACCACGGTAACGGCATGGCCCGCGCGTGCCCAGGAATGCACCAGCCCGCCAGCCCCGAGGACGTCGTCTTTCGGATGGGGAGCCACCACAACCAAGGGCCCCGCTTGCGGGGCCCAGTCGCCCGAGTGACGAAGCAATGAGCGGCATTCTCGTTCGAACGTACCATCGTCGGCTGCATCATAAGCCTTTGCCTGGTTCACAAACCCTCCCCGCCTCAGGGCGCGTTATTCGGTTGCCGCGGCACACATGAACTTTGCGGCGCTATTGATTGCAGACGAATTATCCTCGTGAAATACGCCGCGCCTGTAGGGCAAAGCTCCATGGATGGTGTGAGATTTGTTTACATCTGCGTTGCCACTCGCCCCCTCGGCGATACTTAACGGCATCCACACGCCCAGCAACTCACGCGGCCGAGTGGCCGGGCGCTCAGTTTGCTCCGCCCAGCGACGGATCGTAGCTCGCCAGAATGTGCGCGAGACGGTCAAAGTCGACGGGTTTGATAACGTGCGCATCAAATCCCACCGCACTCGCGTGCCTGATGTCATCCGATTGTCCGTACCCAGTGAGTGCGACAATCTGCGTTGCTGGGAGCAGCGGACGAAGTTGTGCAGCGACCTCATAGCCACTCATATCCGGTAGGCCCACGTCGAGAAGTATTACTTCGGGCGGTGACGCGGTCGCACGCGCTATCGCGTCACGCGCTGTGTACACAACCTCAATCGAATGGCCATCAAGGCTGAGAAACTCGGCCAGCGTGTCAGCGGCGTCTTGGTTATCATCGACAACCAGTATTCGTTTACCCGATGTCTTTGTAGTTTTTTGGGGCTCGGCCAGCTGGGTGGGGGGTTCAATTAGTGGTAACGAAACTTCAAAGGTTGATCCTCGATGCGGACCGGCACTCGAGGCGGTAATTCTCCCGCTATGCATCTCCACGAGCCGCTTAACGACCGATAGACCAATGCCCAAGCCCCCCTGGGAGCGATCGAGGGCTCGCTCTCCTTGCACGAACAAATCGAAAAGGCGTGGGAGCAGGTCGGGCGAAATGCCGATCCCGTTATCGGTCACCGCAATCACGACCTCTGCGCCTACACGACGCGTCGAGAGGCTGATCTGGCCCTCACGATCGGTGTATTTGGACGCGTTGGTCAAGACATTTGCAAGGCTCTGCACAAGACGCGCATGATCTCCCAAGACGTAAAACGGCTCGGCAGCTTCCTGCAAAAAAAGCATTTGCTGCTTCTCGCGAATCAGCGGTTCAACGCTTTCCCGGCCTTGCTGGAGAATTGCCGCTACCGCGATCGGGGCGCGGCGCAACTCGATTCGCCCTTCGGTTATGCGCGAGACATCGAGTAAGTCATCAACCAAGCGCGACAATTGGGCGATCTGGCGCTTCATTAGCTTAATCACCTTCAGAGAGTCCGCATCGACGATTTTTCTTGCGAGAACCTCGCTCGCATTGCGAAGCGGAGCCAAGGGATTTCTCAGCTCGTGGGCAAGCATGGCCAGAAACTCGTCCTTGCGTCGATTCGCGTCTTGCAGCGCATCTGAGGCTTGCTTTAGGGCTACCTCCGAAGCTCGAAGATCCTCGAACTGAGCGCGCATTTGATACTGACGCTGGCGCGCGCGAAGCGCTGCTTTAATAGAGCTGATCAACGTTCGCGATGGGGTGGGACGATCCAATGCTGTTACATTGCGAAGCGCGGTCATCACCTCCCCGGTGATGGTCGATTGACGACCTGCGCGGGATAAGAGAACGGAGGGGAGGTCTGACCAAGCGGGCTGCTGTTGAAGTTCCGCCAGAAATTCTTGGATGGCGGGGTCGTGGAATGCCTCATCCGTCAGCAGGACAACACCCGCCTTCTCGCAAACATGGCTAGCGAGTTCGATCGCGTTCTTGCAAACCGTGCATGATAATTCTTCCCGCGCCAGCAGACTCTCTATCACTTGCGCATCTCGCCGAGTAGCGGCAAGAAGCAAGACCCGACACTCGTCTATTTGGGCGGTTGACATAGTATTAGCCTGGTTGACTGCCCTACCCGGCCTCTCGCTCTGCAGGCACGCCCGTGAGAATTCCTCGAAGCGACATCAAGGGGTCGCTCAAATGAATCCCCGCGCGATCGAAACTAAGTTCCCGAATCGATCTCTCATGACCTCCGGTTCTTTTCTTTAGAACTGAGATCGCCTTTTTTACTTCTCCGGCATGTTCAAAATAACGCAGCATCACGACGGAGTCGGCAAGGTAACTCGCGTCTACTGGAGAACTCATATAGGCTCCCATGATGCCGCTCTGTGCAACGACGAGAAACGTGGCAACTCCGCGCAAGTTGAGGTAGGACAACAGTTCATGCAGCTGCGCTGTGAGGAAATGGTTCTGCGGCATGGAATTTAGGTAGCCGTTGAGACTGTCAATAATCACCACGCGCGCACCGCGTAATACGCTACGTCGAACCAAGTCAACAAATTCACCCGGTGAAATCGCCGCCGGATCTATTTTATGAATTGCAATCTCACCTGCTCCCAGGCCCTCGTTTATAAGAGTTCCAATGCCCGCGGAGCGCGTCAGCATGGCGGCTTTGGTCTCATCAAACAAGAATGCTGCCGCGTGATCGCCTCTCCGGGTGGCTGCGACGGCGTATTGAACGGCAATGGTGGATTTTCCGCATCCGGGAGGCCCTACGAGTAGCGTGCTCGTCCCTCGTTCGACGCCGCCCCCGAACAATGCATCTAGGGCCGCCACTCCGCTAGCGATCGATTCGCGCGGGTAGGCAACCTGATGATCGGCGGAAACGAGTCGAGGGAACACGGTTATCCCGCCTTGACGGATGACGAAATCATGGCGCCCGCTCATAAAATCGCTGCCCCGGAACTTCAGCACCTCGACTTCCCGTCGCAACTGGCCGTAAGACGGAGAGCTCGAATTGAGGGCGATGACCCCGTGAGCAATGCTATGCAATTGCAGATCGGGACCTTCGGCGGTGCGATCGTCCAGCAACAAAACAGTACATTGGCGGCCCACGAAGAACTGTTTCAGCGCTAATATTTGGCGACGATAGCGAAGCGAGCTCTGTGCGAGCAAGCGCAGCTCTGATAGAGAATCAAGTACCATGCGCATTGGCTCATCGCGTTTCACAGCGTCGATAATCCCGCGCGTTGTTTCACCGAGATCAATCTCGGACGGCGGCAACATCGTTAGCTGCTCCTCACCTTCCAGCTCAGTTTCACTCGCAATTAGCTCAACGACCTCGATCCCGGCCAAGTTCCAGCCGTGCGACTTGGCGCCCGCTTCGAGCTCCTGTCTCGTTTCCGAGAGTGTGACGTATAGACATTTTTCGCCCGAACGAACGCCGTGTAGTAGAAATTGCAGCGCCAGCGTAGTTTTTCCGGCTCCGGGGTTACCGTCGATGAGATAGAGCCGCTCGGAAATTAGGCCCCCATGGAGAATCTCGTCTAGCCCCGGAATGCCGATTGCCGCTCGCTGCCGATTTTTATGCATGTTAGTCGCCGCCTAGGTATCACTTACACGTCAATTCTATCCTGCGTAGAAATCGAGCCACGCGCCTTAGCCGCCTTCGCGACAATAGGATTTCGCCAATGGGGCGTTCGATCGAACTTTACGGTGTTCGGGGCATGCACCAGCGCCTACCACCTCACTAGGATACCTTCACGCGCGCTTTCGCCGCCAGATAATGCCGGTTCATAACCACCCTATCCTCGTCAGAGAAGTGCTTCTTTGCATCGCCCCAAACATTATTTTCTTCTTCGCGGATGTGATGTTCGACAAGTTCCTTGAGAACCTTGCTCGCTGCCTTATGTTCCGAGGACGTCACATTGGATATCGCACCCAAGTGCTGCAACGTCCTCGCCGCACACTCGTGTTCAAGATAACCCTCGTGACCGTCAACTTGAGCGTCCTTATCTCCTAGTGCAATGATGGCGGCGTAAAGAATTTTTTCCTCCGCCTTGGTGTGGGGAACCAGCGCCAACTTAATTTTTTTCACAAGGGCCCTGCGTTGCACGGCCGTTTGCGCCTCTTGAAGATCGTGCAGCAGGTCTTTGACTTCGTCGTGCTCCATCTTCAACGTGTGCAGAAGGTCCCGTTCTGTGGCATCTGGCTCAGATCCTGCTACCTTCATAAGAACCTTGCCGGCGTCTTTAATCACTGACTTGATACGCATCGTTCACCCTCCTTCTTCAGGATAGCCGCCAATTGGGTGGCCGTGTAAATTCCACTCATACTGTCCCTGATTTGAAAGCCCGTCGTTGTAGGCCAAATCCACAAGCTGATGTGGGTCAACGGCTACAACAATCTCTCCTATGCCAGACCCACCGCATCGCACGATCGGGTTTGGGTTGGTCGCACTAACTCATGATGCCGTCGATACTCCGGCCCGTAGAATACGAACTGGGACAGACGGGGAAGTGCGTCTTCCAAATAATCCTCATGGATGTTTCCGGTAGCGCATCCGTGCGAGCCTCGGCAGTGGAAAGGAGTCGGCACGACCGGGGCGCAAAATGTATCTTCGCCGATCGCTTATACGATGTTGCGCGCCCAATTCCATTGGGGCTCATTCGGTCTACGACAAAAATCATCCGCAACCGCAAGTCTCAATGCGGTACTTGGACGTGGTAAGCCTTGCCGCGATCCGGACCCTAGTCAGCGAACGGCGATCGGCAGTGACACGAACCCCCGAAACCGGGCGCGCGCGCCGCGAATCGCAGTGCCGGCCGGCCGATAGTCGGGAAAGCGCTCCAGGAATTTTGTTATCGCGACTCTTGCCTCGAGCCGCGCCAAATTCAGGCCAATGCATTGGTGCGCGCCGGACGCAAACGCCAAGTGCCGGTTAGGATCGCGCGCCAGGTCCAGCCGATCGGGATGCTCAAATTTCGCCGGGTCGCGGTTGGCCGCGCCGATGCACAGATTCAGCAAGGTGCCGGCCGGGAGGTCATGCTCGCCGATCCGCGTATCCACTATGGCTCGCCGATTGCCCAACTGGTTCGAACTCTCGAAACGTAGGAACTCCTCGATGGCGCTCTTGATGAGTTGCGGGCTCTCGATCAGGGGTCTGCGCTGGCCGGGCCATTCGATCAGCAACTGCAGTCCATTGCCGATGAGATTGGTCGTCGTCTCATGCCCGGCATTTAACAGGAAAATGCAGTTCTGCAACAATTCAGGTTCGGTGAGCTGCGACCCATCGCGGTCTCCGGCGAGCAGGCGCGTCAGCACATCGTTCGACGCTTCGCCTGGATTGCGCCGCCGCTCGGCGATGAGGTGTTTCAGGTAGGCGCGAAAGTCGCGCACGGCTTGATTACCCTTGTCGAGCACTGCGGCACTGGGCGCAGGCTCCAGTGCACCCAGGATCGCCAATGACCAACCGCGCAGCGGCTCACGCTCTTCACGCGGAATGCCAAGAAGATTCCCGATGATCTCGACCGGAATGGCGGCAGCAAAATCCGCAATCAGGTCGGCATTGCCCTTCGACTCGATACCATCCAACAGGCGATCGACGATGGCGTGCAGGCCCTGCTCCAAGTGAGCAATGGCCCGTGCCGTCAGTGCACCGGCCATGATCTTGCGAACCCGGGTATGCAAGGGGGGGTCATTGAACACCAAACTGGTGGTGTGATGCTCGTACAAGGGCGAATCGCCGAACTTTGGCTTAAACTCGACTCTCTTGTCGGAACTGAATGTAACCGTATCCCGATAAACCTGCTCAAGGTCAGCGTAACGCGTCAAGAAGAGCGATCCATCCGGCAAACGATGGACCGGCGATTTGGAACGCAGGGCCGAATAGGTCGGATACGGGTCATCGTAAAATGACTGCGGCAGCGCGCGCAGATCGAAGTCTTCGATAGTCATGGTGTTGGTCAGAATGATACACCCCTCACTGTTCACGGGCGGACTGCGGCCCCTTCCGCGCCCATCCAATGGCATCGTAGCGCTCGGCAATTCGACCACCGTACCCTACGACTGGGCGTTGCAGGCGAACCGCCCCGCGCTCATCGCTGAGGCCGCGTGATTACCGAACGCGGCTTCATTCTGCAGGCCAGCTATCGCGTCGTTTCCGCGCAAAACGGCCGGCGCGTTCCCGTCATTCATCTCTACGGCCGGCTGGAACAGGGCGGCAGTTTTCTGTTGCGCGACGATCGTCAATCCCCGCATTTCTACATCCGTCAGGCCGACAATGAACGTGCACGGGGCTTGCGCGCACCCGAACCCACGCTCATTGACAGACGGACTTTCGACGGAGCTCCGGTATCGTGCCTGGACATGGAGACGCCGAGCGATGTACCGCCGCTGCGGGATCGATTGCACGATGCCGGCATTGAGACATTCGAAGCGGATGTGCGCTTTGCCTCCAGCTATCTGATCGAACTCGGCATCAAGGGGGGCTGCGAAATCGAGGGTGAGGCGCAGGCCGGTCAAGGCGGACTTACCTGGATTTTTCAAAATCCCGCGCTACGGCCGGCCGATGTGACGATCGAGCCGCGTATTCTGTCCTTTGACATCGAAACCGATGCCAAAGCCGAGCGCTTGCTGGCGATTTCCCTGTTCGCGCCCGGCGTCGATGAAGTGCTGATCGTCGACGGCAGCAATCGACCCATGCCAGAGCGGGCCACCTGCTGTGTCAATGAGTTCGATGCTCTGGAGGCTTTCTGCGCCCGGATCGAAGCCTTCGACCCGGATGTGGTCACCGGCTGGAACATCATCGACTTTGACTTAAGCGTACTGCAGAAGATTGCCGCGCGCGTACGTCATCCTCTGCGTCTCGGCCGCGAGCCGGGCAGCCTGCGCATTCGCAAGGCGCAGGGCTATTTCGGCAGCGGCCAGGCCAGTATCCCCGGGCGCGTGGTCTTGGATGGCATCGATCTGCTGCGCGGTGCATTCATTAAGATGGACGACTACTCCCTCGATGCGGTGGCACGCGAAGTGCTCGGTGAAGGCAAGGCCCTCACGGGCGATTCGCACAATCGAATGGCGGAAATCATCCACAACTACCGGCGCGATCTGAGCGCATTTGCGCTGTACGCGCGCACCGACTCCCGCCTCGCCTACCAAATCGTCGAGAAACTCAACTTGGTGAGGCTCTCGTTCGCCCGCAGCCAGCTGACGGGCCTTACCCCCGACCGGGTGGCCGCCAGCATCGCCTCCTTCGATTTTCTGTATCTCTCGGAACTGCACAAAATCCACGTTGTCGCGCCCAGCGTGCATGACAATGATTCCCGTGTGCACGTGACGCAGCAAGGCGGCCATGTACTCGAGCCCCTCACGGGCTTGCACAGCAATGTCTGGGTTTTCGATTTCAAAAGTCTGTACCCCAGCCTCATTCGCACCTTCAACATCGATCCGTTGAGTTATGTAGGAAATCCGCCCGCGAATGCGGATTTGATCCGCACCCCAGGCGGCGCCTTCCGCCGCGAGCCCGCCATCCTGCCGCATATGCTGGATGAGTTATTTCCGCGGCGTGAGGTGGCCAAGGCCAGGCGCGACGATGTCGCGGCGCATGCCCTCAAGATTCTGATGAATTCGTTTTACGGTGTGCTCGGCACGCCGGCATGCCGCTTCTTCAACCCGGCGCTAGCCAACTCTATTACAGGCATGGGCAAGGAAATGCTGCTGTGGTCGAAGCGCTGGTTCGAGTCGGCTGGGTTTAAGGTTCTCTACGGAGACACGGATAGTTTATTTGTACACTCCGGCAGGATGGATCCCGAGTCCGCACTGGAAGAGGCACAGCGGCTTGTCGTCAATTTAAATCGTGAACTCACCCGACATATACAATCCCACTGGCGGGTCGACAGTCGGCTTGAGCTGGAATTCGAGAAACTGTATCGACGATTATTTCTGCCCCATGCGCGGCACAGCACCCGAGGCGCGAGCAAGCGCTACGCGGGCCTGGTTCACGACGCTGCCGACCGAGTCGAGTTTGTCGGCATGGAAGTGGTACGCCGCGACTGGACCGCGCTCGCAAAGCGCGTGCAGCGCGAACTGTACCAACGCCTTTTCACGGATCAGCCCGTGGACGCCTACCTTGCTCATATCGTGAAGCAGGTGCGCGGCGGTTCTTTGGATACGGAACTGATTTACGACAAGAATCTACGCAAAAACACCGACGAATACCAGGCGACCACTCCGCCGCATGTCGCCGCTGCGCGCAAATCGATCCAGCCGCTAGGTCGATCCATTCGATACGTGATCACCACCGCCGGCGCCGAACCGCTCGACAACCTCAAGCATCCTCTCGATCGCGAACACTACATTGCCAAGCAGGTGCGACCCGTCGCAGAGCCCGTGCTTGAAACCCTAGGGTTGGAGTTCGATAAAGTCATCGGCGACACGCGTCAATTCGACCTGTATTCGTGATGACTTAGCGAAGCCATGAGCAGGCGACCCTCGCACCGGGCCTTCATTTGACATATATCTCCATAGTTGACGCCACTGGTTCAAGCTCCGTGGCAGCGGCAATTGCTCCGCGTGCTAGTCTCAGCGACACGCGTAAGAGGAGCCTTTCATGGAATTCACTCGACAGTCTTGGCTTGGCGTCACCCTGTTCGCATGCCTCACGTTGGGGCTGGCGGGAAGCGCTAACGCGCTGCCGACGTCAATCGAGGTTGGCAATCTCACTCTCACGCTGTGCAATACCATTTACACCGGATATTGCGGCACCATCAAGCGCGCGATTGATCCCAGCGGCGTGGTGGCCGGGACAATTACCATCGGATTCGAATACTATCCGCGCTCAGATAACACTCAGTCGCGGCTGGGCACCCTCCTGCCGCAAGAAGGCGGGCCCGGGTATTCATCCACCGGCTCACGCGACTTTTATTTGAGTTTGTTCGACGCGCTACGCGATCGCCGCGACGTACTCATTGTCGACAAGCGCGGCACCGGCCTGTCCGGCGCAATCGACTGCCTGGACATGCAAACGGGGTCTACGGATCTCGACGCCGTCGCCGCCTGCGCCAAGCAGCTGGGCGGCAGCGCTTGGTTCTATCGAACCGATTTTGCCGTGGCCGACATCGTCGCCGTGATGGACGCGTTAAATATCGATGATGTCGATTTCTACGGTGACAGCTACGGAACTTTCGTCGGACAGATTTTCGCGGGTCTTTATCCTGGACGGCTGCGCAGCATCATTCTCGACAGCGCCTATCCCGTACGAGCACCCGATCCCTGGTTTGCCACGGATTGGGCTGCCGCCTGGTCGGGCATCGATTTAAGCTGCGACCGCTCGCCGAGCTGCAATTCGCTCGGCGGGACCGCGACGGCACGAATGCGCAAAATCGTGAATGCCATCCGCGCGAACCCCATCACGGGAGACGCCCCCGACGGCAACGGGGATTTGCAGGCGACGACTCTCGATACCAGCGCACTCATCTATCTCATCGACTCCGCCGGTTTTGGCCCGCCAATCTATCGAGACCTGGATGCAGCGGCCCGAGCATGGTTGAATTCCGCCGATCCCCTACCCTTGTTGCGGTTGGTGTCCGAGATCAACACGGCTCGCGTCGATGCGGCAGCCGTTTACAGCTATGGACTGTACGAAGCTGTGACCTGCACGGACTATGGTCTTTTGTATGACTTGAACGATCCCCGAGCGACACGTAACCGCCAATATGCGGGCGCGCTTCAGGACGCGCGTACCAATCGTCCGAATCTATTCGCGCCCTTCACGGTGGACGAAGGTATCGCGTCCCAGGTCTATATCACTCCGCTTGATTCCTGCCTGCCATGGCCAGCCCCACCCAAGAATTTGGCGCCGGGAGATCCCGGAGCGCCATTGCCCGCGAACGTCCGATTTCCGACCGTCCCGACTCTGGTGCTTTCGGGCGACCTCGATGCCATTACCTCGGTCATCGACGCCAACGAGACCACCCAACAATTTCCGAACGCGGTTCATGTGGTGGTGCCCAATCTGGGGCACGTCGTGGCAGAAAGCGACTGGATCGGCTGCACCGTCGGCATCATCGGCCGCTTCGTCAACAACCTCGCCCCGGGGAATACCAATTGTGTCCGAAAAGTTCGCCCGGTGCGCACCGTACCCAAATTCGCGTTCTACGCCTGCGATCTTGCTCCCCTCACCGCGCGGGCCGGCAACAAGGCATCCGCTCCTCAACGGCGGATCGCTGCAGCCGGCCTCGAGGCGGTCGGCGACATCATCGCCCGTTATTATGTGAGTAATAATTATGTTGGCAGCGGCTTGCGCGGCGGCCAATTTAGCTACAACGCCACCGCCGTAGGCTATGCCTTCCATCTCAAGTCTGTGCGATTCACACAAGATGTCGCCGTGTCCGGCACCGTGTCCTGGGACCAAACGAGCAACCTCGTTACGGCACAGGTAACCTTGAAAAGAGACAGTGCGGCCGTGGGCAACTTGACGATTAGCTGGAACGAGGCGGATATCAACGCCATTGCATCGGTCAGCGGAACGGTGGAAGGAGAGTTGTTGCGCGCGGCACGCATTGCTCCCTGAAGCGTTGATGCGACCGGGATGACGCGACCCTTGAGGGCGGTTGCAAACCGACGCGGAACATAGACGCCACTGCCACTTTGAATGCGTAGGCTCAGCCACCCTTCAGCGAGTGAACGCGGAGTTTGCCACGCGCACGCGGCAGGGATTCAGTCTTCCCGATCCGGGAATCGCTCGCGCGAGCTCGGTTCCTTGGATGAAACCCGACCCGGCCTCGGGGAATCCGGCTGTACGTCGGTCTCGATGTCCGCGACGAGGCGGCGAATCAGATCAAGAGCTTGGTTGATTCTCTCGATGGGGATGGCCATGCGGGCCACCAGGCCGGCATCTCTCTCCTTGGCATAAGCCAGCGCCTTCATGTTCAGAAATCGCAGATCCGCCTCTATTCTCATCAGCTGATTGGCGACGACGCCGAGCGGTAACACGATGGCCAGCTCCGGATTCGCGGGGGACGACTCGGTCATTCGCAACACCTCTCGCCGGCAACGACGGGACTGCCTTGGGCCCGGGTTCCGCTACTACCAGTAGCGCGGGTACGGCATTTTGCGCACGAATCGGTTGTACAGCAACGCCATTAACAAAAGCCTCTGTTCGGTGCGATCAGGCAGGCAATTCGAGTGCGACGATCATGGCGCCAGCGGCTGCACTCGTACATCGACTTTAAGCTTGTGCCGGCCGCCGCCGACGATCATGCCGCGCAGCGGCGACACGTCGCCAAAGTCCCGGCCCCAGGCAAGGGTCACGTGATCCGCACCGACCAGGCAATCGTTGGTGGGATCGAAGTCCAGCCACCCCAGCGGAGGACAGTACACCGACACCCAGGCATGCGAAGCATCTCCCCCTATCGCCGCCAGGCCGTCCTTGCGGATGTTCCTCACATAGCCACTCACATAGCGGGCCGCCAGCCCCGACGATCGCAGGCAGCCGATCATGAAATGGGTGAAATCCTGACACACCCCGCGACGGCTCTTGAGTACATCCATGGTCGAGGTTCGATTGACCGTCGATCCAGGTTCGTACCTGAACTCACGATGAATCTTGCGCATGAGATCCTCCGAGGCGGCGGCTAACGAGCGGCCCCGCGGGAAACAATCCTCTGCGTAGTCTTCGAACGCCCGCTTCAGCAGCACATGACTCGATCGCATCCGAAACCGGCATGCATCGAGGTCGGCGACCGTCATGGGTGCCGCGTGATAGCTCAAACGGCCGCGAACGCTATCCCAGGGTTCAGTGGATTCCAGCGAGACCCCCAGGCGGGGAATAATCTCGACTTGCATCTCCGCCGTAACGGTCAGGCGGTCATGCGAACGATCGTATTCGAGCCGGGTGATCGGGTTGCCGAAGGCGTCGACATCCTCGCGTGCCGAGCTGGGCTTCGGATCAAGGAGCAGCGAATGCCCGAGACAGCGTTGGTACGCCGACTCACGCGGCGTCAAGTGCAACAGGTGGTGCGAATGCGCGACCACACCGCCGTATTCATACTCCGTCGAATGGCGCACAGCGTAGCGCATTACGCCGACACAGCGCGCAAGTCATAATCGATATGCGAAAAATGCTGGGAAGTGAGTTGATCGGACAACTGGGCCGCAGCCGACATCAGCGCCTCGAGGCATTGCGACATCGCATGCCGCGACTCCTGCTGCGAATCTAACTTGCCGCCGAGATGCTCGAACTTCAGCTCCATCAAGCCTGTTACCGCCTCGTACAAGGTCTCCTGCGGCTTGGAGCCTAAGGACTCGGCCACTTCGATCAGCAGGCTGTTGATCGCGCGCCATTGGAACGCGAGCGCGCGCGGATTCTTGTCGTCATAAACCAGAAGATCGATGGTGTTGTCCCAAACAGGCGGAGCTCGATAACGGGTGCGATACGTGATCGCGCTGTCGCCGATCTCGAGTATCCATTCGAGTTCCTGGCGAAGCGGCGTCCCGGCGCCGGTCAGGCGTCGAGACAATAGTTCCGCGAGAAATTGCAGCCGCTCCAAACGCCGGCCGATCATCATGAAGCGCCAGCCGTCATCCTGGGTCATGTCATCGAGCGCGAAGCCGGCCAGCGCCGCCAACGACAGCAACAGGCTGTCCAGAGTTTCCCTCACGTCGTTATGCGATGCCTCAGCACGGTGAAAGTCGCGTTGCAATACCGTCAGCGCGCGCCAATTCTCCCCGGACAAGCTGCCCCGTACCCGAGCGGCGCAATCGCCCAGCCGCGCGATGTCGCTGCTCAAGGTAACGTTCTTTGCAGAGTCGAATACGCCGACGGCACCGAATTGCTTGCCCATCTGCATGGCATGTGCGCGAAACGGAAGATTGCGCCTTAAACCCAGGGTGGCACGCAGTAAGCGCGTCTTGTATTCGCAGCGCTCCGTATAGCGGCCCATCCAAAATAGATTCTCGACCAAGGTCGACGGCAGATCGTGATGCTCGTTGGGGGCGCGATCGACACGGACAATGGGTGCCGTCGCTTCATCCGACGCCTCCTCGGATTCGCATAGCACCCACACATCCTTACTGCCGCCGCCGCGCTGCATGGAGACGATTTCCGCATGGGCGTTGGATGCGAAACGCGCCAGCCCACCCGGCATGACACGATAGCCATCGGGCGTGGCGATGGCATAAACGCGGATGCCCAGTGCACGGGCGGAAAATTCGCCGGCACTTTTCGTGTACCACACCGGAGCCTGGGAAAAGGCCAGATGCTCCTGGGCCACGAAGGCGTGCGGGCGCGACTGCATGCGGGCGATGAGCGCAGCGCGCTCCGCAGAGTTCAGCTCGCTGCCGAACACGGCGCCGAGCTTTTGATTCGGGAAAGTCGATTTGATCACCAAATTGGACAGATTGGCCTTGACCGAATCGAAGGCAGGCGGCTCGCCGCACCACCAGCTCGCCACCGATGGCAGGCTGAGCGTCTCGCCGATCATCTGCTGCGCAACCGCCGGCAGAAAGCCCAGCCACGCCGGCGATTCCAGCACGCCGCTGCCCAGTGCATTGGCGAGGAATACCCTCCCCTTGCGGATTGCAGCAAGCAACCCGGGCACACCGAGCGCCGAATCGACCCGCAATTCCACCGGGTCGCAAAAGTCATCGTCCAGCCGGCGCAGGATGGTGTGTACGCGCTTCAGGCCTGACAGAGTCTTCAAGAACACACTCTCGTCGCGCACGGTCAGATCATGTCCTTCGACCAGGGGAAAGCCTAGCTGGCGCGCGAGATAGGCGTGCTCGAAATACGTTTCATTGAACGAGCCCGGCGTGAGCACCACGGCCAAGGGTTCTTCTTCCCCTCCGCGCAGCAACTCGTCCCTAAAGGCGGCAAAGAAGGCGCCGAGCGGACGCACCTCCATGGACTGCGCCAAGTGCGGAAACGCACGGCGTACGATTTGGCGATTCTCCAATGCGTAGCCAGGACCCGACGGCGCCTGGGTGCGGTCGGCGAGCACCCACCAGCGACCATCAGCCGCGCGCGCCAAATCGACGGCATAAATGGACAGCCATCGATCCCCGGGGGGCCGGATATTCGTGCATGGCCAGAGAAAATTGGGGTGGCCATAAGGGATTTCTGCCGGCAGCGCTCCTCGAGAGAGAAGTTCCTGCCGGCCGTACAGATCAGCCAATACCGCATTCAATAGTCGTGCGCGCTGTGCGACGCCCGCTTCGATGGTCTTCCACTCCGGCGCCGAGACAAGATAGGGAAGAGGATCGAGTATCCAGGGCCGGTCACGCCCTTGCCGATCGGCGTAGACATTGTAGGTAATGCCGTTCTCGACGATCATCCGCCGCGTGAATTCGGCGGCGCGCCGCGCGGCGCGCGCATCGTCTTCGAATAGGCCTTCGATCAAGGGCTGCCAATGGCGTCGGACCTGGCCTTCGCCGTCCAAAAGCTCATCGTAGCGATGCGGGTCGCTGCGATAACTGTCAAGTCGCGGATCTTTATCGATGATTGCGCAGATCCAACGTGAAGGGAAATTCTTCGCTCACCGCGGCCGGCTCGACATTCATACGCCCCGGCGTATGACCAATCCTGAAAAATCGCGCCAATCGCCTGCTCTCTGCCTCGAATGCGTTCACGGGATGGGTCTCATGACTGCGCCCGCCAGGATGCACCACATGATACTGAAAGCCACCGATGGAACGCTTCATCCACGTATCGACTATATCGAACGTCAGGGGTGCATGAATGCCGATCGTGGGATGTAGAGCCGACCATGGGCGCCAGGCACGGTAGCGGACGCCGGCGACGAATTCTCCCTCGCAGCCTGTCGTCCGCATCGGTACCGCGCGGCCGTTGCAGGTAATCACATAGCGATCCGGGGCGAGACCGCCGGCCTTCACCTCGACGCGCTCCAGAGACGAATCGACATACCGCGCCGTGCCGCCCGGTGCTCCTTCCTCACCCATGACATGCCAGGGCTCAAGCGCCTGACGCAGTTCGATCAGGGCGCCTTGTACAGCGAGGTCGCCGAGCTTGGGAAAGCGAAATTCCATGTGTGGCGCAAACCAGTCGAGTTGCATGGCGAAGCCGGCCAGCTTTTGCTCCGCGATGACATTGGAGAAATCGTCCCGAACAAAATGCGGCAGCAGGAAGCGGTCATGCAGCTGGGTTCCCCAGCGCGTCAAGCGCCGGGGCGCATACGGCTCGCGCCAGAAACGCGCCACCAATGATCGCAGCAGGAGCTGCTGAACCAGGCTCATGCGCGAGTGAGGCGGCATTTCAAATGCACGCATCTCGAGCAGCCCAAGCCGTCCGCTCGAGGCATCGGGGGAATACAGCTTGTCGATGCAGAATTCCGCGCGGTGGGTATTGCCGGTCATATCGATCAAGAGATTTCTGAGCAGCCGATCCACCAGCCAGGGAGCAACCTCGGCGCCGACCTTCGGGAATTGCTTGAATGCTATTTCCAACTCGTACACGGAATCATTGCGCGCTTCATCGACGCGCGGCGCCTGCGAGGTCGGACCGATAAATAATCCTGAGAACAGATACGACAGCGAAGGGTGGTTGTGCCAATAGGAGATCAGACTTCGCAACAGATCGGGTCGCCGCAGAAACGGAGAATCCTTCGGGGTGGCGCCGCCCATCACCACATGATTGCCGCCGCCGGTTCCCACATGCCGGCCATCGACCATGAATTTTTCTGAACGCAGCCTGCATTCATGCGCCGTGTCGTAGAGAAAATGGGTGCGCTCGGCCAGCTCTTTCCAGCTCGCGCTCGGTTGCACATTCACCTCGATCACGCCGGGATCCGGGGTGACCTTGAAGTTGAGCACCCGTGGATCCTGCGGCGGCTCGTACCCTTCCATGACCAAGGGTTGGCCCAATGCTTTCGCACTCGCCTCCACCGCCGCTACCATCTCCAGATAATCCTCGAGTCGCTCCGTGGGCGGCATGAACACATACAGCACACCGTCGCGCGCCTCAGCGCACAACGAGGTTCGAACGACGGCCAGCTCGACCGGCTCGGGCACAGAGACGGGGGTGGGCATGGACGAATTGCCGCCCTTACCACCCATGCGTTCCCGCCTTCGCAAAAGATCTCCATGCAGCGCCAGCGCAGCGAAGTCCTGGTTGGGATCGGGCGCATGCACATGCGGGAAATCGATGGGCTTTACCGCCGGCAGTGAATCCAGCGGCAACCGATAGCCGATGGGCGAATCGCCCGGTATCAAGTAGCAGTGCTCACGGCGCAGGGGCCAAGCACTGCTGCGCCAATGGGCATCGTCGATCCCGCGGGCGATGGGCAGGACGTAGCCCGCAGGAGTGCCTAATTGCCCGTCGAAGATTCGCGCCAGACGCTGACGCTCAAGTGGGTCGGTGAGTGCCGAATTCAAGGGATCGACATTGCTGGGAAGCTTGCCCTCGCGCAGCAAATAGTAATGCACGTCCTCATAGGCCGGGAATACGGACTGCGCAAAGGTCCCTAAGCGATCGGCGACCGCGCGCAACAGCAGCGACGCATTCGCCGAGGCGTTCGGATATCGGTGTGACTGGTCGGCAATGAGAGACTCGTCGCTCCAAATCGGCTCGCCATCCTTGCGCCAGAAACAATTCAGGGACCAACGCGGCAACTGCTCGCCGGGATACCATTTGCCCTGGCCGAAGTGCGCCAGTCCCAGGGGCGCATAGCGCTGCTTGAGTTTGCGGAACAACTGAGTGGCGATTTTTCGTTTGCCTTCTCCGAGCGCCTCGGTATTCCATTCCGGTGCGAGCGCATCCGCGCTCGAGACAAAGGTGGGTTCGCCGCCCATGGTGAGACGCACATCACTCGTTTGCAAATCGGAATCGACGGCCTCGCCGAGCGCCTGCAGTTCCCCCCATTGCTCCTCACTGTAGGGCTTGGTGACGCGCGGCGATTCATAAATTCGCCGTACCGACATTTCATGATGGAAGGTGGTTTGACACGGACCGAGGAGGCCGGAAATAGGCGCGGCGCCGGATGCGTCGGGAGTGCAAGCCAGCGGAATATGTCCTTCTCCGGCGAGCAGGCCGGAGGTCGGATCGAGTCCAACCCAGCC
>JANYJY010000003.1 GCA_025358295.1 Gammaproteobacteria bacterium
TCATGGGACATCGAAAGTCCGCTGACGTGATCAGGACTCAACCAGCAAATTCCATCAGGGCCCGCGGCGACAAACCGCAAACGGAGGCCGAATGTATGGCTGCAATTTCTACCTGTAGAACCGGAATCGAAAAGAAGGGCTTGGCAAGAAGGGGCGTCCATGTATGAAGCGCGACAATCAGCCCCAGCTGGCACTGCCATTCCCACGCACACCGCGACGAGTCGATCGCGTAACCACGACATCAATGCGCCGCCCCGTGAAACTCTTAAGGCGCGAGTCCCAATTTCAGGGCGTCATCGATATTACGCCACTGCGTCTCGGGCGAGATTATCAAAGTGACCCCGTATTCGCCCTTCACCGCGCCGGTTATCTGGCGGAACCACCGGGGATGCGGCCAGTCCCGAGGCGGAGGTGAATAGAGAAATTTGGATTGCGAGTCCCAATGGACCTCCATACCTGCGCGATAAATGAAAGGAAAGGAGGCTGTTTTTGGGGAAACGCAGAGGCGACCACTAACATCGATCTGGATCAATGCGATGTCGTCAGTTTTCATGTGCCTAACGATTAATTAGACGTTTCGTTCGCCGACCTAAGCGGCGGATGAAATGCGTCGAATGCGGGAGATAGTGTGATGGACCTTTAGACATCTTCCTGATTTCCTTCGGATCGGATTGCGGAGTGTCGTGTAACACTCCCAGAAAGAATATATGCCTGAGGGACGTGGTTTGTTCGAGGCGGCGCGCGAAAAAATGCACACTCAGCATTTGGCGTATCGTACCGAACAGGCTTATCTGCAATGGATACGGCGCTAGGTAAAATTCCATTGTCGCGGGCATCCTCGCGATTTGGGTGCGCCGGGGTAGAGGCGTTTTTGACCCACCTGACCGTTGCGTCCAAGCTACGCATTGGGGCTGGCAATGGGTATTTCCCGCGGGATCGCTCTGCAGGACCCCCCCCGGTTGATGGTCCGATCCGCCATCACCAGCATGAGAAAATCCTACAGCGGGCCGTTCAAACAGTGCGGACCACCATGATTTACACCCACGTCACGGGTAAGGGGGCATTCGGTGTGAAAAGTCCCCTGGATAGATAGCGCAGGCTATTTCGAGATTTGTCGGCTGTCGCTATACTACGCAGGCCCCCGGTATTTTTTTTCACCAAATTTCAGTGAGTTATCGTGTCCAACACCGAATCTTCAGATACGCACTTCTTCAATTCCTTCAGCTTGGTGCTGGGCGTTCTCATTGTCGTTGCGATCATCCTCTTTGGGGTCGCGCGCTCCATCGGCGCGGATACTCAGGGGCAGGCTGTCCTCTTGGAGCCCCTGCGGCTCAAAGGCGTTCAGCACAACACGGCGCCCTTTGGGCATGTTGCCATCGCGGGCAAGGACAACTCGGCGTTGACCGTCGTGACGGCTCCGGCGGTCGCCGCGGACCTGCCGACCACCGGCGAAATGGCCTTTAACAAGGTCTGCTCGGCCTGTCACGCCACCGGCGTGAATGGCGCCCCGAAGATGGGAGATCATGCGGCCTGGGGTCCGCGCCTCGCTCAGGGCAAGGAAACCCTCTACAAGGACGCCCTCAACGGCAAGGGCAATATGCCGCCCAAGGGTGGTACGACCTGGCCGGACGCAACCATTCGCATGACGGTCGACTACATGGTGTCGCTCAACAAGTAAGCTTGTCGAGTGCGCGCAGCTGCACGGCTTCCGCCACATCGATCTTGCGAATCCTCGGCTCGCCGCCCAAGTCGGCGCAGGTGCGGGCCAACTTCATCACTCGATGACAGGCCCTCGCCGATAATCCCAGGCGCGCCACGGCCGTGCTCAACAGGATGCGACACTCAGGCGGCAAGCCGCAGTAGGTCGTCACCTCCGCCGGCCCCAGCCGCGCGTTGAATTTTCCCTGACGCCGCATCTGGACTTGCCGGGCGGACGCGACCCGCGCTGCGACTGCGGCGGAGCTCTCCGTTCCGGCGGGCATTTCTCCGAGCAGATGTTCGACGGGCAGCGCCCGTAGCTCGACATGGATATCGATTCGATCGATCAGCGGCCCGGAGATGCGGCGGCGATAGCGCTCCACTTGTTCCGCCGTGCAATGACAGCGTGCGCGCCTGTCGCCAGCGTAGCCGCAGGGACAGGGATTCATTGCCGCCACCAATTGAAAGCGTGCGGGGAATTCGCAACTTCGTTTAAGTCTTCGCAGATTCACTACGCCGCTTTCGAGCGGCTCGCGCAGCGCCTCCAATGCATTGCGTGGGAACTCCGGCAGCTCATCGAGAAACAAAACACCCAGATGCGCCAGCGAGAGTTCGCCGGGTTGCATGGCGCCGCCGCCAATCAGCGCCGCGACCGACGCCGTATGTTGCGGGCTGCGAAAAGGCCGGCGCCCTCCGAGACTGGGTCTGCGTCCCGCCGCGGATTCCAGGCTCGCGACCTCCAAACACTCCAGCGCCGTGAGCTTCGGCAGCAGGCCGGGCAGTCTCTGCGCCAGCAGCGTCTTGCCGGCGCCCGGAGGTCCGATCATGATCAAGCCGTGCTCGCCGGCGGCGGCAATCTCAAGCGCGCGCTTGGCGGCAAACTGGCCGCGCACTTCGGCCAGATCCGGTGGCGACTCTGCTCCGGCGAGACCGGCCGGTTCGGTGCCGCCGAGCTCCGAGCATTGCGCGATGCACGGCAATGCGGCCCTGCCGTTGAGGGCACGCTGCACTTCTCGCAAATGGCCGGCCAGCTTGAGTTTGGCATGGGGGACCAAGCCCGCTTCGAGCGCATTGGTCAAGGGTAAAATCACTTCTCTGTTGGAGCGCGATGCGGCGATGAGCGCCGGCAGAAGCTTGGGCGTCTGGCGTAGTTCGCCGCTCAGCGACAATTCCCCATAGAACTCGCGTTCCTTCAGCGCCTGCTGCGGAATCCTTCCCGTGGCGGCCAAGACGCCGACAGCAATGGGCAGATCAAAGCGCCCGCCCTCCTTGGGCAAATCGGCGGGCGATAAATTGACGGTGATGCGCCCCGCCGGAAAGTCGAAACCGCAGGTAACCAGCGCCGTGCGGACGCGCTCCTTGCTCTCTCGTACCGCCGCTTCGGGCAGACCGACCATGGCAAATGCGGGCAGGCCGGCTCCCAAGTGCACCTCCACACGCACCAGCGGCGAGTCGAGCCCCAGAATTGCTCGGCTGAACACCGTGCTCACATCCTGTGAGTTCCGCACAACGGTCCTTGTTCTCGATGCTGGGAATTCTATTGCGGCGCGAGCTTGCCCTCGATCTCCTTTAGGCGCGCTTCCATGGCCGTCAATTTGGCCTGGGTTTTTTCCAGAATGGCCGCCTGAACATCGAATTCTTGGCGGCTCACCAAATCGAGTTTGCTGAGCTGGGCTTGCAGCACGGCCTTGAAATTGCCCTCCAAATCGCGCCCGAAGGCACGCACGGACTCGGGCACTGAATCGGCCAGCCGGCGCGCCAAGTCATCCAAACCGCTTGAATTGATAAAGCTCATAGGATCTCCCGCATTGCTCAAGCCTTTGCACTCCGGTAACGCAGTCATCGCCCGCGATCGCGCCACGACGGTGCATCGCACCGCCTCGCATCGCGCAACCCGTTGATTCACTGCTGCCCGAGGCTGGCACGGAAGCTGCATTACTCAAGTTCCATAGTACGCGGAGGCAGCGCTCGGAGCTTAGGGAATTAACCGGTGAAAGCAGAGACAAATGCATGAAGCTGATCACCGCCGTCATTAAGCTATTCAAGGTGGACGAGGTGAGACAGGCGGTGGCGGATATCGGCATTCAAGGACTTACCGTCACGGAAGTACACGGCTATGGCCGGCAGCGCGGGCACACGGAAATATACCGGGGCGCCGAGTACCAGGTGGATTTTCTGCCCAAGGCCAAGATTGAACTGGCGGTGGACGATTCGATTGCGGAGCAGGTGATGGAAGCAGTTTGCAACGTGGCCAGGACTGGGAAGACAGGCGATGGGAAGGTGTGGGTACTTAACCTGGAACAGGCCTTGCGGGTACGTACCGGGGAAACCGGACCGGACGCCATTTAGGAGCCCTTAATGAGCATACGCAGCCAATTTATATTGATTCGCGAGGATTTCAGTGGTCTCGCCCGTTATCGAGCGAGGCCAGAACTACTGACGATTTAGGAGCATCTCGCGCCGGCAAGCCAGCCAACTCCCCCGTCGGTGCGATATCCCGGCGGCGCGGGTCCTGCAAAGGGCCCGTGCCGTTTTTTATATTCGCGCGCCCGACGCAAGACGCATGGAGTTTATACAACAGAAATTTCCAATACTCCATGCTGCTATGCAGCATTTTTGATTGTATTCCACTGCTAAACTGAGTCTTTACTCGAATTGAGGAGTTTGCCTGCATGAAAATGGTCATCGCCATCATCAAACCATTCAAACTTGACGATGTCCGGGCGGCTTTGGCCGATGTAGGCATACAAGGCATTACCGTGACAGAGGTCAAAGGCTTTGGCCGCCAAAAGGGCCACACTGAACTCTATAGAGGAGCCGAGTACGTCGTCGACTTCCTGCCGAAGATAAAGCTCGAGCTGGCAGTGGATGAGGAGCAAGTAGATCGGGTGGTGGAAGCCATTATTGAGACGGCGCGTACGGGTAAAATCGGCGACGGCAAGATATTCGTCGCAGACCTGGGACAGGCAGTGCGAATTCGCACGGGTGAAGCGGGTTCGCGCGCGCTGTAGAATTCTTAAGGTGCGTTGTTTTCAAATCGAGGATCGGACCATGAAACGCCTTTTATTGCTCGCTGCTCTGGTTGCCTGGTCCGGCATGGCCGGAGCGGTCGTCTATAAGTGGGTCGATGCGCAAGGCAAGCTTCAATACGGTGACCGCCCGCCGGACGGCGTGCACGCGGAAGTCGTGGAGCTTCTCGGTATTCACGGCACGCATGCGGCCGCGCCATCCCGGCCCATGGCCTCGGCCCCCGCCAGAAGCGGCGGCCCGGCAGCGGACGATGCGGCCAAGAAGGTCGTTGACCAAGACGTGGAACAGGTGCGTGAAAAGCAATGCGCCGAAGCACAGGATCGCTACAAGAAAATGATCGAAGGGCGGCGCTTGTACAAGACCGGCACCGACGGTGAGCGTCAGTATTTGACCTCCGATGAAATCGATTCCGAGCGCGTCAATGCCAAACACGACATCGACGCCACGTGCAACAGCACGACGTAAACTGACGGTCGTTTCCCCACCCGCCGGCTAGATCGACCATGCGCTTTGCCCCGCTCGGCGCAAAGCCTTAGGCTACGCTTCCGCGGAAAGGGAGTGAGCCGATCGTATGCAAACAGGTTTCGTCGGATTGGGTGCCATGGGCGCGCATATGGCGCGCAGTCTTCATCGTGCGGGCTTCTTGACGGGGGTGTGGAATCGCACCGCCCTCAAAGCAACTGCGCTAGCCGAAGAACTGCGTTGTCTTGCCTTCACCAGCTTGGCTGAATTGGCGGGCAACTGCGAAGCGGTCGTCATCTGCGTTTCCGCCGATGAGGACCTGCGCGCCGTCGTCGCAGGTCTCGAACCGGGCCTGAATCCCAACATGATCGTGATGGACTGTTCCACCGTGGCCGCCGGCACGGCACGCGACCTTCGCACGCAGCTCGATGCGCTCGGCGTCGGCTTTCTCGACTGTCCGGTGAGCGGCGGCGTGGAGGGTGCACGTACCGCCGCGCTGGCCATCATGGTGGGCGGAGATGAACCGGTCTATTCACGCGCGCAGCCGATCTTGCAAGCCATGGGAAAGAACGTCGCCTACCTGGGCCCCAGCGGCGCGGGTCAGGCAGCCAAGGCCACCAACCAAATCATGTGTGCCGGCATCATCCAAGCCGTGGGCGAGGCCATGGCCTTTGCGCATGCGGAGGGCCTGCCGCTCGATCAATTGATCGAACTGCTGGGCAAAGGCGCGGGCTCGAGCTGGTACTTCGTCAACCGTGCGCCATTCATGGCGCACAACAATTATCCCGCGGGATTCCGCGTGCGCCTGCATGCCAAGGACTTGCGGATCTGCCGCGAGATGGCGGCCAAGCGCGGTGCGCAGCTGCCCGTGGTCGAATCGACTCTGGCACAGTATGCACAGCTGGTGGTGCAGGGCTTTGGCGATGAGGACATCTCCGCCATTTACCGACTGAAATCCAAGTTGTTCCCCGACGATCCCCAACCAATATGACCACGCCGACAGCGCCTCTGAGGATCGCGACCCGCAAGAGCCAGCTCGCGTTATGGCAGGCCGAGCACGTTGCGTCGCTGCTGCGCCGGACACATGTCGGTCTCGACGTGGAACTCGTGCCCATGGTGACTCAGGGCGACCGCATTCAAGATCGGAGTTTGGCCGCCATCGGCGGCAAGGGCCTGTTCATCAAGGAACTCGAAGTCGCCCTCGAAGAACATCGCGCGGACATCGCCGTTCACTCCATGAAGGATCTGCCCGGCGTCCTTCCCGAGGGATTGACCGTGGCAGCTGTACTCGAGCGCGCGGATGCACGCGATGCCTTGCTCATGATCAAGGGCGGCGAGCTGCGCGACCTGCCGAATGGAGCGCGCGTCGGTACCTCGAGCCTGCGGCGGCAGTCGCAATTGTTGGCCGCCCGACCGGATCTTCGCATAGAGACGCTACGCGGCAATGTGGACACGCGCATACGGCGGCTCGATGCCGGCGACATGGATGCCATTGTGCTGGCCTGTGCCGGCCTGATTCGATTGGGCTGGGAATCGCGCATTACCGCCCGCCTCGATCCGGCGATCTGTTTGCCCGCCGTGGCGCAAGGCGTGATCGGCATCGAGTGCCGCGCGGCCGATAAGCGCACCGTCGCCCTGCTCTCTCCTCTCAATCATGCGGGCACGCGGATCGTCATGGATGCCGAGCGGGCATTCGCGCATCGGCTCGGCGGCAGCTGCCAATCGCCCATCGCGGCGCATGCCCGAGTAGCGGGACAGCGTCTATGGCTCGACGGCCTGGTGGCCGAACCCGACGGCTCGCGACTGGTGCGCGACCGTCTCTCGGGCGACATCGCCAACCCCGCCGCTCTCGGCCACCAACTGGCCGAGCGTGTTATGGCGGCCGGAGCGGGTGAGCTGCTCGAGCGCCTGCGCGCCGGCTAAACCATGCCTGCATTGCAAGGTGTCGGCGTCCTTGTCACTCGGCCTGAGCAGCAGGCGATGCCGTTATGCCGGCTGTTGGAAATCGAAGGGGCGAGCACACTGCGTCTGCCGGCGGTGGACATCAAAGCCATCGGCAATCGGCGCGACACGGCGCATCAGCTGGGTCCTTTTGATAAATTCGATTTTATTGTATTCACCAGCACCAACGCCGTGCGCTTCGGCGCCTCGCTGCTCGATCAAAGGCGCGATCTCACGCTGGCGGCCATGGGCCCGGCGACGGCCCGATCGCTCAATCAAGCCGGCTACCGCGTGGCAGTCCAACCACAGGGAAATTTCGATTCCGAGTCCCTGCTCAAAGATCCGCGGATGGAGCATCTGGAGGGCCGCAGAGTGCTGATCATCAAGGGCAGGAGCGGCCGGCCCTTCCTCGAAACGGAATTGACACGGCGCGGCGCGCAAGTGGCGACGGCGGAGGTCTACGAACGCACGCCGACGACACCCAGTCAGGCTGTGCTCGCCGCGTTGCTCGATAATTTCACATGCGGGGACGTGCAGGTGATCACCGCGACCAGCGTGGAAATTGCCGAGAATTTGCTGCGGGTGGCGACTGTGCAATTGCGCGCCGAATTCGCCCGCGCGCATTGGCTGGTGCCGGGCGAACGCATCGCCGGTGCACTGCGCGAGCGCGGCCTGTCAGCGCCGCTGCTGAAGGCGAAGTCGGCGCAAGATCACGACCTCGTGGCGGAGTTGGTTCGTTGGCGATCGAGCGTATCCGGCGCGTAATCGAAGGAATCGAAAAACAGCCGGCCGGGCGCGACTCCACGGGGGCCGAACTCGTGCCGCACGGCCGCTATCATGGCCGGCGGCCCTGCTGCATACACCTCGTATTGCGATAAGTCCGGGATGTGCGCCAGTGCGGCCTCGTGCACCCAGCCTCGCAGGCCTGACCATTCAGGCGTGGGCTCGGACAATACCGGCACGTAAGTCAGTCGTGCGCGGTGGCCGGCGGCCGCGCGCACCACGAGTTGTTCAAGTTGTGCCTGCGCGTAGAGATCGCGCTCGGCGCGCACGCCCCAATACAGACACAGGTCGCGCTCGATGTCGTTCTCGATCACATGGCGCAGTATGGCAAGCAACGGTGCCAGTCCCGTTCCCCCGCCGACCAGTAACAGGGGCGAGTCGCCCGGCCGGTATGCAAACCGGCCCAACGGACCCTCAATGGTCAACAGCGCACTATGCCGGTCGTCATCGAACAGCGGCGCCGAGAATTCCCCGCCGGCGACCCGTCGCACATGCAATTCGAGCAGGCGCGAGTCATGCGGCGGCGAGGCAATCGAGAAGCTGCGCCGCCGCCCACCCTGCAGCATGATGTCGATGTACTGCCCTGCCTCGAAGCGGAACTCCTCGGCGACCGGCAGCCGCAGATACAGGCGCATCACATCGTGCGACACCTGTTCGGCACGCTCGATGCGTGCCGGCAGCCGTTTGCTGCGCGCCTGGTCCGGCGTGTTGATGTCGAAGGTCTCGATGCGCACATCGCTGAGCGCGCGCGCCTGGCACAGCAGTATGTAACCCTCGGCGACTTCCGAATCCGACAACCCCAGCGGCGTGCCATTGGGATAGTGAATCTCGCCTTGCAGGAGGCGGGCGCGGCAGGAGCCGCAATTACCGCCCTTGCAGCTATGCGGCAGGTTCAAAGAGGCGGCAAGTGCCGCATCGAGCAATGACTGGTCGGGCGCGACACCGAAGCTTAAGTCGGACTTGGCTAGGCTGACGCGCAGACTCTAGCCCGTGGGCTGGCTGCGTTTGCTGTCCAGCCATTCGCCGATCGCTTGCCACTGCTTCCAATCCGGCCAGGCCAGGTATTCAGGCAGCTCCAGCACTCCCATGCCGCGGGCATAGGCGCGCACGTAGTTCTGTGCCTCGCGCAGGGAACCTAAGTAGGGAACCTTGAGCTTGGTCAGGTATTGATCCAGCTCTTCATAAATCAGCGTGTACTCGCGCACACGATTCGCGACCACCGCCAGGCGCGCCTGCTTGCGCGACACCTTGCCTATCTCGAGCAATTCCGCCATGAAATGTCCGCAGGCCTTCATATCGATGCTCGACGGCAGCACCGGAACGATGATGGTTTCGGCGCGGCGCACCAGCTCGTTCAGTTCAGTGCCATGGACGCGCGCCGGCGCGTCGATCACCAGCACATCGGTATTGCGCGCCACACTGCGCAGGCCCTCTTCGTACGCGGCGACACCGCTGATCGCAGGCAAATCCGCCGGGCGCTGCGCCAACCAATCGAGACTGGAGCGCTGCGGATCGTAGTCGGCGATGCACACCTGGTGTCCGTCGCGTGCAAAAAACACGGCGATATTGGTGGCCAGAGTACTCTTGCCGCATCCACCCTTCGCATTCAAAACCATTACGTGTCGCATAATCCCTCGAACTTGTTGTTCTCTTTAAGGTAAAACTCGAGCTTCGATTGCGCAACCCCTGCTCGCGACAAAGTGGCGCATCGGCTATGCTTCTCTGCCATGCGCATCGAGTTTCTGAAGATGCAGGGGCTGGGCAACGATTTCTTGGTATTCGACGCTCCCGCTGCCGACGGCATTCGCTTGAACTCCAGCAAGCTGCGCGCCCTCGCCGACCGGCACACCGGTGTCGGATTCGATCAAGCGTTGATGCTCGAGTCTGCGCACGACGCGCACAGCCGTGTGTTCTATCGAATCTTCAATTCCGACGGCTCGGAAGTCGAACAATGCGGCAACGGAGCGCGCTGTATAGCCGCACTGCTGTACGCCCGCGCGCCTGAATTGGGCCGCGATCTGGTAATGAGCAGCCCGGGTGGAACGGTGCACGCGCATGTCCGGGCCGACGGACTGGTATCGGTCGACATGGGCGTGCCGAACTTCGATCCACGCGCGCTGCCCATGGATGCCACGCAAGCGCGCGCCTATACCTTGCACGTCGATGGCACGGATGTGGAGATCGGCGCCGTCTCGATGGGCAATCCGCATGCCGTCATACGGGTGGCGGATGTGAAAACCGCGCCAATCGAACGGTTTGGGCCTAGTATCGAGCAACACGCGCGCTTTCCGAAGCGCGTCAACGTAGGATTCATGCAGATCGTCGGCCGCGATCACATTCGATTGCGCGTATTCGAGCGAGGAGTGGGAGAGACACGGGCCTGCGGTACGGGAGCCTGCGCCGCCGTCGCCGTCGGCCGGCGGGACGGATTGCTGGACGCCGAGGTACGGGTCGACTTACCGGGCGGAACGGCGATGGTTTCCTGGGCCGCGGAGGGCGAGCGCCTTTGGCTCACGGGACCGGCAACAACGGTGTTTACTGGATCGATCGACATATAACGGATTGTAGGGAGCTGAATAATGACTACCAGTCAGGCGCGCGGAATCAAGCAGGAGAGCCTCAACGACGCGAGCGTCACGGACTATCTGCAGACCTATCCGGATTTTTTCGAGCGCAATACGCCGCTGCTGGCGAAATTGCGCCTGCCGCATCTGCGCGACGCCGGCGCCACGGTCAGCCTGGTCGAACGCCAGGTCGAAGTTCTGCGGGAGCGCAACCAATCGCTGGAGCGCAAATTAAAGGAACTGGTGGAGGTGGCACGCGCCAACGACACCTTGGCCAATCGGATTCATCGTCTCAGCCAGCGGCTCATTCAGGCGCATACGCTGCTCGAGACCATCAATGCCATCGAGACCTCTCTGCGCGAGGATTTCGATGCCATGCATACGGTGCTGGTGTTGTTCCTGGAGCAGGCGCCCTCCCTGGAAGCCGCCGCGGGCCGCTTCCTGCGATCCGGCAATGCGACGGATACCGACGTCAAAACCTTTGACTCTCTGCTGCAATCCGGCAAGCCCCGCTGCGGACAGATTCGCGACGCGCAGCGCGATTATCTCTTCGGCAAGGACTCGGTCGAAATCGGCTCCGTGGCGCTCACGCCCCTGGGCCCGAAGGGTGAGCTGGGCATTTTGGCCATCGGCGCGAGCGACGCCGAGCGCTTTCACCCGGCCATGAGCACGGAATTTCTATCCCGCATCGGCGAGCTCGTGACTTACGCGCTCATGCGGTGAGACCTCGGGAGCACGATGGATTCGGCCGAATGTGCATGGATAGATCGATTTTCATCTCATCTCGCGCACGAGCGGCGCATGAGTGGACACACCATCTCGGCCTATCGGCACGACCTGCTCGCTCTGGTTGATTTCAGCCGCAAGCGAGCCCTCAACGCCTGGAACAGCCTCGATAACTCCCATCTGCGGACATTCGCCGCCGCCCTGCATGGCGGCGGATTGAGCCCGCGCAGCATTCAGCGGCATCTGTCGGCGGTGCGCACATTTTACGAATTCCTGATGCGCGAGGGCCATTGCGCGCGCAATCCGGCCCTCGAGGTGCGCGCCCCCAAAGCCAAGCAGCGGCTGCCGGCCACCCTGGATGCCGATCAAATGGGCCGGCTGTTGGCGTTTCGGGTCGATGATTCCCTGTCCGTCCGCGATAAAGCCATCATGGAATTGTTTTACTCCTCGGGGCTGCGGCTGGCCGAACTCGTCGGTCTGGCGCTGGCGGACATCGATCTCGCGGACCGTACCGTGCGGGTGCTCGGCAAGGGCAGTAAAACTCGCATCGTGCCCGTCGGCCGTCATGCCGTCGCGGCGTTGCAAGCATGGCTCAGCGAGCGAGCGGGGCTGGTCAAGGGCAGTACGAGCGCGCTTTTCTTGGGGCAGAGCGGCCGTCCCCTGTCGGCTCGCGCCGTACAATTGCGGGTGGGCGCCTGGGGCCGGCGTCAGGGCATCGGCGTGCACGTCCACCCCCATATGTTTCGCCACTCCTTTGCCACCCACCTGCTCGAGTCCAGCGGCGATCTGCGCGGAGTGCAGGAATTGCTCGGTCACGCCAATATCGGCACCACTCAGATTTATACCCACCTGGATTTCCAACATCTCGCCACGGTCTACGAGGCCGCGCATCCCCGCGCGCGGCGCCGCCAACGCAGCGCTTGAAACAGCCGCTGCCCGGCCCCACCCATGAGGGATATGCATCACGATCCTGATCGAATCTACGGCACCACCATACTGGCCGTGCGGCGCAATGGCAGGGTGGCGGTCGGCGGCGATGGCCAGGTGACCTTGGGCCAGAGCGTGATGAAATCCAATGCCCGCAAGGTGCGGCGTCTGTACGGCGGCAAGGTTTTAGCCGGATTCGCCGGCGGCACCGCCGACGCCTTCACCCTATTCGAGCGTTTTGAGGGAAAGCTGGAGAAATTCGGCAATCTCACGCGAGCCGCCATCGAATTGGCCAAGGATTGGCGCACCGACCGCAGCCTGCGGCGGCTGGAAGCGTTGCTGTGCGTAGCTGACGTGGAAAGCACCTATGTCATCTCCGGCACCGGCGATGTGATCGAACCCGAACATGATCTCATTGCCATTGGGTCGGGCGGGGGCTTCGCTCAGGCAGCCGCCACGGCGTTCATGCAAGCTGAGCTGTCGGCGCGCGACATAGTCGAGCGCTCTCTGAATATCGCGGCGGATATCTGTATCTACACCAACCGCAATCTGACCATCGAGGAATTGTAGTTCCCATGTCGCAGATGACTCCGCGCGAAATAGTCGAAGAGCTCGATAAGCATATCGTCGGCCAGAAGGCGGCCAAACGCGCGGTGGCCATCGCCCTGCGCAACCGCTGGCGGCGGAGTCAGGTGGCCGAATCGCTGCGCTCGGAGATCACGCCGAAGAACATTCTCATGATCGGTCCGACGGGCGTCGGCAAGACCGAAATCGCGCGCCGGCTGGCGCGCCTAGCCAAGGCGCCCTTCATCAAGGTAGAGGCTACCAAATTTACCGAAGTGGGCTATGTTGGTCGCGAAGTGGATTCGATCGTCCGCGATCTGGTCGAAATCTCCGTGAAAATGACTCGCGAGGAAGAAATGGCCAAGGTGCGTCACCGCGCCGCCGACAGTGCTGAAGATCGGGTGCTCGATGTGCTGCTGCCGCGCGCTGCTGCGGGTTTTACCGGCGACTCGGTACCGCGGGACAACGAGACTCGCCAGCGTTTCCGGAAAATGCTCCGCGAGGGTCATCTCGACGATCGAGAAATCGAAATCGACGTGCGCACTCTGCCCATGGGAGTCGAGATCGTGGCGCCGCCCGGCATGGAGGAGATGACCCAGCAATTGCAGGGCATGTTCCAAAATCTGGGGCAGGGCAAGACGCGTCAGCGCAAGCTCAAAATCAAGGAAGCGCTGAAGCTGTTGATCGACGAGGAAGCGTCGAAAATGATCAATGAAGAGGAACTCAAGGTCCGCGCGGTCGAGAATGCGGAACAGAACGGCATCGTATTCATCGACGAGATCGACAAGATCGCTCGTCGACAGGAGACCACGGGCGCCGACGTGTCACGCGAAGGCGTACAACGTGACCTGCTGCCCCTGGTCGAAGGCTGCACGGTGAACACCAAGTACGGCACCGTGAAGACCGATCATGTGCTGTTCATTGCCTCCGGCGCATTCCACATGTCCAAACCCTCTGACTTGATTCCTGAGCTGCAGGGCCGATTGCCCATTCGCGTCGAGCTCGAGCCGCTGATCGTCGAGGATTTCGTACGCATTTTGACCGAACCCGATGCGTCGCTGTGCCGCCAATACACGGCGTTGCTCGCCACCGAGGGCGTCAATCTGGAATTCGCAGCTTCTGGCGTGCAACGGCTCGCGGAAGTCGCCTTCGAGGTCAATGAGCGCACCGAGAACATCGGCGCACGGCGCCTGCACACGGTCATGGAGCGGCTTCTGGAAACCGTGTCCTTCGATGCCGCGGACCGCAACGGCACTCACGTGCTCATCAATCGCGAATATGTCGAAGGCAATCTCGGCGAACTGGTAAAAGATCAGGACTTGTCGCGGTACATCCTCTGATGCAGTTTCCTTGCTAACCATGCCCCAGCCCACGGACATCAAACTGCGCACGGCCTCGCGCCTGCTGGAAGTGCAATTCGACGATGGCTCACACTACCAACTGCCCTTCGAATACCTGCGGGTTTTCTCGCCGTCGGCCGAAGTGAAAGGCCACGGCGGGGGCGAGGGTGTGCTGGTGACCGCCAAGCAGAATGTCGGGATCAACGGCGTCGAGCCGGTGGGAAACTACGCCCTGCGCCTGCTGTTCGACGACGGCCACAACACCGGTCTTTACACCTGGAGCCTGCTGCACGAGCTGGGCCGCGATTATCAACGCAACTGGGCGCGCTATCGGCAACGCTGCGCCGAGGCCGCAAATCCGGGCTAGGCGGCCGCAAGCGGCGCCTTGAGAGCGCCGCCGGTCGGCTACAATGCCTCCAATAGAGTGAGGGGCACCATGGAAACTCCAGACCAGGTCGATTTCGGATTCGAGCGAGTAGCCCGGGACGACAAGGCGGAACGCGTCCGTTCGGTATTTGCGTCGGTGGCCGGCAAATACGATGTGATGAATGACCTGATGTCATTCGGCGTGCATCGTCTGTGGAAACAATTCACCCTGTCCTTGACCGGATTGCGGCCGGGTCAGCGTGCGCTGGACGTCGCCGGCGGCACCGGCGATCTCGCCTTGGGCCTGCTCCGGCAAGTCGGCAAGACCGGGCACGTCGTCCTGTCGGATGTGAACCCGGCAATGCTCGACATCGGGCGCGATCGATTGCTCGACAAGGGCTGGGTCGGGAATGTCGAGTGCGTGGTTGCAAATGCCGAGAGCCTGCCCTTCGAAGATAACTCCTTCAATTGCATCACCATCGGCTTCGGGCTGCGCAATGTGACCGACAAGGCCGCGGCGCTCAAATCCATGTATCGGGTGCTGAAACCCGGCGGCCAGTTATTGGTGCTGGAATTTTCCACGCCGGTCGCACCGGGACTGAAACCGCTCTACGACACCTATTCATTCAAGGTGCTGCCGCTGCTCGGACGGATAGTCGCCCAAGATTCGGCCAGCTATCGCTACCTGGCCGAATCCATTCGCATGCATCCGAATCAAGAAACCCTGCTCGAGATGCTGCAAACCGCCGGCTTCGCCCAGACGCGGTATCACAATCTCACCGGCGGCATAGTCGCCCTGCATCGCGGCTACAAGGTCTGACATGACCGCGACCGCTGCCTGGCTTGCGTCGGCCGAAGCCCTGCTCAATCGATGCATCGACGCCTCGGGGCGGGCCGGCGCGCTGGCGCGGCGCCTCGAGGGCACCACCCTGCAAGTCGATGTGGATGGTATTACCCGGATTCGCGCCGGCGCCTTCGGCGGCCGCCTGTCGCTTGTGGCCGGAACCGACGATGCGGCGGATGCCACCATCTCGGGGTCCCTGCCGGCGCTCCTGCAATTGTTCAAGGGCGGCGGTGTGCGGCAGACCGGCGCGGGCCGTCCCGCCCAGATTCGCGGCGATGCCGAGGTCGCAAACCAATATCGAGAGCTGTTCATGCTGGCGCGTCCGGACCCTGAAGAGGAACTGTCCCGGTGGCTAGGCGACCTGCCGGCGCGGAACCTGTCGCGCTTCGCGGCAGGCGCCCTGGCTTTTGCGCGCCGCGCTCGGCGCACGGTGGGTGAAAACATCGCCGAGTATTTGCAAGAGGAAGGCCGCGATCTCGTGAATAGAACCGAGCTCGAGGAATTTCTGCGCGGCGTCGATGAACTGCGGGAAACCGCCGATCGAATCGAGGCGCGGCTGGCGCGACTCGAACAGAGTCTGCTGGGCGCAGCCTGATGCGGCTTCGAGTGCTCGTTCGGCTGTTGCAGATTCAGCGCGCTCTGGTCAGGCATGGTCTCGACGATTTCGTGCGCGCCACGCATTTGTACCGGCCGTTTCGATTTCTGGTGTATTTGTCGCCATGGACCTGGTTTCAACGCAGCATTGGAATCACGCGCGGCGAGCGACTGCGCCTGGCGCTCGAAGAATTGGGACCCATCTTCGTCAAATTCGGCCAGGCCCTGTCGACCCGGCGCGATCTTCTGCCCACCGATATTGCCGATGAACTGGCCAAGCTGCAGGACCGCGTTCCGCCGTTCGACGGCGCAATAGCGATCGCCTCGATAGAAAAAGCCTTTGGCCTGCCGCTGGCGGACATTTTCGGCAGTTTCGAGCGCGAGCCGCTGGCAGCCGCCTCGATCGCGCAGGTGCACGTGGCCACTCTCAAGACGGGCGGCGAAGTGGTGGTCAAAATACTGCGTCCGGGGATGCGCGAGATCATCGATCTCGACCTTGAGGTGCTGCACTACCTGGCTGACCTCGCCGACGAATATTGGCGGGATGCGCGCCGCCTGCGCCCCATCGAGCTGGTGCGGGAGTACCGCAAGACCATTCTCGATGAATTGGATTTATTGCGCGAAGCCGGCAATGCCGCGCAACTGAAGCGCAATTTTTCTGGCTCGCCCCTCTTGTACGTGCCCGACGTGCATTGGGATTATTGCCGCGTCAATGTCATGGTGATGGAGAGGATTCACGGCGTCATCGTCAACGATCTGGACGAATTGCGCGCCCGCGGCGCGAATATTCGCAAGCTGGCGGAAAACGGCGTGGAAATATTCTTCACCCAGGTGTTCCGCGACAATTTCTTTCATGCCGACATGCATCCCGGCAATATTTTCGTGCAAATCGACGACCCCGAGAATCCGCGCTACGCCGCGGTGGATTTCGGCATCGTCGGAACCTTGCAGGCGCGCGATCAGCACTATCTGGCGGAGAATTTTATGGCCTTCTTTGACCGCGATTATGCGCGGGTCGCAGCCTTGCACGTGGAATCCGGATGGGTGCCGAGAGGCACGCGGGTCGATGAGCTGGAGTCGGCGGTGCGCACGGTCTGCGAGCCTATATTCAACAAGCCGCTGAAGGAAATATCTTTCGCACAGGTCTTGTTGAGGCTGTTCGAGACGGCGCGGCGCTTCGATATGGAAGTGCAACCGCAATTGATTCTGCTGCAAAAAACCCTGTTCAATATCGAAGGTCTGGGCAGGCAGCTGTACCCTGAACTCGATCTGTGGCAGACGGCGCAGCCGTACTTACGCAAATGGCAGCGCGAACGAATGAGTCCGCGAGCCATGCTGCGGCGGGTGCGATCCCATCTGCCGGACGCGCTGATGGCGCTGCAGCAGGTGCCGCAGGTATTTCAGACGGCCGTGCGTGACGCGGCAGAGGGGCGCCTCCGGGTACAGGTCGAGAACTCGGACGTGGCGGCGTTGCGCGAGGAAATTCGCCGCGGCAACACGCAGCGCAATGCGACATTGGCGGCCGCCGTGCTCTGGCTGTCCGGCTTGTTTTGGCCGGCGCTGTCAGCCCAAACCGCCTGGTTGGGCTGGGCACAAATGATCGCCGCCATTTTGATATTCGTATGGTCACGGAGTTCGAATTCGCACCGCTCATGAAAATTCCTATCGAAAGTTCGACTTCCTATCGCGGCCGCAATTCGCGGGCGAATCTGCCCGTGCTCGCGGCTTCCATCGGCGTTGCGTTGGCCGCGGGCGCCTTGGGCGCGGTCTTCTCGCCCGGCATATCGGCATCGGCGGCCCGCTGGTATGCCATGCTCGCCAAGCCGGCGTGGGCGCCGCCGAACAGCTGGTTCGCACCGGTATGGCTGACGCTGTACGTCCTGATGGGCACATCGGCATGGCTCATCTGGCGCGAACGCTATCATCGCGGCAGAAGTGCGGCACTGGCGGCCTACACCATCCAATTGCTGCTGAATGCCGCGTGGGCACCGCTGTTTTTCGGCGCCAAGAGTATCGATGCCGGCCTGTTCTTGATTGTCGCGCTGTGGCTGTCGATCGCCTGGACCATCCGGGAATTCGCCGTCGTCAAGGCCGCCGCCGCGTGGCTGCTGGCGCCGTACCTGATCTGGGTCGGGTTCGCGAGCGCACTCAATCTCGCCATCTGGAAATTGAATCATTGATGCTTCGGGCCCGGCACCCCATCCGATGAGATACCACGCACGATGTACTCGATCGCAGCAACCCAGCGCCTGAGACTCTCTTGAGTATTCCGGGCGTCCGCACCCACTTGTTGTCGAACGGCAACTATTCCCTCATGTTGACCGCGGCCGGCTCCGGCTACAGCCGGTGGCGCGACGCGGCCTTGACTCGTTGGCGCGAGGACGCGACCTGCGACCCGTGGGGTTACTATATTTTTCTGCGGGATGTAGCCGACGGTCGGGTATGGTCGGCCGGGTATCAACCGACCGGTTGCGAACCCGACAGCTACGAGGTGTCGTTTTTCGAGGACCGCGCTGAGTTCCTGCGCCGCGATGATTCCATACTCACCTCGACCGAGATACTCGTCTCGCCGGATTACGATACCGAGGTGCGCCGGGTCTCACTGACCAATCTGGGCAGCCAGTCTCGTGAAATCGAACTGACCACCTATGCGGAGCTCGTGTTGTCGCCCGCCGCGGCGGATTCCGCCCATCCGGCCTTTTCCAAGATGTTCGTGCAGACTGAGTTCATCGCCGAGAGCGGGACCTTGCTCGCCACGCGGCGCGTTCGAGACTCGGGCGAATCTTCGATCTGGGCCGCGCTCATCAGCACCTTGGAGGGCGAAGGCGTCGGCGGTTTGCAGTTCGAGACGGATCGAGACCGCTTTCTTGGCCGTGGACATGAGTTGCGCAATGCCGTGTCCATAGTCGATGCCCGGCCGCTGTCCAACACCGCGGGCACAGTGCTCGATCCGGTCATGGCATTGCGTCGCCGTGTGCGCATTGCACCGGGCGCAACGGCGCGTGTCTCCTTCTGGCTGGGAGTCGGCCCAAGCCGTGCGGCAGTGCTGACGCTCGTGGACCGGCATCGCGACGCAGCCGCCTTCGACCGCGTCAAAGCGCTGGCGGCCGTTCAGGCGGACGTGCGGCTGCGCAACTTGGGTGTGGACGCCGCAGCCGCAGGACTGTTTCAGCGCCTCGCCGGTCACCTGTTGTACGCCGACTCGTCAATGCGTGCGTCGCCCGCCGTTATCGAGAGGAATCGGCTGGGGCAATCCGCGTTGTGGCCTCACGGCATTTCCGGCGACCTGCCCATCGTGTTGGTCACCATCGACGATCAGCGCGGCATGGAACTCATCACGCAACTGCTGCGGGCGCGCGAGTATTGGCGGCTGAAGCGGTTGGCCGCGGATCTGGTCATTCTGAATGAGTGCACATCGGCCTCCGGCGCCGATTTGCAGCAGGCGCTGGAAGCAGCCATCAGCACATCGCCCTCCCGCCGCAGCGACGATGCCAACGGTCGGGGCAAGGTGTACCTGTTGCGCGCCGATGAGATGACGGAGTCAAGCCGCGACCTGCTGCAGACCGCCGCGCGAGTGGTATGCGCCGCCCGCGGGGGAAGCCTGGGAGAGCAGTTGCCGGCAAATGCGGAATCCGCATCGCCGCAACGTTTACGGCGGACACTCAATGCTCTGACCGAGAGCACGCCCGCGCGCAGCACGCCGCCGCTCGAATTTTCCAACGGCCTCGGTGGGTTCACCGCAGAGGCACGCGAATATATCGTGACTCTGGACGATGGCCAGTGGACACCCGCTCCATGGATCAACGTGATCGCCAATGCACAGTTCGGCTTTCTGGCCACTGCGGACGGCACGGGCAGCACCTGGTCATTGAACGCCCAGCAGAACCAACTCACGCCCTGGTGCAATGACCCCGTCAGTAACACCCCGGCTGAGGTCATCTATATTCGTGACGTCGCCACAGGCGAATTATGGAGCGCAACGCCTCTGCCCATTCGCGAGGCATCGTCCTATGTGATTCGTCACGGATTCGGCTACAGCCGGTACCAGCACGACTCTCACGGCATCTCCTTGGATCTCTTGCAATTCGTGCCGCTCGAGGATCCGGTCAAGATTTCGCGCCTCAAGATCGCCAATCGCTCCGCCACGGCGCGCCGACTTTCACTCACTTACTACTTGGACTGGGTACTGGGCAATCAGCGCGCCAAGACGGCTCCCTTCATCGTAACCGCAATCGAGCCGGCGACCGGTGCCCTGCTCGCTCGCAACCCCTGGAGTTCGGGCGTTGATTCGCGCGTCGCCTTCATCGACATGGCGGGCCGGCAGCAAAGCTGTAGCGGTGATCGCACCGAATTCCTGGGCCGTCATGGATCGCTCGCCGAACCGCAGGCCTTGCTCGGTGTTCTAGGTCTCTCGAACCAGGTCGGCGGCGGCTTGGACCCCTGCGGCGCAATGCAGTGCGAAATCACCTTGCAGCCCGGCCAGTCCGCCGAGCTTATCTTTCTGCTCGGCGAGTCGGCATCGTCCGGTGCTGCGGTCGCGCTCATCGAGCGCTGCCGAACCTTGGATTTGGATGTCGCGCTGAAAGAGGTCACGGACTTCTGGGATCAGACTTTGGGCGTGATCCAAGTGAAGACTCCCGATCGATCCATGGACATTCTGCTGAACGGCTGGTTGCTCTACCAAACACTCAGCAGCCGCGTATGGGCACGAACCGCGTTTTATCAATCAAGTGGAGCCTATGGCTACCGCGATCAACTTCAGGATGTCATGGCGCTGGTGGTCGCGCGGCCGGAGATAGCTCGCGAGCACCTCCTGCGCGCCGCGGCGCGGCAGTTCGAAGCGGGGGACGTGCAACACTGGTGGCTGCCGACCACCGGCCAGGGGGTGCAAACCCGTGTCGTGGATGACCGCATCTGGCTCGCCTATGTGGCGGCGCACTACTTGGAGGTCACGCAAGACTTTGCCGTACTCGACGAACCAGTACCGTTTCTCGCCGGCGGTCCGCTGCCGCCGGACAGCCAGGAGTCATTTACCGCCCCGGCATCGGCCGGCACGGCGTCCCTGTTCGATCACTGCGTCCGGGCGCTCGATTCCAGCCTGACGGTAGGTGCACACGGCCTGCCATTGTTCGGCACCGGCGATTGGAACGACGGTATGAACCGAGTCGGCATCGCCGGTCGCGGCGAAAGCGTTTGGATGGGATGGTTCTTGAACGCCGCACTGATGAAATTCGCGCCCATTGCCGATGGACGCGGTCAATCGGAGGCCGCGGCCCGCTGGCGGGGACACGCAACTGCATTGCAACAAGCTCTGGAGCGCGAAGCATGGGACGGCGACTGGTACCGGCGCGGATATTTCGACGATGGCACGCCCTTGGGCTCCGTCACCAGCGATGAGTGCAAAATAGATTCCATTGCCCAGTCATGGGCCGTGATCTCCGGGGCCGCGGTGCATGAGCGCGCAGTGCGGGCGATGGCAGCGGTCAACTCGCAGCTGGTTAGCCGCAGCGATGGCCTGGTGCGGCTGTTCACTCCGGCATTCGATCAGACCACGCACGATCCCGGGTATATCAAAGCCTATCCGCCCGGGCTGCGCGAGAATGGCGGTCAATACACGCACGCGGCCATGTGGACGGTATTGGCGTTTGCGTTGCTGGGCGACGGAGATCGGGCGGGAGAATTATTTTCCATCCTCAATCCCATCAATCACTCCAGCACCCGCGCCGCCATCCATCGCTACAAGGTTGAACCCTATGTGGTCTGTGCCGATGTGTATTCGGCGCCCCAGCACATTGGCCGGGGCGGCTGGACCTGGTACACCGGATCCGCGGGCTGGATGTATCGCTGTGCGATCGAGGGAATTCTCGGCATTCATCTGCGCGGTCGCATCCTCGTCATCGATCCCTGTATTCCACGCGCCTGGCCGGGCTTTGAGATCACCTACAAATTTGGAACGTCGCGCTATCGAATTTCCGTCGACAATCCCAATCGCGTCAGCCGGGGTATCGTACGGGCCACTCTTGACGGGCAGGACATATCGAGCGCGCCCTGCGAGATTGTTCTCGTCGATGACGGCAGCTATCACTATGGACTCGTCACGCTCGGTTGACGGCCGAGCACACCGGCCGTCTATTGCGTTTTTTCTCCGGTACTTGCAAACACCCGCGCCAGGATCATCTTGACGACGGCGCTCGTCGGGATCACGCGCAGCAAGCGCAGCGCTATGGCAGGACGCGCCACCAGCAGACCGGCCGCGACCGCGCCCAAGGTACCGAGACCGGGGCCGCTCATGAGCATTTGCATGGTGCGGCTGCGAGGAAAGCCCTGGCCGACAGACCCGGTCGTCCCGCTTGCGCCGTGGCCGGGCTCGTCGCGCGGCGGGTCGAGTATGCGCAGCAATTCCGCGCGCGAATCCGCGAGCCTCGCAAGAATAACCGCTCGTGCTGCTTCGTCTTGATGAGTCATGGCGCGCTCACTCCGGGTCCGACGACAAGAGACGCTCGAGCAGCACCCGGTCTTCCTGCCATTGGCGGCGTACGCCGGCCAGAAACTCCGACTTTTCGCGGGCTGCCTTCGACCGATACACAGCCGCCACGACGGCCAATGCCAAGAAACCGCCGCCCATCCAAAGGATGGCGGAAACTCGCTGAGGGGTGTCCCAGGTGTAGGCCACTACGGCGAGACACCCCATGAAAATCGCCAACACCCCGCAAAAGGCGACGACGGCGACCGCGACGAGTTCCGACGTGAGTTCGCGTTGCGTGCGGGCAAAGTCCAAACTCGCAAGGTCGACGTAAGCCGCCACATGACGCAGCAGCGCGGGAGCCGCCTTCGGCAATAACCATAGCAACCGCATTCGGGTGCCCTAGTTGCGGCGGGTTGCCAGTATTCCGACGACCGCACCCACCAGCGCTGCGATGCCCACTGCCTGCCAGGGACTGTCGCGCACATAGTCGTCGGCTGTGCCGGCCGCTTTCTGCGCATGCTGCCGAATGGCATCGGCCCCATCGGACATGCTCTGTTTGGTGGCATCGAGTGCGCGCTGCACCTTATTACGCACGCGCACGACATCCACATCCTTCAGATCGGCGACCCGCGCCACCAAGTCCTCGACATCCGCGATCAGGCTCTTTATCTCGCTCGAAGCGGCCGCTTTGATGTCGTTTACCCCGTCGAAAGTGCTTTCCATTCGCAATCTCCTCTGCAATAAGAAGAACAGTATCACAGCTACTGTGGGGGAGGCTGGGGAGCCGCGCCATCGGCCGCAAGGCTGCCTTCCCGTAGGATTTCCCCCACATGTTAAACTTTATCTGGCATAGCGCGGACGGCTCAACATGAAAATTTTCGGCGAGGAAATGGGCGACATCGGCCGGTGGTATATCGCTCTACCACCGCTGCTGTTGATCGGCTTTCTAATCGGTCTGTTTTTTGTTGCCGCCGCCGGCCAATCGCGTCTCAATGCGGATGACGAACGCATACATGAGTCGCAGTTGCGGCAACAAGCCCTGAATGAATTCATCACCCTGTTGACCGATGCCGAATCCGGCCAGCGCGGATACTTGCTGACCGGCCAAAGCTCCTATCTAGAGCCGTATACCGAAGCCGTTGCCAAGGTAGAAGCCGCTCTCGATCGGGTTCATGAGGCTTATCACGGTATCGACGACAGCCATGAATTCCAAGAATTGCGGATTTTGACGGGCAAGAAGCTCGGCGAACTTCAGGACACCCTGGCGCTGTTCAAAAGAAGAGGTACGGAGCCGGCGGTCAACAGCGTGCGCACCGATGTCGGCAAGCACACCATGGAAGATATATCGAAGATCATCGGTGACATGCGGTTGGACGAGGTGCACGAGCTCTCCGCAGCCACGGCACGGTGGCAGTCGGATTTCCGCCTGGCGCGGTGGGTGTCCGTAGCGGGCGCCATTCTCAATATCGGCTTGGTGCTGCTCGCGACGCGGCTCGTTTACAGCGACATGCGCAGGCGGGCACGACATGCCACCAGCCTGCTCGATCAAAAGCAGGAGCTCGAACGCCAGGTCGATGAGCGAACCCAGGAACTGAGCGCGCTCTCGACGCACTTGCAAGGCGTGTCGGAACAAGAAAAATCGGCGCTGTCGCGCGAGCTGCACGATGAGCTGGGCGGGTTGCTGGTGGCCGCCCGGATGGATCTGTCGTGGCTGCAGCAACGGCTGCCCACGAACGATCCGAATATTAAGCAACGCTTCAATCGCATCCACGAGTCGCTGAGCGCGGGGGTCGACTTGAAACGCCGGGTCGTCGAGGAACTCCGGCCCACCTTGCTGGATAACATGGGCCTGTTTACGGCGTTGCGTTGGCAGTTCAAGGAAACCTGCCGGCGCGCAGGACTGCATTGCACGGAATCCCTTCCCGAATCAGAACCGAAATTCACGCCCGAGGCCGCCATCGGAGTGTTCCGCGTTGCGCAGGAAGCCCTCACCAATGTCCTCAAGCATGCGGAAGCGAAATCCGCCGAATTGGTCATTGTCATCGAGGGCGACAACTTCGTCCTGCGGGTTTCTGACGACGGCAAGGGGATTCCGCCGGCCCGGCTGCAGACCATCACTTCGCACGGACTCGGATCGATGCGCCACCGCATCGCTGCGCTGGGCGGCAGTTGGGCCGTGCGCAGACCCGACAGCGGCGGCACCGTCGTGACCGCTGTGATTCCATTGCAGAGAATGTTGTTGGCCGAGATTGCATGACTCGGCGCCCAGGAAGTTGCCGGCGGCGTCAGTGTTTGGAGAGATGCTCTTCGCAGATCTCGTGCAGGACTTCTGGTAGCCGGCCGTAGTCACGCGCCTTGTCCAAGAAATGAGTCGCGCCGAGCGCGATTGCCGCGTTCTTATATTCGGGCAGGTCGTAGTTCGTCAGCACGATGATTCTCGGCTTCAACTGCGCCGTGGCCAACGCGCGCATAACGCCGAAGCCCGTGCCCTGCTTCAAATGCAGATCCAAAATGATCACATCGACCGAATCGCTCTTGGCGGAAGCAACCGCCATCGCTTCCGTATCGGCGGTACCGACCAATTCCACCTGCGGAATTTGACGAATGGCCTCAGTTAAACGCTCCGTCAGCACTTTGGAGTCTTCAACTAACAGGACTCTCAAATTCTGAGACATTGCCATTGTGCCTGTAATAGATGTGTACACCGCTCGGGCAGTTTAGCGCGCCGCGCCAATAACCGACCAGACCGAGTCGTCATGTCGTTACGTAGGAGGATTCCCACACTTTGTCGCTTATTGGATAAGTCCATTACGCAACGCGTAAGACGTAATATCGGCGTTCGCGGTGAAACTCATCTTTTCCAAAATGCGGCTGCGGTACGTGCTCACGGTCTTTACACTGAGACTGAGCTCATTGGCGATATCCGAAACGCCCCGACCTGCTGCGATCTTGCAGAAAATCTGGAATTCGCGCGTCGATAGGCGGGCGTGCAGCGGCTTGTCCGCATCGCCGTCGAGGTCGGCAACCAGGATCTCCGCCAGCGCCGCGCTGACATAGCGCCGCCCCGCCAGGACCGTGCGCACGGCCTTCATCAATTCTTCCGGCGCGCTGTCCTTGGAGAGATAGCCACTGGCGCCGGCACGAAGCACATTGACCGCATATTGCTGCTCCGGCAATCCGCTCATCACCAATACGCGCACGCTGGGATGGCCGGCTTGAATATGTCGCAATATATCCAAGCCGCTACGGTCGGGCATGTGAATATCGAGCAACACCAGGTCCCAATCCTGCTCCCGCAGCTGGTCTAGAGTCTCGTTGCCGCTGGCGGCTTCGCCCACGGCATTGATGCTCGAATCCGCTTCGAGGAATTGCTTGAAGCCGGCCCGAACCACGGCATGATCGTCTGCGATCAGTACTCTTGACACTTGTCTCTCTCCCTAGGCGCAGCGCTTATGAATTTGCGCATTCCTGGCTCTGTGAATATCCGTTCAGCTTGTTATACAGCGTCTTGAGGCTGCAGCCCAATGCATCAGCCGCACGCCGCTTATTTCCCTTGAAGTAATCCAGCGTCGCCTCGATCAACGAGCGCTCCATGTCGTGGATGCGCGACCCCACGCGAATGCTCAGCTGCTCGTGGTCGTGAATGCGATCGCCGTCGCGCGCCGCGCCGCCCGCAATCAACGGCGCCAGATCGAGCGTCACGTCGCCGAGAATGAAGGCGCGCTCGATGCAGTTCTTCAGTTCGCGAACATTGCCCGGCCAGACATGCTGCCGCAGGGTCATTCGAGCCGGCGCCGACAGCCGCTTTTGCGTGTGCGCCTGTGCATTGAGCTCGGCCAAGAAATGCTCGGCAAGCAGTTCCACGTCGTCGCCGCGGGCCCGTAGTGAGGGCATTTCGATGGGAAACACGGCCAGCCGGTACAGCAGGTCCTCGCGCAGCAGGCCACTCTGCACCGCCTGCAGCGGGCATCGATTGGTTGAGGCGATCACACGTACATCGGCGACGAACTTCGTACTCGCGTCCGTGCGCAATAGCTGCGTTTGCATCTCGGGCGGCATCTCACACACCTCGTCAAGCAACAAGGTGCCGCCTTGTGCGCCCTTGAATGCTTCCGGCAGTCCTGAGGGAACGGCCCCGCAATGGATCGCAACGAACGGACCATTGCGGCGCGCGCTGCACTCGTGAATCGAGCGTGCGGCCAGCTCCTTGCCGGAGCCACTCTCGCCCGTCAGCAGCACGCCCGCATCGGTGGGTCCAACCCGTTCGATGAGCCGGAAGACTTCCTGCATGGCGGCCGATGCGCCAAGCAAGGATCCCAGCCTTTTCAACGGCTGCGGCTGCCCGGAAAAACCATGGCGGCGATTGTCCATTACAAATCTCCTCGTTCGTGTACGTGTAAGCCTTACACCTCACACCCGTAGATTTGTAACCTGTACCGATCGAGGCCGCCAGAGATGGCTGCTGAACCTAGGCTCAGACTTCGCGCCGTTTCATGTCAGTGTTTGTCTGACACGCTCGTTCCGCACCGCCAACAACTGGTGAATTGCGGCTCGAGGACCTCACCGCAATCCTCGCAGGTCCACGCTGCGCCGACCGGAGCCGCGGCGGCGCGCGCCAGAGCGCGCAGGGCGACCTGTTCGTCGCCGTCATCGACATACAATTGCGGCCAGGTCTCCATCATGGGCAGATCGCCGAGGGCCCCGGCCAGGTATTGATTGCGCAATTCGCTTTGAATCCCGGCGCTCAACAGCACATTGCGGGCGTGAGCCACCTGCAGCAGCGAGGCAGCTCGGAAAACTCGCTTCACGGACCTGCCCGCGTGCCGCGCGTCATGCTCAACGCAGCGACGTCAGGAATGCCCCGACGTCTTCGCCCCGCTCCAACACCTCCACCAGGGCGGAACCAACCACGACGCCGTCGACATGGCCTGCGAAGTCCGCAATCTGCCCGCGGGAACGAATACCGAATCCCGCGCACACCGGAATGGTCGAACACTGCTTCACCCGATCCATGTATTCCAGAACTTCCGCCGGCACTTCGGTGGAATTGCCCTTGACCGCTCCGGTGGTGCCCGTCATGGTCACCGCATAGATGAAGCCTTGCGCTTCGCGGCACAGCATCGCCAATCTGTCGGGAGGCGTCACCGGCGTCACCATCTGCACCAAGGCCAGGCCTTCGCGGTCGAGCGCGCCCCTTAGGTCGGCACTCTCCTCGTAGGGAAGATCGGGAACGATGAATCCCGCCACCCCTGCGGACGCTGCCGCCCGCGGCAGCGCCTCCAGGCCGAAGCTCAGCAGCGGATTCAGATAGCTCATCAAGAGAATGGGCGCCGCATGCCTTGATTCCAAAGAATTCAGCTCATCGAAAATCCACGGCAGCGTCACCCCGTCGCTCAATGCCGCGAAACTGGCGCGCTGTATGGTCGTGCCGTCTGCCATCGGGTCGCTGAACGGCACGCCGATTTCAACGACATCGCAAACGCCGGCGACGGCCGCCAAGTTCTTCTTGAAGTCGCGGCGCGTGGGAAATCCGGCAGTGAGAAAACCCACCAGCGCCGGTCGGCCCTGGGCGCCGGCCGCCTGAATAGCCGCGGCTACGGCGTCACGCGGTGCTGCGCTCGCGCGCGTCATTCGAAATTCTTCAATAGAGTCCGCTGCAGGATGGGCATGTCCTTGTCGCCCCTGCCGGAACAGCCAATGAGAATCCGCGCGCCCGGATGGGCGCCGGCATAGCGCTTGGCGCCCGAGAAGGCATGCGCGCTTTCGATGGCAGGCAAGATGCCCTCGAATTTGGCGCACTCGGCCAGGGCAGCCAAGGCTTCGTCGTCCGTCGCCGACTCGTAAGTCACACGGCCGCTTTTCATTAAATAAGAGTGCTCGGGGCCGACGCCGGAATAATCGAGGCCCGCAGACACCGAATGAGTCTCCCGCACTTGACCGTAGTCGTCCTGCAGTATCAACGTATAGCTGCCCTGTAAAACCCCGGGAGTGCCGAAGGTCAGGGAGGCTGCATTGTCGCCGAGACCGGGGCCACGGCCGCCGGCTTCGACGCCGATCAATTTGACCGCGGCATCGCCCAAAAACGGATGAAACAGACCGATGGCGTTCGATCCGCCGCCTACGCAGGCCACCGCCACGTCCGGCAGGCCGCCCGCCTGTTGCAGCATCTGGGCTCGCGCCTCACGGCCGATCACCGCCTGCAGTTCGCGCACCAGGTAGGGATAGGGATGCGGTCCGACGGCCGAGCCCAAGGAATAATAAGTGCCGTCCGGGTCAGACACCCAGTCGCGCAGCGCCTCATCGATGGCCGCACGCAGGGTTTGATCGCCTCCGGTGACCGGCACCACCGTCGCGCCGAGAAGCTGCATGCGCCCCACATTGGGCGCCTGCCGTTCCACATCGACCGCGCCCATATAGACCACACAGGGCATGCCCAAACGCGCGGCCGCGGCCGCGCTCGCCACGCCATGCTGGCCCGCGCCGGTCTCGGCAATGATTCGCTTGGCACCGAGGCGTTTTGCCAACAGCGTCTGACCCACGGCATTGTTGATCTTGTGCGCGCCGGTATGGGCCAGGTCCTCGCGCTTGAGCCAGACGTCGGCCCCCCAACGCTGGCTCAGGCTGGGCGCACGGGAAAGCGCCGTCGGCCGCCCCACCCAGGTCTTGAGCTCATGATTGAACTCAGCTTGAAAATCGGCCTGATGCAAATACCGGTCAACGCCCGCTTGCAGCCGATCGAGCGCGGGCACCAAGGTCTCGGGAACATAGCGTCCGCCGAAGGCGCCGTAGCGGCCGCGGATGTCGGGAAGCGCGGACGGCGGGACCGTGCGCAGGGGTGAATTCATGAATCAGTCTCCAGACCCGCCGCGGCGGCGCGCGCCGCACGGACGAACTCGTGAATCTTCGCCGGGTCCTTGATCCCCGGCACTTCCTCCACGCCGCTGCTCACATCCACGCCGAACGGGCGCACGGCCTGAATGGCCTCGGCGACATTCTGTGGCGATAGACCGCCCGCGAGAATGACTTCCGTCTGCCGCGCCAGCTCCGCCGCGCGGCCCCAATCGGCCAGTTCGCCGATGCCGCTGGACGGCCCTTCGAATAGCATGCGCGCCGGCAGCGGATTGGGCGTTTTGCGCCCGAATCGCACCACGGGAAGCACCTTGATGTGCGACGGTATCTTCAACTCGCGCAAATCCTCGACATCCGTTTGAAAATAATCCGGTTTGAGTATTCGACAGATTTCATCGACCTTCATTTGCAGGGGGTGCTGTGCCACCGCGATGCGCAAAATTCCCGGCGGCGCGAGCGCCGCGAGTTGCGCCGCCTGACCGGGCGTCACTTGACGCGGGCTCGGTGCGAATACAAAACCGATCGCATCGACATTGGCCTCTGCAGCCGCAGCCACTGCGTCGGCGCTGGTGATACCGCAAATCTTGATCCACATGGCGCCGAGTGTAGCCATTTAGGATTGCACTGTCCGCGTCGCTGCGCATATTTCACGCAGCAGCTGCGCGGGATCCGCGTGTGCCATCAGGGCGGTGCCTATCAATGCCAGACCGTATCCCAGTTGTTGCATGCGCCGGGCGTCGGCCGCCGACCCCACACCGCTTTCGGCAATCGCCGGGCTGCCGGCGGGCAACAACGGCGCCAAAGTCTCGAATCGGTCCTGCACAACTTCCAGTGTTTGCAGGTTGCGGCAATTGACGCCGATCAGGACCGGCTCCCGCGGTGCGACGCGCGCGGCCATGAGCTCACTCGCCAGGCGCAAATCGTCCGCGTCGAAGGCCTCCAGCAACACAAATAGATCGTGTTCGGCGGCAACGTCCAATAATTCTACGATACGCGCGCGCGGCAGCATGCGCAGGATCACCAGAACGCCGGCCGCCCCGGCTGCGCGCGCCTCCAGCACCTGGTAGGGATCGACCAAAAAATCCTTGCGCATGGCCGGTACCCCCAGGGGTGCCAGCGCCGCGGCAGCCTGACGCAAATGCTCGAGCGAACCGTCGAAGCGCGTGGGTTCGGTCAGCACCGATACGGCTGCGGCGCCGCCGCGCGCGTACGCAGTAACGCGGCCCAACCAATCATCGCCGGCTGCGCCTAATTGGCCGGCGGCCGGCGAGCGCAATTTGAGTTCCGCGATGACGTCGAAGCCCCCGGGCGATAGCCGTAGGCGGGGGGCGCGAGCAGTCGCCTGCGCACGCAGCTCCAAGTCCGTGAAGGATTCGAGCCGCAGCGCCTGTGTCACGCGGGCCGCGCTCGAAGCGGCCATCGCATCGAGAAATCCACCGGCGATATTGGACTTCAATGCACTCTCCGGTTCATCGGCATTCCGCTGCGAAATGCCGCAAGCGCTCCAGCCATCGTCGCGCGCCGCCGCTGTCCACGGTCGATTGCGCCGCGGCGATTCCGGCCGCTACGGATGGCGCGCGGCCGGCAATGTACAGCGCGAGTCCGCTTTGCAAACTGAGAGCGGCAAAATGCGCACCGCGATCCCGGCCCGCGAACACCTCGAGCAAGGCCGCGAGATTCGCGACGGCATCCCCGCCGGCCAGATCGCCCAGCGTGCAGGGGGCCATGTTGAACTCCCGCGGATCGATCTCCTGGCGCCGAACCGCACCATGAGCAACGTCGAAGGCGAGGAATGGCCCGACCGGCGTGGCTTCGTCCCAACCCTCGGCGCCATGCACCACCCAGGCGCGTTCAATGTCCATCCCCGCCAAGGTTCCGGCCATGAGTTCCGCGGTGGGTGCATCGTAAGCGCCGATCAAGCGGAATCGCGGCGCCGCGGGATTCGTCAGCGGACCCAGTAAATTGAACACCGTGCGAATGCCGAGCGCCGCGCGGATCGGCGCCAGGGCCTTCATCGCCGGATGAAAATAAGGCGCGAATAAAAAGGTGAAGCCCGTGGCGGCAAAGCACTGCGCCGCCCCGATCTCATCCAGCGGCAGCCTAAATCCCAGCTGCTCGATCAAGTCCGCGCTGCCGCTGCGGCTGGATATGGAGCGATTGCCGTGCTTGATCACAGGCAGTCCGCATGCCGCCGTCAACAGCGCCGCCCCCGTCGATAAATTGAGGCTGCCCGATGCGTCGCCGCCGGTGCCGACAATATCGATGGCATCGAGTCCCTCAGCAAATGCAGGCTTTCTGGCCAGGGCGCGCATGGCGCCGGCGAAACCGCGCACTTCAGCGGCTGTGACGCCCTTGGTGCGCAGGGCCGCGAGCAGCGCGCCGGCCATCGCCGGCGCCAGCTCGGAATTCGTCAGCGAATGAAGCAGCTCAGCCGCCTCCATTTCAGTGAGGTCGTGGCGTTGCACCAAGCGGTCCAAAGTGTGGCGTACGTGGGTCACGATTCAGGTCTTGAGAAAATTGCCCATGAGAATGGGACCGTCCGGCGTCAGCACGCTTTCGGGATGAAATTGCACCCCTTCAATCGGCAACGATCGATGTCGTACGCCCATGATTTCTCCTTCCGCGGTCCGCGCCGTGACTTCCAGTATGGGTGGAATGCTGTCGGGAGCGGCAATCAGTGAGTGATACCTGCCCGCATCGAATGTAGGCGCCATTCCCGCGTACAGTCCCTTGCCATCATGCTGGACCGGGGACACCTTGCCATGCATCAGCCGCGGCGCGCGCACCACCCGGCCGCCGAACACCTCCACCAAGGATTGATGTCCAAGGCAGACGCCGAAAATCGGTATGCGTCCGGTGAAGGCCTGAATCATGCGCATCGAGACGCCGGCGTCGCGCGGTGTGCCCGGCCCCGGAGAAATCACCAAATGCGAATGATCCTGGCTCAACGCTTCTTCCACGGTGATGGCATCGTTGCGATGCACGTCGACGTCCGCCCCGAGGACTAAGAAAGCCTGCACCAGGTTATAAGTGAACGAATCGTAGTTATCGATCAATAGGATCTTGGGGCGCATCTCTAAAGACCCCCCGCCGCGAGTTCGAGCGCACGACGCAGCACGGCGCTCTTCGCCATCAGCTCATCATATTCGGCTCGCGGCGAACTGTCGGCGACGATGCCGCCCCCGGCCTGATAACTGTAAGTATCGCCGCGAAACACCAACGTGCGGATGGTGATGGCTTGATCCATGTCGCCCCGACGGCCGAAATAGCCGACGGTTCCGCCGTACAGCTGTCGCCCCACGGGCTCGAGCTCATCGATGATTTCCATCGCACGCACTTTCGGAGCGCCCACCAAGGTGCCTGCCGGAAAGGTGGCGGCAAACAGGTCGAAGGCATCCTGCCCCGGCTTCAGGCGGCCATTGACGCCGCTGACGATGTGCATGATGTGGCTGTAGCGTTCGATCACGCGGTAAGGGTCGACCACCACCGAGCCGGCGACGGCGACCCTGCCCAAGTCGTTACGCGCCAAATCGACCAGCATCACATGCTCAGCGTTCTCCTTGGGATCCGCCAGCAGCTCCGCCTCCAACTCAAGGTCGCGCGCCATATCGGCACCGCGCGGACGTGACCCGGCAATGGGGCGCAATTGAGCATAGCCGCCGTGGCACTTCACCAAGGCCTCCGGCGATGAACCCACGACGGTGATATCGCCCAACTCGCAGAAAAACATATAGGGCGAGGGGTTGAGCAAACGCAGCGCCCGATACACCTCGAAGGGCGCGAGCGCGTGCCGGCCTTCGAAGCGCGATGCCAGCACGAGTTGATACACGTCGCCCGAGGCGATGTACTCTTGCGCGCGGCGGACACGAACCGCGTGCGCCTCTTCGCTCAGGGACGGGGTCGCGGGCGAAAAGCGGCCGGGAGCAAGTATGGCCGGCACCGCGCCGCGCAGTGCCAGAATCACCTCGCGTCGCAAGGCCTGCCGTTCGGCCTCGCTGCCGTCGTGCAACAGCGCGACCGTGCGAGTCAGATGATCGAACACCAGCAAAGATCGCGGAGCGACATAGTGTGCATGCGGTGTCTCGGTCGCATCCAAGGTGCGCCCCGGCACCCGCTCGAAGTAGCGGACCGCATCGTAGGCGGTGTAGCCCACCAGTCCGCCGAGCAGAGGCACTCCCGGCACTTCGGGCAAGGGTTGCGGCGCCAGCCGCAGTGCACCGCGCAAGGCGGCCAAAAATTCGATTTTGGATTGCGGCCTGGGGGAGTGCTTGTCCCCCACATACAATCCAGTGGAGTCGAGGCGCACTTCCAGGCATTCGCCGAAACCGATGAAGGAATAGCGCGCCAGCCGCTCTCCTCCCTCGACGCTCTCCAGCAGGAATCGCGGCCGAAAAGGCGCCAGCTTCAAATAGGCCGACACCGGCGTATCGAGATCCGCTGCGATGTCAAAAGGCGGCTTCATACGGGCAACCTGCAAATCTTACGGACAACAAAAAACCCACCACCGGCTCTGAGGCGGAGATGGGTTCTGGATATCGACGAACTAAATTAAAACAGCGCCAGCGCCCACTCCACTTGAGTGCGCCACCACCAAGAATTGCGAAGAATGCGTGCGATAAACATGGCCGGAGTATCGCCTTCCCGAGCGGCGAGCGTCAAGCCCGGGGATTTAGCCGGATACATCGAGTTTTTTCTTGAATTTGCGGGTGAGTTCGACGAATCGGGGCGTGAGGCCGATATCTTCATAAACCGGATCCCCCTGGTCATCGCGCGAAATGACCTTCGGGCCGCGTTCATAAGGCATGGCGGCGCCGATTTCATCCAGCGCGGCGTGCAAAAGGTCGGTAATGATGACCTCGATGGGCTGCCCGGGAAATAGCTCGGCCAAGGCGTGCAGGCGCGCGGCATCGTCCAATTCCAGGCGAAGCGCATATTCCTTGGCAGTTCGCGCCGGGGCCGCTTCTTTCTTCCAACGATCGAGCAAGGGCTTGAATTTCACGACAACTCCGCCATACCGGATGACTAGGATAGCGTCATTATAGACTGCCGGCGGCCGCGTATCGGCACCCCGTACCATTCCTTAAAGCTCGAGACCAGGGATATGAACAAAGCGGTAAACAGTACAGACAGAGGCTGGGCCATGGGCGGCATTCGTGTGCGCGACGGCGCGAGCTTGCCGCATTCGTTCTGTCTGCGCTGGGTGAAGTAGCGACATCTTGGCGGGTCGCCCCACACCCCATCTCGCGGAATCGCCGCACACCGCTACCGTGTCGGCCGCGGGCGACCAGACCGGCCTGCAGCGGAGCCTGTTCGGTGTGTTTGCCTACAGCAAGCGAGCGCTCATCCTGGTATGGACCACTAACAAGGCGCTCAGCATCACCCTGGCCGTGCTCACCCTGGTCGCCGGCGTATTGCCGGCCGGGATCGCCTATATCGGCGCCCAGATCGTCGATGCGGTAATTCATGCCGCCGATTTTCATCGGCGCACCGGCACCCTGGTGCTCGCTCCGGTCCTGCAATACGTGGCGCTCGAAGCCATCCTGGTGGCCGCCATATCCATGGCTCAACGCGGCATCTCGCTGGCGCAGTCGCTGCTGCGTGCGCAACTGGGTCAGCGCGTCAACGTCATGATATTGGAAAAGGCGTTGACCCTGGATTTGACCCAATTCGAGGATTCCGAGTTCTACGACAAGCTCACGCGCGCGCGGCGGGAAGCCTCCAGCCGCCCGCTGAGCCTGGTCATGCGCACCTTCGGTCTGCTGCAAAATGCCGTCTCGCTCGTGTCCTTCGGTGGCTTGCTGGTGCACTTCTCACCATGGGCCGTCGTGCTGTTGATTTTGGCCGGCCTGCCGGCGTTTTTGGCGGAGGCGAAATTCTCCGGCGAGGCGTTCCGGCTGTTTCGATGGCGCGCACCCGAGGCGCGCATGCAGATTTATTTGGAATCGGTGCTGGCACGGGAAGACACCGCGAAGGAAGTGAAATTATTCGAACTGGGGCGGCGCTTGTTGGACCGGTACCGGGACATTTTCACCCGCCTGTATCGCGAAGATCGCGACCTCACTTTGCGCCGTGATAGCTGGGGCTTTGGCCTGGGGTTGGTAGGCACGGCCACGCTGTATGGCGGCTATGCCTGGATTGCAGCGGAAACGGTGCTGGGCGCCATGACCGTCGGACAGATGACCATGTATCTGATGCTATTTCGCCAGGGGCAAACCGCGGTGAGCGCGGCGCTGTCGGCAATCAGCGGCCTGTACGAAGACAACCTCTATTTGTCGAATCTTTACGAATACCTGGAACAGCCTGTCGGCAGCAGCAGCGGCGATGCCAGGCGCGGCCCGACTCCCGGCGACGGCATCCGCTTCGAGAACGTCGAGTTCGTCTATCCGGGCGCCACGTCCCCTGCCTTATCGGGCATCGACCTGCACGTTCTGCCGGGACAGAGTCTCGCCCTGGTCGGGCAAAACGGCTCGGGCAAGACCACCTTGATCAAACTGCTAACCCGGCTCTACCAGCCCACTTCAGGGCGAATACTCTTGGATGGACTCGACCTACGTGACTGGGACGAGACCACGCTGCGCCGGCGCATCGGAGTCATCTTTCAAGACTTTGCCCGATACCAAATGCTGGTCGGCGAGAATATCGGTGCCGGCGACGAGCGCGCCTTCGAGGATGAGGCACGCTGGCGCAGCGCGGCGACTCAGGGGCTTGCCGCAGAATTCATCGACACCTTACCGGCGGGCTACCACACCCAACTGGGCAAGTGGTTCAAGGACGGCCGCGAATTATCGGGTGGTCAATGGCAAAAAATCGCGCTGGCCCGAGCGTTCATGCGCAATGAGGCGGACATCTTAGTGCTGGACGAACCCACCGCGGCCATCGATGCGGCGGCCGAAGCGGAAGTCTTCGAACACTTCCGCGAACTGACGCGCAACCGCATCGCCATCGTCATCTCGCACCGGTTTTCGACCGTGCGCATGACCGATCAAATATTGGTGCTCGACGAAGGCCGTATTGTCGAGCGCGGCAGCCACGAATCGCTGATGGTCACCGACGGCCGCTACGCCAAGCTATTCACCTTGCAGGCGCGCGGGTATCGTTAGGCTCATGGGCAAGCCGACCGCTATTTCGATAATCCGTTGCACAACGCCGTTTGCGAACTGGGTTCTGGTCTGGGGCGCCATGGCTGCGGCCACGGCCGGTTTGAACGCTTGCCGGCGCGAAGCGCCGGGCGCCGGGGCGCCGACCGTCAAGGCCGGGGTGTATCGTGCCGTGCTCGAGCTACCGGCAGGAGAATTGCCCTTTGGCCTGGTGCTGGAACGAAATGGAGCGGCCGCGACCGGCTATTTGCTCAACGGCAAGGAGCGGGTCGCGTTGGACGAGGTCACCATCGCCGGCGCCCATCTGGACATCCGCATGCCGGGTTATGAAAATCGCCTCACCGCCGATGCCGAGGGCGATCTGCTGGTGGGAGAAGTGGTGCTGTCCAAGGCGGGCGCCAAGCAACAGCATATCGTGCTGCGCGCGCAGCTCGGCCGCGACTATCGCTTCTTCGCACAGCCCGAGAACGACGCCGCGGATGTATCGGGCCGTTGGGCCGTTACCTTCACCGGCGACGACGGCAAGCAGGAACTCGCGGTCGGAGAATTTACGCAGGTTCGTGATACGGTCAGCGGCACATTTTTGGCGGAAACCGGCGATCATCGATTTCTTGCCGGCCAGGTCAAGGGCAACGAGTTGTTCCTCTCCACCTTCGACGGCGCACACGCGTTTTTTTACAAGGCAAAGCTCGCAGCCGACGGTGCGGCCCTCACCGGCGACTTTTGGGTCGGTATGGCGGTTCACGAAGCATGGACGGGCAAGCGCGATGCGAATGCGGCGCTGCCCGACGCCTACCGCCTTACCAATATGCGCGCCGGTTCCCAGCGCTTCGATTTTGCCTTCCCCGACCTTGCCGGCAATACGGTTTCCTCAAAAGATCCGTTATTTCACGACAAGGTGATGATTGTGGCGCTGGCGGGCAGCTGGTGCCCGAATTGCCACGACGAGGCGGCCTTTCTGGAGCCGCTGTATCGCGAGTATCGCGGCAAAGGGTTGGAGGTCGTCTCGCTCATGTTCGAGCACTTCGGCGATTTTCCGCGCGCCGCCGAGGCCACACAGCGTTTTCGTCAGCACTATGGCATCGAATATACCACTCTGATCGCCGGCATTTCGAACAAGGACGAGGTGGCAAAAAAATTGCCGATGCTGGACCGGTTCTATGCCTTCCCCACAACCATCTTCATCGACCGCAAAGGCAACGTGCGCAAGATCCATACGGGATTTTCCGGACCCGCCACCGGCGATCACTACACTGAGTTCGTGAAAGAGGTGAAAGACACTCTCGATCAGCTGCTCGCGGAGACTTGAAATGCCATCCTTCGACGTCGTATCCGAAATCGATACCCATGAATTGACCAATGCAGTCGACCAGGCAATACGCGAGCTCGGGCAGCGTTTCGATTTCAAGGGCACTGATGCCTCCTTCGAGCTGGAGGAGACGACCGTCACCATGATCGCGCCCGCCGATTTTTAACTCAAGCAAATGCTGGAAATCCTCAAGCTCAGAATCGCCAAGCGCGGCATCGATGTCGCCTGTCTCGAAGTGAAAGACCCGGAGATCAATCTCGCCAGGGCCAAGCAGCTGGCGATACTGAAACAGGGCATCGACGCCGATACGGGTCGCAAAGTATCGAAGCTGATCAAAGAATCCAAGCTCAAGGTACAAGCTCAGATTCAAGGCGAGAAGGTTCGAATCGTCGGCAAGAAACGCGATGACCTGCAAGAAGCCATCGCGTTTCTACGCAAGGCGGATGTCGGCATGCCGCTGCAATTCAATAATTTTCGCGACTGAACCCCGCCGGATCTGCCCGCGCGAGTCAGCGCACAATGACGGTTCCAACCATGCTGGGGTGAATCGAGCAGGTAAAGTGGTATGTGCCGGGCCGGTCGAATTTGAAAGAGAAACTCTCTTTCGTATCCATCGCGCCGGAACGAAACGCGCCCGAGTCGCTGACCGCCGTATGTGGTTCATCGTCCAGGTTGGTCCAGGTTACCGTGGCCCCGACGGACACGATCAGCGGCACCGGCGAGAACGCGAAATTCTTCACCGTGATGCGAACCGATTCCGGGGCGTCGGCCAGCGATGAACCGCCGACCGCCATCGAAGACAACAGAGCCAGCCGCCACAACAGGGATGGGCAATTCATGACCGGGCCAGCGTCATATCGCTCATGGCCAATGAGCGGGGGTGTTTAACCACGGACACACTGGTGACGCCGAGCATTGCCGCCAACTCATCCGGCGGCGCCTTCAGCGGTCCCGGTCCAGGCCCGACGCCCGCCAAGGGTTGCGGGTACGCAGTCGAGCGGGCCGTATGGAAGGTCATATTTCCTTCCACCTTTTGAACGATCTGATGAATATGGCCGTTCAATACCGTCACCGATCCGAAGCGGCGCAATCGATTGGTCAGCAACTCCGCATCGCCGGTCCCCCACCCCCAGGGCTCGTAGATCGACCACAATGGCATGTGTGCGAAGACCACGATGGGCGTGCTGTCGGTGCGGCCCTTCAAGTCAGCAGCCACCCAATCGAGTTGCTCGGTGCCGAGCGTGCCGAGACCGCCGGGCTTGAACTGCATGACATTCACGAGGCCGATGAAGTGCACGCCGGCGTGATCGAAGCTGTAGTACCCCTTGTTGCCGGAGGCCTTGCCGAACCGGCTGAAGTACTCCGTCATGGCGGCGTCGGTGGTGTCATGTTCACCCGGCACAGTGTGGATCTCGGTGGTGCGCAGGCGCGACAGCAGCTGCTGCGCCAGATCGAATTCCGCGGGCTTCGACAGATGCGTGATGTCCCCGGTATGAATGATCAACGCGGGTTGGCGCGCCATTCCGTTCACCAGATCAATGGTTTGATTCAGCGTTCCGTTGACATCGGGATTCGCTTCTTTATTGAAGCCGATGTGCGTGTCGCTGATTTGCACGAACAGCGGCGTCCCTGCTCGGACCATGCCCTCCTTGTCCGCAGCGGCTACCGCCAGGTCGAGCGGCGCAAAAACTCCGCCGGATAAGACAAAAAGCGTTCCCGCCCCACCATAGGCCAAGCACTTGAGCGCGTCGCGTCGCGATTGCAGCAATTTTTCGTCCGGCATAGTCCACTCCTGGTTTGTTCAGGAGAGAAGACTTCCGCCGCGGCCGATTTATTCCCCTCGATCGCGCGCGCCGAGATCTTGCAGCAGTCGAACCAAACTCAGCAATTCATCCCTCGCGGTGTCCGAAACGGCGCAGTAATCGAGATTCCCCGATTTCCAAAACACGAAGTGATAGCCGTTGCGAGACACGTCGGCCGGCAAGCCTCGGCCGTCGCCCGCCCAACTGAATACATTGATGACATGCGCGCCATGTTGGTAGACGACTACGGCCGAGCGCTGGCGATCCAGATAGTCGGCGCGCCCACCCATCAGCCGAAAGCCCTGCGGCTCAAAATCGGCAACCACCGGCGACACGTCGGTGTGTCCCGCAAACCACGGCTTCACCGTGTGCCGGTCGGTGGACACCACGTCGATGAGATGCGCGGGCATCAAAGAGCGCACATGTGCGCTTGCCAATTCATCGATCAGCGGATTACCCAGCCGCGGCAGGACCAGCAGAAATGCGCAAGCCACCGCGACGGCCGAGGCCCCAACTCCAGCAAGCGCTCCCAGCCAGAAGGGCCGTATCCGCCGCGTCGGCGCAGCCGGCCCTCGAATATCACGCTCGCGCATGTCCTGCACCGGTGCGGCGCCGTCCTGATCCAGCGCCCGCGAAATCGAGGTGCGAAGCGCGGGGGAAGCATGGGCATAGGCAGCACTGCGACGTAGCGCTGCGCGCACCTGCTCGAGATCCTTGAGTAGGGTGCGGCACTCACCGCAATGCTCGGCATGCCGCTCGATCTCCACCGCGCTGACTGCGTCGACTTCGCCGTCGAAGTAGGCCTGCACCCGCAACGATTCAGCGCACCGCACGCGGCTCTCCTGCGGTTTCCAGCAGCCAACGCGCCTTCAACGCGGCCCGCGAGCGCGCCAGCCGCGACATGACGGTACCGATGGGCACGCTCGTAACTTGCGCGATTTGGCGGTAGTCCATTTCCTCTATTTCGCGCAACATCAACACCGTGCGGTGCTCTTCGGGCAATGCCGCAATCAGCTTCTCCAGGGTGCGCCGCTCGTCCCTGCGAATGGATTCATCTTGCGGATCGGGGATGTTCGACCTCATGGCGTAGCCGTATTGGGCATCGTTTTCTTCCGGCAAAGGCACAAAAGCGCGCCGTTGCCTCTGCCTAAAGGCAGTCGAATGGCAATTTCTCACGATCGCCAGCAGCCAGGCCTTCACGTCGGAGCCCCGCAGTGCATCAAATCCGCGAAAGGCACGTAGTACGGCCTCCTGCACGATGTCATCGGCGTCGGCGGGCGCATGGGTCAACCAACGAGCAAACCGGTACGCAGCGTCCAGGTGCGGCAATACCTCCGCCTCGAATCGCGCGCGCTTCTCATCCATGCAGGCTAAGACTCATCCGCGGCTCACTTTATTCCCCTCGAACGCCACCCATTTTCATAAGCAGGGGATCTTTGATGGGAATGAACTTATTCGCCGCGCGAATCAGCGATGCGGCGGTAAGTTCAGCGACACCGTAAACCTCCACCGACACCTGATGTTTGTCGCGGATCCTGGTGACCAGCATATCGAAATCACCGTCACCCGAGGCCAGGACCACGACGTCCACCTGAGGAGCATATTCGAGCACGTCCAAGGTGATGCCCACGTCCCAATCCCCTTTTGCGGATCCGTCGTTTCTTTGAATGAACGGCCGTAATTTCACCTCGAAACCGATAGCCCTCAATATATTTTGAAATTGCCTCTGTTTTTCATCGCCGCGATCGATCGCGAATGCGATTGCCTTGACTACCTGCCTGTTGCGAGTGGCGGCCAACCAAAAGTTGTTGTAGTCGAAATGGCGCGAGAAGAACTGCCGCGTCGTGTAATAGATATTTTGCACATCGACGAAGACAGCCACGGTTTCCATAGGTATTTATCTAAAGACTGGCGGTGGAGGCCGGCAAACCATCGAACTATTTCGACGGCGCATGTCTCGGCGCGGGCTCGATTCCCTTGGAGTAGATCACCGTTCCGTCGAGCTTGACGATAATCGCATCGATATCATCGATGCGATTGTAGATCTCCATCGCCTTCTCCGGGCCCAACACGAATGCCGTCTTCGATAAGCCGTCGGTGCGCGTGGCATAGGGACCTATGATCGTCGCGCTGCGCACCTTGCTCGCGGAGTGGCCGGTATGCGGGTCGATGATGTGGTGATATCGCACTCCGTCTTCCTCGAAGAATCGCTCATAATCGCCGGAAGTCGAAATGGCCGCGTCGACCAGCGGAATCCGCGTGATCACCTCTCCTTCTCCCTTGCGTGGATCTCGAATGCCGACCATCCAGGGTTTGCCGAATCGGTCGCCGATGATGCGGCTGTCGCCACCGGCCGAGACGTACGCCCGGGTGAAACCCCGCGCTTTCAGAACGTCGATACCCCGGTCCACCGAATATCCCTTGGCGATGCCGCCGAGATCGATGCGCACGCCCTTCTGCGAGAATTGCACCGTTTGATTTTTCGGATTCAGCAATACATGGCGGAAGTTGACCGCCGGCAATGCCTTGTCGATTTGCTTTTCGTCCGGGTGCACGTGCTGCCGGAAATCGTACAGATAGCCGACGCTGGCGTAGGTGATGTCGAAGGCGCCGTCGGTGATAACGGAATACTCCTTCGCCGTGACCAGCAAATCGAACAGTTCCTTGCTGATCCGCATAGGGCCGTCGGCGGCCTTGGCGTTGACCTGGGATACTTCGCTGCTGGGTTTGTAAGTGCTCATCGAATCGTCGATGTGCCGCATTTCCTCCAGCAAGGCATCAATCGCCCCATCGGCTTTCTGCTGATCCTCAGACCAAAGCTCAACGGTAATACGCGTTCCCATGATGCCGTCGGTCACGCGTCGAACCCATTCCGCGTGCGCCGGTCCGGCAAGACCTAGCAGTGCTGCCAAATAGGCGACGCATTTGAGAGTCTGTATTTTCATGCGCCTAGCCTAGCCGTTTCCAAGCCAATGTTCATCGCCGGGCCGGTGTGCGCCGCCACTGCAGTATCACCATTGCGCTTCCGACCATGCCTCCCAAGTGGGCAAAGTGCGCCACTCCCGACAGGTTCCCGGTAACACCCAGGAAGAGCTCGATTCCAGCGTAAATGGTCGCAAACAGCCATGCCGGCATGGGGATGGGCGGGATCAGCGGAATGACCTTGCGCGTCGGAAACAGGTAGGCGTAGGCCAGCAGAAGTCCAAACACGCCGCCGGAAGCGCCGACGGTCCAGCCGGGTGGCGCGCCGAACATCATGGGCACGAATAGCTGGCAGACGGCGGCGCTCACCACCGAGGCGAAATAGCAGGCGAGCAGGCGGCGTGGTCCGACGTAACTCTCCACTTCGCTGCCGAACATCCATAGGCCCAGCATGTTGAACAGCAGATGCCAAATGTTATCGGTACTATGCAGAAACGCGTAAGTGACGATTTGCCAGAGGTGGAAATACGGTTCACCGTCGATGTGCTGCAGCGGCCACAGGGCGAACAACACATCCACCGCGCCCCGCGATACGCTTTGCAGGACATACACGAACACATTCACGGCGATCAGGATTTTGACTGCGGAAGGCTTCATATGGCGATTCATTCTACCTGCGATTGAAGTAAAACCCTCGTGAAAGCAGTATTCCTGGATTACGACACCGTCTCCACCGGCGATCTCGACATCTCCGCACTGAGTTCGGCCGTGGATGATCTGGTGCTGTGCGAATCGGACGACTCAAGGACGGCTGAGCGCATTCGGCATGCGCAGGTCGTGCTGTTGAACAAGGTTGAACTGTCGCGCGACTTATTGCGCGGCGCCGCCGATCTTAATTTGATCGCCGTGGCCGGCACGGGTACGAACAACATCGATTTGGCCGCGGCGCGCGAACTGGGAATGGGCGTTTGCAATGTGCGTGGCTACTGCACTTCATCGGTGGTGCAGCATGTCTGGGGCCTGATACTGAGTCTCACGCAACATGTCTCGGACTATGCGCGGCTGGTGGGCAACGGCTCCTGGACCCACAATGAGGCCCTGACCGTGCTATCGCACCCGATTCGCGAACTCGAGGGCCGCACATTCGGCGTCGTCGGCTGGGGTGAACTGGGTCGCGGCGCCGCGCGAATGGCCGAGGCCTTCGGCATGCGCGTCGTCATTGCAGAACGTCGCGGCGGGGGGCCGGTGCCGGGCCGAGTGCAACTCCGACAGCTGCTGGCAAGCTCGGACATCGTGTCGCTTCACTGTCCGCTCAATGAATCGACCCGCGGTCTGATCGGAGCGGCGGAACTGGCGCTGATGAAATCCGATGCCCTGCTGATCAATACGGCCCGTGGCGCCTTGGTGGATGGCCATGCACTCGCCGCAGCTCTCAAGGCGGGACGACTGGGAGGCGCCGGAATCGACGTTCTGCCGCAGGAGCCGCCTGCCCTAGACGATCCCTTGCTCGAGCCCGGCATTCCGAATTTGATCGTGACACCTCACGTGGCGTGGGCCGCGCGCGAAGCGCGCCAGCGCTGTATCGACGAAATGGCCGCCAATATCAAGGATTTTGTAATCGGCGGTCGCCGGTCACGGGTCGATTGACGACCCGCGAATCCGGTTTCCGCCGAGACCGCGCCGACGGCGCGGCGCGCGTGATCAACCCCGCGCCGCTTTCTTCTCTTTCTTCGCAGCACGCTTCTCTTCCAAAGTCTTGCTCGGCTTTTTCTTATCTTCTTTCTTTCGGTCCATACCCTTGCCCATGATTCTCTCCTCTAGTAGTCAACCAATGGAACATTACTTCTTTGGCTTGCGCCGGATCAACATCTTGCGCTCCGAGGGTTTCGCCGCCGCTCCCCGGCTATCGGAGTGGCGGCCGATGGGTGCCCGTCCCGCGGGGTGCCGCCCAGCCGTATCGCGCGGTGACTTGGGCGGCTTCTCGCTGACCCGGCTGATGCGCAACTCGCGGCCCACCACACGCACTGTTTGCAAGTCCTTAAATATCTCCTTCGGCATGCCTTCCGGCAAATCGACGTAGCTGTGATCCTCTCGGATGTCCACGCGACCGATGTGCACACCCTCTATCCCGGACTCATTGGCGATGGCGCCGACGATATTGCCGGGCTTGATACCATGCACCGACCCGACTTCGATGCGAAAAGTTTCCATTTGGCCGGCGGCGGATTTGGCGCCGGGCGCACGCGTTCTTTCGGCTGGTGCCGCCGCGGTGGCCGCGCGCTCAGGTGAACGCTCACGCTCCGATGGGCGTTCACGCTCGCGCTCCGGGGTACGCGCGCGCTCTGTTGGGCGTTCGCGCTCGGCGGGGGGGTGAGTCTCGGCAGCCCGCTCCGAGTTACCGGCCAGCAGCAGCGGCGTCGTGCCCTGCGACATGCTTGCAAGCGCGGCAGCGATGTCGATCAGCGGCAGACCGGTTTCCGCTTCCAACTGCTCGACGACGCCACGCAACACCGTTGCCTCTCCCTTGGCGATGGTCTCAGTAACCCGGACTTTGAATTTGGAGATTCGCAGCGCATTGACCGCGTCCACCGTCGGCAAATTCATGGGTTCTATGACCTGCCGCGTGGCACGCTCGATGGCGCGCAGCATATTGCGTTCCCGCGGGGCGACGAACAGGATGGCCTCGCCCTTGCGGCCCGCTCTGCCCGTGCGGCCGATGCGGTGCACATAGGACTCTGTGTCGTAGGGAACATCGTAGTTCACGACATGCCCGACGCGCTCCACATCAAGACCGCGTGCCGCCACATCGGTGGCGACCACGATGTCTATTTGCCCGGCCTTCAGGCGCGCAACCGTGCGCTCACGCTGCGGCTGGGGAATATCGCCGTTGAGAGGAGCGGCCGCAAATCCGCGGGCTTCCAACTTCTCGGCCAGTTCCACGGTCGCCTGCTTGGTGCGCGTGAATACCAGCATGCCGTCGAAGGGTTCTGCCTCGAGTATCCGCGTCAGCGCATCCAGCTTGTGCATGCCGCTGACCATCCAGTAGCGCTGGCGAATGTTGGTCGCCGTGCTGGTCTTGCTCTTGATCGTCACTTCCGTCGGCGAATGCAGGTGCTTGGACGCTATGCGGCGAATCGGCGCAGGCATGGTGGCTGAAAACAATGCCACCTGGCGCTTCGGCGGGGTCTGTTCGAGAATACTTTCAACGGCATCGACGAAGCCCATGCGCAGCATTTCGTCCGCCTCATCCAGAACCAGCAGCGTCAATCCGGTGAGTTTCAAGGTGCCGCGATTCATGTGGTCGATGACCCGTCCGGGCGTGCCCACCACCACATGCACGCCGCGTCGCAGCGCATTCAACTGCGGCTGGTAGCTCTGGCCGCCGTAGATCGGCAATACATGAAAGCCCTTCAGATGCGCCGCGTACTTCAAGAACGCCTCGGCCACCTGCAGGGCCAGTTCGCGGGTGGGTACCAACACCAGCACCTGAGGTTCGTGCTTGGACAGATCGATGCGCGTCAAGGCCGGCAGGGCGAAGGCCGCCGTCTTGCCGGTGCCGGTTTGGGCCTGGCCCATCATGTCGGCGCCGGACAGCAGCACGGGGATGGTCGCGGCCTGGATCGGGGATGGAGACTCGTAACCAACGTCGGTCAGCGCACGGAGCACGGGCTCCGACAGTGCAAGATCACGGAAGCTCGGGATGCTCGGACTTTCGTCCACAGGAACTGCACTCATAGGAATAGCCTTAAGGAAGTAGCGGCAAGTCTAGCGGTTTAACTGGGTATTGCTACCATATGCACCATGGGACGCATATTTGAAGTTAGAAAACACGCCATGTTTGCGCGCTGGAACCGCATGGCAAAGCAGTTCACGCGTGTGGCCAAGGACATTGCTATTGCAGTGCACGCCGGGGGTCCGGACCCCGCCTCGAACTCGACATTGCGCCGCGTGCTGCAAAACGCACGCGCCGTCAACATGCCGAAGGACAAGACCGACGCCGCGATTCGCCGTGCTTCGGGCAAGGAAGCGGCTAATTATCAGGAAATCATCTACGAGGGCTACGCACCGCACGGCGTGGCGCTGTTGGTGGAAACCGCCACCGACAACCCCACGCGTACCATCGCCAGCGTGCGCAACGTCTTCGCCAAGAATGCGGCCAATCTCGGCACCACTGGGAGTGTCGGCTTCTTGTTCAAGAAAATGGGCGTGTTTCGACTCGACCCGAGCGCCGTCAAGGATCAGGACGAACTGGAATTGGACCTGATCGACTACGGGCTTGAGGAAATGGGCGACAGCACCGGAGACAAGGGCGAGCCGCAATTGGTGATTCGCGGCGCGTTCAATGATTTCGGCAGGCTGCAGGAGGCGCTGGAAAAGCGCGGCATTACCCCGCTGTCCGCCGAACATGAGTACATTTGCACTCTGCCGATTGAGCTGCCCGAAGATCAGGCCACCGAAGTGCTGGGGTTCATCGACAAACTCGAACAGGAAGATGACGTACAGAAGGTCTTCCATTCCCTGGCCTGATGGAAATCGGCCAAGCCGGGATCGCATGACCCGGTATTTACATAATCCAAGCACCTTAAGCATTGTTCACCCTGTCATCCTTCATTGAGGCGCCGCGTTGTTCTTCTTGAGACGCCCAATTTTGAGGAGATGCCCGTGAAGATCCTGATTAAGATGCTGATTCCATTGAGTTTAATGGCAATTGCAACCACCGGCTGCGTGGTTGCCCCCGTCGGTTACTACCACCGCGGTTACTACGGGCCGCGGGTGGCAGTGATCGCGCCTGCGCCGGCGTTGATCGTTCGCCCGTGGCGCTAGTGCCCGGGTATTGAAGCTGACTCAAGGCTTGTGCAGGGACTCGTGGATGATGGTCGCGTGGGCCCATTCGACTACGGGTTTCAGGCGCGGCGACGCCATGCTCAATGCCTTGTTGAAGTCGACCCAGCACGCTTCATGGTGCTCGGGCACGCCCAAATCAGGATTGACGGGCAGGAGCACCCGGGTCTCCTTGCTGCGCGCGATGTAGTAGCGCGAGATCTTGCCCTTGTTATAGGGCCCCGTGTCCATGTACGCCAGACCCCAATCGAACGACAGGTCATCGAGCGTCGTCTCTTCACGAACTTCGCGCAGGGCGGCGTCGATGGGCTCCTCGCCCGCCTCGACCAGGCCTTTGGGGAAATCCCAATTGCGATAGGCGCGAAGCAGCAGAAATTTTAGTTTCCGCAGCGATAGGCTCACCACCACGACGCCCGAAGACAGTCGATGCGGTGGTCCATTCCAAGACATCCTTTGCTCCCCTGGCCCAAACACCTATGCGGCGGCGGACAGCGGCGTACGAATCAAATAATCGAAGGCACTCAGGGAGGCCTTTGCCCCTTCGCCCACCGCAATCACGATCTGCTTGTAGGGTACAACAGTGCAATCTCCGGCTGCGAATACTCCAGGTACGGAGGTCCGGCCGCGCTCATCGACTTCGACCTCGCCGCGAGGCGAGAGCTTGACCGTGCCCTTCAACCAATCGGTGTTCGGCACCAGCCCGATTTGCACGAAGACCCCGGCAAGTTCGATGCTGTGCAGGACGCCACTCTGCCGATCCTTGTAGTTGAGCCCGGTCACACGCTCGCCGTCGCCGGTTATTTCGTTGGTCTGTGCGCCGGTGACGATGGTCACATTGGGCAAGCTCTGTAGCTTGCGTACCAGGACCGCGTCGGCGCGCAGCTGCGCGTCGTACTCGATCAGCCACACGTGGCTCACGAGCCCGGCCAGGTCGATGGCCGCCTCGACCCCGGAATTGCCGCCGCCGACCACGGCGACACGCTTGCCCTTGAACAAGGGGCCGTCGCAATGCGGACAGTAAGCGACGCCGCGATTGCGATATTCACGCTCGCCCGGCACGTTGATTTCGCGCCAGCGTGCGCCGGTCGCAATGATCACCGAGCGCGCCCGCAAGGTTCCCCCATTGGTGAGCTTCAGCTCGATGAGATCACCCGGCACCAGAGCCTCCGCGCGCTGCAGATTCATCACATCGACGTCGTAGGTGTTGACGTGCTCTTCGAGCCCTGAAGCCAGCTTATGCCCCAGGGTCTCCTTAACCGAGATGAAATTCTCGATACCGACGGTGTCGAGCAGCTGTCCGCCGAGGCGTTCGGCCGCTATGCCTGTACGAATGCCCTTGCGCGCTGCGTAAACGGCCGCCGCGGCGCCGGCGGGACCTCCGCCCACCACCAGCACGTCGAAAGGCTCCTTGGCAGCCAGCCGCGACGCATCGCGCGCCGCGGATCCCGTATCCAGCTTGGCGATGATCTCGGCAAGCTCCATGCGGCCCTGCCCAAAGGGTTGGCCGTTGAGGTATACGGCCGGCACCGCCATCACCTGGCGCCGCTCGACCTGTTCTTGAAATACCGCACCATCGATCATGGTGTGGCGAATCTTCGAATTGAGAACCGCCATGAGGTTCAGCGCCTGAACCACGTCGGGACAGCTCTGGCATGTCAGCGATACAAAGGTCTCGAAATGGTACTCACCGTCGAGACCGGCAATCTGCTCGAGCACGTCCGGCTCGATTTTCGGTGGATAGCCGCCGGTCTGCAAAAGCGCCAGCACCAGCGACGTGAATTCGTGCCCCATGGGCAATCCCGCGAAACGCACGCGGGGTTCGGCGCCGGACCGACGCAGGGCGAAGGAAGGCTTCGCCTCTGCGTCGTCGCGGTGCACACGTATTGTGACCAGATCGGATACTGATTCGATATCGCTCAACAGCTCGAGCATTTCGCGCGACTTATCGCTGTCATCGACGGAGGCGTCGATCTCCACCGGCTGCGAAATCCGCTGCAGGTAATCCTTCAGTTGCGCCTTTAAGTTGCTGTCGAGCATGGACATCAGATCTTACCGACCAAATCCAGGGAAGGAGCCAGGGTGCTGGCGCCCGGTGTCCACTTGGCGGGGCATACCTCGCCCGGGTGAGAGGCGACGTATTGCGCGGCCTTCACCTTGCGCAACAATTCCTTCGCATCTCGGCCGATTCCGTTGTCATGGACTTCCATGATCTTGATCCGGCCGCTGGGGTCGATTACGAATGTGCCGCGCAGCGCGAGGCCTTCTTCTTCGATCAACACTTCGAAGTTGCGTGCCAACGCGGCGGTCGGGTCGCCCACCAAGGGATATTGCACCTTCTTGATGGTGTCCGACGTGTCGTGCCAGGCCTTGTGCGCAAAGTGGGTGTCGGTCGACACGCCGTACACTTCCACGCCCAGCTTCTTGAATTCAGCGTAATTGTCGGCCAGGTCGCCGAGTTCCGTGGGGCACACAAAGGTGAAATCCGCGGGATAGAACACCACGACAGCCCATTTGCCCTTCAGAGTTTCATTGGTCACGGGCACGAATTTGCCGTTGTGATAGGCGGTGGCCGAGAAGGGCTTGATTTCAGTATTGATCAGAGACATTAAGTTGATCCTTGAACGAGTTTTGACACAGGGCAGCATGGTAACAGCGGCGGCCTTATTAGAGAATTGGATAACAACGATGATTTTGATAGACTGCGTCTATTGCCGCTTCTTCTTAATTGGGACAGGGTGATGAATCTCAAGGATCTGAAGTACTTAGTCGCGCTGGCGGATACCGGCCATTTCGGCAAGGCGGCGGAACGGACCTTCGTGAGCCAGCCCACCCTGTCCGCGCAGATCAAAAAACTCGAGGATTACCTCGGCGTCAAACTGGTCGAACGCCAACCGAAAAACGTTCAGCTCACCGATGTCGGCAAGCAAGTCGTGATTCGCGCCCGACGCATGTTGAGCGAAAGCGACGAAATCATCGCCCTCGCCCGCAATAATACCGATCCCTTCGCAGGCAAATTGAGGATGGCGCTGATTCCGACCATAGGTCCCTACCTACTGCCGCGGGTGATGCCGAAATTGCGCAAGGCGCTGCCGCACTTGAGCCTCATGCTGTACGAGTACCAAACAGAATCCCTGCTGAAGCGGCTGCGCGACGGTGAGATAGATCTCGGCATCCTGGCTCTGCCCGCCGCGCAGGACGGCATTGAGTCGCGCGAGCTCTACGAGGAGGAGTTTACGGTGGCCCTGCCGAACAATCATCCGCTCGTGGCCAAATCTTCCATCAAGGTACAAGACTTGAAGGGACATACATTGCTGTTGCTCGAAGACGGCCACTGCCTACGTGACCAGGCATTGGAAGTGTGCAGCCGGGTCGATGTCCGCGAGGCCGAGGATTTTCGCGCCACCAGCCTCGAGACCCTGCGTCAGATGGTGGTCGCAGGCCTCGGTATCACCTTGTTGCCAGAACTCGCGGTAGACTCTCCATTCGGCTCGCAGCGCGGGCTGGCGATTCGCCGCTTCACGAAGCCGGCTCCGTCTCGCACTGTCGGAGCGGTATGGCGCAAATCCAGCACGCGCGCCTCAGTGGTTGCCGCGGTCTGCGATGTCGTGGATCGCGTCATGGCCGACAGGAGCTGAAACCGGTGCATCGGACTAACGACCTTCTAAATCGTGACGGCCGTCTCGCACGGGCGACCTGGGAATCAGTCCGAAGCGGATCATTTGCCGATCATTTCACATATTCCTTGCCCAAGACGCGTCATCATATTCGCCCATAGGAATGCCCTGGCATGAACGCTCGCACTATTTCACAAGGAGATCCCCCGGCCGCCGCGCCGCGCTTCGATCGCAAGTTCATCGAGGAACACAAGCTCATCGAACGCTACCTGGAGAGCAAGCTGCCGTTCAAAGGGGCCCGTGATCTGGAAAACTGGTGTCGGGCGAATCCCGAATATCTGAATGAACTCAAGCTATCGGAGCGGGCCCACACGAGCCTAAAGCTGCTCGAAGCCAGCGGTCAGCCGCAGGACTTGGGGGAAGCGAAGCTGCCGTGGTGGAAGACGATCTATGTCCCCATCGGATTGGGAGTCCTCGCATTCCTGAGCCTGATCGCGTTTTGGGCGATTCTCGGAAAGTACATATTATTGCGCGGCGAACTCGAGGACACGCGCAACGTAATGAACCAGGGTTCACTGGTGCAGCCGGCAACGACGAGCATTCTGCGCGTGTCGCCGGATCGCGCTCCAGGAATCAATCGGGCGCGGATCATCGTAAACCGCAATTCGCCGCAGTTGCTCGAGCTGCACATCGATCTGGGCTACACCAACAAGCTGGTGCAATTTCGCATGATCGTGGACAAACAAGATCAGGGGCGCGCGCTGATTCTGAATAATCTGCTCAAGGATTCCAACGGCGAATTGGGCATTACCCTCAATTCCACCGGATTGGCCGCCGGCACCTATACGGCGCGCATCGAGGCATTGCCGCCGCGCGGCAGTCCCATCGGCATCGGCTGGGTGCTCCTCGAAGTACACTGAGGGTCAGCTCAGTCGTCCCGCAGGGTGACGATGGGCGGCGTGTTGACCACTCGTCTGGTTGCCAGAGTGCCGCTTGCGCCGACGAGTATCGTGCCGCACACCAAGCCGACCACCCACAGCCATGGATCGAGCGTGTACTGCAGGGAAAACAGCCGCCGCGCCAATACCCAGCCGATTCCCGTGGCGCCGAAAGCCGCCAATGTCCCCGACAGAAAGCCTAACGCAGAGAACTCGGCGGCGACACCCTGCAGCACGGTCCTGCGGCTGGCACCCAAGGTGCGCAGCATCGCACTCTCATAGCGGCGCTCGTCACGGGTGGACTGTACGGCCGCCAACAGCACGACGATTCCCGCCGCCAGAGTGAATAGGAACACATACTGTACCGCCAGTGAGGCACGATCGATGATGCCGCGGATCTGCTTCAAAATAGCGTCGACGTCGAACACCGAAATCGTCGGAAAGGCGCGCACCAAATCCGCCAAGGCCGGCCGCTGCTCCGGAGTCAGGTACACGCTCGTCATATAAGTTCCCGCCGCGCCGTCCAGCAGTCCGGGCGGAAACACCAGAAAGAAATTCGGCCGGAAGCTGTCCCAGCGAATCTTGCGTATGCTGGCCACTTGAACAGTGAGCGGCTCTCCCGCGACATCGAAACTGAGCCGATCACCGACGTTGAGATGAAGTGCGTCCTGATATTCCGACGATATGGATACCAAGGGTTTGCCGGCGTCCGCGGGCGTCCACCACTTTCCGGCGATCAGTTGATTGTCTTCCATCAGCCCGGCCGACCAGGTCAAGTTCTGTTCGCGCTCCAAGAAACCCCGGCCGGCATCGCCGTCCAGCTTGATCGATTCGCTGGGCTTGGCATTGATCGCGGTAATACGCGCACGGACCATGGGAAACATGGCCGGCCGGCCCATGGCGTGCAACTGCAAGAAATCCTGCAGCGATTGCCGCTCTTCGGGGCGAATGTTGATCAAAAAATTGTTGGGTACGTCGGCAGGTAGGCTATGACGCCAGTCGGCAAGCAAGTCGCCGCGCACCACCGCGAGCAGTAACAGCATCATAAGCCCCAGGCCGAAGGCCACGATTTGTACGACGCTATCGCCGCCGCGTCGCGACACATTCGCAAGACCATAGCGCCAGGCGACTCCCACTCCGCCGCGCAACCGGCCGGTGAGCCGCACCAAGCCGAATCCCGCCAGAGTGAGCACCGCACCGACGCCCAGCACGCCGGCGAGAACTGAGAGCACCAATTCCGTGTCGCGCACCAGACTCCACAGGATCGCGAGCAGCGCCGCCAGTGCGAGCACATAGCTCAGGCCATGACGCAAAGGCGGTGCGGTTACCGTTTTGCGCAGCACACGAATCGGCGGCGTGCTTTTCAACAGCAGCAACGGTGGCAGGGCGAAACCGATCAGCATGGCCAATACCGTGACCAGTGCGATGGGCAAAGGCGCGAGCGAGGCTGCGGGCAATTCCGTGCGAATCAGGTCCCGTAAGAGCCAGGCGAGACCCGACTGCGCCAGATAGCCCAACAGCGCGCCGATGGCGACGGCAAATACCGCCAATAGCGTCAATTCGATGATGGAGATCGCCAGCACAAAGGCTTGCGATGCGCCCATGCACTTCATCAGTGCGACCGTATCGATATGCCGGGCTGCATACCGCCGGGCGCCCATCGCCACGGCCACGGCGGCCAGCAATACGGAGGCGAGGCTGGCCAGATTGAGAAATCGGCCGGCACGGTCGATGGCGGAATTGAGCTGGCGGCTCGATTCGTCGACCTCCCGCAAGCGCTCGCCCGGCGCCTTGGCCGCCACCAAATATTCGTGGAACTCCGCCGTTACCGCCGTCGGGCCGGCGAACAGCGCGGCGTAAGTCACACGGCTGCCGGGCTGGATCAGTTTTGTCGAAGCCACATCGTCATAGTTCATCAACGCGGCGGGCGCGAGGTTCACGAAGCCGGTGCCCTGATCCGGGCGATAGTCGAGCACTGCAGTCACGCGAAAGTTCGCCGCGCCGATTCTTAAGGACGTGCCGAGCGCGATTTTCAACTGGGCGAGGATACGCGCATCGACCCAAACTTCCCCGCGGCCGGGGATGCGATCGGTGGCCCGTGCGACCCCGAAGGGGGTATCGGCGATGCGCACGTGGCCACGCAATGGGTAGCCGGCCGTCACGGCGTTGAGCCCCGCCAACTGGCTGTCGTCGCCGTTGAAAATGGCGGTCGGAAACGACAAAATTTGCGCGCTTTTCAATCCGCGTGCCCGGGCGTCCGCAAAATATCGCACCGGAATCGGGTTGGGAGCTTCCAGACGCAGGTCGGCGGCCAGCACTTCCGCAGCCTGAGCGCGCACGCCCTGCGAGATGCGGCTGGTGAAAAAGCCCACCGCCGTCAGCGACAGAACCGCCACTGCCAGCGCCAGCAACAGCACCGAGAGTTCACCGGATTTGAAATCGCGCCATAGGTTGCGCAGTGCGAAGCGCAGCACTTGCATCAGTTCACCGCATGGCCGGCATCGAGTTCCAGTACGCGGCCGCAGCGCCCGGCCAGGGCACGATCATGCGTGACCAGCACCAGCGTGCTTCCCGTGCTGCGATTCAAGCCGAACAACAAATCGGTGATGCGTTGGCCGGTGGCCGTATCCAGATTGCCCGTGGGTTCGTCCGCAAACAGCAGCGCCGGATGCGTCACGAACGCGCGCGCGATGGCCACGCGCTGCTGCTCCCCGCCCGAGAGTTGCTTTGGATAATGCGCCAGGCGCGGAGTCAGGCCGACTTGGGCCAACGCCTCGATAGCCGTCTGGCGCGCGTCGCGGCGGCCGCCGAGCTCGAGCGGCAGCATGACATTTTCGACGGCGGTGAGCGACGGGATCAGATGAAACGACTGAAACACGAAGCCAACATGCTTGCCTCGAATGACGGCGCGGCCGTCTTCGTCCAGTTCGGTCATATCGACCCCGGCGATCAACACGCGACCGGTGCTGGGAGAATCCAGTCCCGCCAGCAGCGCCAACAGGGTGGACTTGCCGGCGCCGGACGCACCGACGATGGCCAAGGTCTCCCCGGTTCGCACACGGAGGCTCACATCGGCGAGAATGGTCAGCCTACCCTCGGGGCTCGCCACGGTCTTGGATACATTCCGGGCTTCGAGAACAATTTGATCTTGCATTGAGGAGTGCCTGTGAAGCGGCTCTTGGTCCTATTGGTGTTGATTGCTGCGTCCGTCTCTGCCAGAGCCGGGACGCCGGTAATTCTCGTGTTCGGCGATAGCATCAGTGCCGGTTACGGGCTGGCGCGCGTAGAACAGGGCTGGGTAGCGTTGCTGCAAACGAGACTCAGAACCCAAGAGTACGGTTACCAGGTCGTCAATGCCAGCGTTAGCGGGGAAACCACGGCAGGCGGCCTTGCCCGCCTGCCGCGCGCGCTGACACTGCATAAACCCGCAATCGTCATTTTGGAACTGGGCGGCAACGACGGCTTGCGAGCGTTGCCGCTAGCGCAGATGCGCGCCAATTTGGTGCGGATGGCCGAATTGGCGACTGCGGCCGGCGCCAAGGTGTTGCTGCTGGGGATGCGTATTCCGCCGAACTATGGCCCGGAGTACACCGAGCAATTTCGGCTGGCCTACAGCGACCTCGCCCGCGACCAGAAGCTGCCTCTGGTGCCCTTCCTACTGAACAATATCGCGCTGAATCCAAGCCTCATTCAAGCCGACGGAATCCATCCGAATGAGCTGGGTCAGCCGCCATTGCTGGCCAATGTCTGGCCGATGCTGAAGCCGCTGCTGCACAAGTAGCGGCGGCGAAACCGGGGCCGCTCGAACAGGGTGGGCGCACCGCCCACCCTGCACCTCAGGACGACGCCGGGCTCACTTGGCGGGAGTCAACCACTCCGCGACACCACCGTGGTGGGAACATGTGCCGCTATGATGCGTGGACTTCGAATAAGTCCCGTCCTTGCACTTCGCGGTCGCACCCGTCGGATCAGTATTGCCGGCGGTCGACGTGGGAACGGACTTCGAAGCCATCGCTGACTTCGCCGCGGCCGGAGCGGCGGCGGTCGCTGCTGCTGCAGCAGGAGCCGCTGTGGCAGCCGGCGTTGCGGCAGCTGGCGCTGCGGCAGCCGCGGAAGCGGGAGCTGCATCAGCCGAATGCTTGCTCTTCGAGGCCTTCTTAACGCCGCCGTGGCCGCTGCAGCTGCCCTTGCCGGAGGACGCTGACATCGTCCCATCCTTGCATGTGGTGGCCGCTCCGGAAGTCGCAGGCTCGGCAGCAGGGGCAGCGGGTGCCGCTGTAGCAGCGGCACCCGCTTTCTGGACGCCGCCGTGACCGCTACAGGCGCCCTTTCCCGTGACCGCGGAAGTGGTGCCGTCCTTGCAAGTGGAACCGTCCGCCGCGTTGGCGGGCAGCCCCAAGGTGAACGTCACCAGGGTTATCGCTAAAAGTCCGACTAGATTTGTTCTCTTCATAAAATTCACTCCCTCGTTTGCTGCGAACTCAGAGTTGTCTGCTCATTTCCCATCTTGAACCCGGACCCCGGTGGTGCCGGGGACCGGCAGAATCGTGGTGACGCTCATGACGAACGGCGTGTGCTGGCGGGCCGATCCTTCCTGAAACAGTACGCCATCGACGCTCACATGTGAATTCTCGATGACGTTCTTCGGAAATTCCGCCACACCGACCAACTGTACGTCGTTCGCCGGCAAGCAAAAATGGCTTTGCGCCGGTGCGTATATATAGGCGGTCTTATCAAGGGCCAGCACCGGCACGTTGTCCACGCCGTCGGCTGCAGGGTAGTCGCGGAAATGTACATGCCCGGTGAGATTGTTCTTGACCGGCTGTTGGAACAGACAGGGGCCATAACCCATAACGCAGCCCGAGAGCGCGAGGCTTGCGCCGATCACCACGGATCGCCAAATTCTCATCAGCCGCTCCATACCTTCAGCACCGCCCTGCAGTGCGCGATCCACATCTTAACGCGGCCTGCACATTAAAATGAGAGATGCGGGCGTAAATGCTCCCGGTGCCGTGGGCTCACGGCACTCCAGCACCTCGAATCCATTCCTCCGCAGCATCGCCAGCCAACTCTCAAGAGTGCGAAAATACCACGGTGCAGGATCGCTGAAATCGGCGCCGAAGCCGCGCCAGCTTCCCTCTCGCCAGCCATCCTGATACGGATGCTCGCCGCAAGCGGCAAGCGGGTGCAATGTTTGTACGATGAGATGGCCGCTTGCGCCAAGACAGCCCCCAACGGCACCCATCATCGACTCCACCGATTCCCCTCCCAACAGGGAGAAATTGCACACCACGGCATCGACCGGGTCGCAGTGCCAGCGTCGCTCGGCGATGGCCCGGTACTCCTGCACATGAAACTCGCCGTGACCGAACTGCGTCGCCTTCGCAATGAGATGGGGCACGGCATCGACTCCGATGACGGTGACACCCCGGGCGGCCAGGGACCGGGCCAGCCAGCCTTCGCCGCACCCCAGGTCCAGTACACGCTGCGGTTGCACGCTCATCACTGCATTCACGATCGCCGCATCGGTGACGAGTTTGCGGCTCGCGATGCTCCCGGCTTGAATCGCCTGCGCCCACGGTTCGGCATTGGCGTTCCACGACTGAACGATTTGCTGTTCGCGCGCCTCCCACGGATCGGTCATGCCAGCAAGTTTACTCTCCTGGAAGCAGATCATTGCTGGCATCGTTCACGGGTGCTATACACGCGGAACTATATTGAGGAGTCCGGCGTGGATCGAAATTGGCTGAATCATTACCCAACCGGCGTACCCGCGGACATCGACCCCGACAGCTATGCGTCGCTGCGGGATATTTTCGAGCAGGCATGTGGGGCGCATGGCCACGCCGCAGCATTCACCAACATGGGCGCGAACATAAGCTACGCCCAGCTGGATGAGCTGAGCCGCGCGTTCGCGGCCTGGCTGCAGAAAAAATCCGGCTTGCAGCCGGGCGATCGGGTTGCGCTAATGATGCCCAACATCCTGCAGTACCCCATCGCGCTGTTCGGCGTGCTGCGCGCCGGCATGGTGGTCGTCAACACGAATCCCCTCTATACCCCTCGCGAACTCGAGCATCAGCTGAAGGATTCCGGCGCGAAGGCCATCGTCATCGTCGAGAACTTCATGCATGTACTGCAACAAGTGCTGCCGCACACCGACTTGAAGAAAGTGCTCGTCACTGGCGTCGGCGACCTGCTGGGTGTGCCGCGGGGCTTCATCGTGAATTTCGTCCTGAAATACGTGCGCAAGCAAATTCCCGAATGGAAGATGCCGGGTACCTTGAGCTTCAAAAGCGCCTTGGGCGGCGGCCTTGGTCTCAAGCTCGAATCAGTCCCGCTGGGCGGCGAGGACATCGCCTTTCTGCAATACACGGGCGGCACGACCGGGGTGGCCAAGGCAGCGATTCTCACCCACCGCAATATGGTGGCGAATGTGCTGCAGGCTTCCGCCTGGATAAATCCCTCACTGAAACAGGGTGAGAACCGCATCGTCATCACCGCGCTGCCTCTTTATCACATATTCGCGCTCACCAGTAATTGCCTGGCCTTTCTCTCCTTGGGCGCCCGCAATGTGCTGATCACCAATCCGCGCGACTTCAAAGCGTTCGTCGCAGAGCTGAAGAAATACAAATTCAATTTCATCAGCGGGGTCAATACACTTTTCAACGCCCTATTGCATACGCCAGGCTTCGACACCGTGGACTTCAGCGCGCTGCGGGTCACCTTCGCCGGCGGCATGGCGCTGCAAGGCGTGGTGGCCACGCGCTGGAAAGAGGTGACCGGCTGCATCGCCACGCAAGGGTGGGGACTGACGGAAACTTCGCCAATCGCCACGGCCAATCCGGTCGGTCTTGATTTCAACGGCTCCATCGGCCTGCCCATTTCCTCGACTGACATTTCGATCCGTGACGACGCCGGCACGGAGCTGCCCGTGAATAGCGTCGGAGAAATATGCGTGTTCGGTCCGCAGGTCATGCGCGGGTATTGGAATCGGCCCGATGAGACCGAGAATGTGATGTTCGGTGACTGGTTGCGCACCGGGGATATCGGCCGCATGGACGCCGCCGGCTTCGTGTACATCGAGGATCGCAAGAAGGACATGATTCTCGTGTCGGGGTTCAACGTCTATCCGAACGAAGTCGAAAGTGTCGCCGCCGAGCATCCCGGCGTGCTGGAAGTCGCCGCGGTGGCACAGCAGGACGAGAATTCAGGCGAGGTAGTCGCGCTTTTCGTGGTTAAGAAGGATCCGAACCTCACCGCTGAGGCCCTGATCGCCTTTTGCCGGACCGAGTTGACGGGCTACAAGGTGCCGCGGCACGTGTACTTCCGTACCGAACTGCCCAAGACCAATGTCGGTAAAATTCTGCGCCGCGCGCTGCGGGACGAGCTACGAGGTGCTGTGCCGGCCTAGGCCGGCACGAGGCGGTGGCTCTGCACCGTCGCCACCAGCAACGCCACGCGCTCCGGATCAACGTCCGGGGTGATGCCGTGACCCAGGTTGAATACATGCCCCGGGCCGTCGCCGTAGCTCGCCAGCACCCGCAGCGTCTCGGCACGCAGGACTTCGGGAGTTGCGAACAGAGCCGCTGGGTCCAGATTGCCCTGTAACGCCACGCGACCGTCGACAGCCAGCTGCGCCGTGGCAAGATCCGTTGTCCAATCGACACCGAGACAATCGCAGCCGATGGCGGCAATCTTCTTGAGCCAGGCGCCGCCGCCCTTGGTGAAAACGATATTGGGCACCCGGCGCCCATCCGCCTGGCGAGTCAGCGCATCGATCACTTCGGCCATGTATCGCAGAGAAAACTCTTCGTACTGCGCCGGCGTCAGCACGCCGCCCCAGGTGTCGAAGAGCATCACAGCCTGCGCGCCCGCCGCGATTTGCGCGTTGAGATACTGGATGGTCGACTTGGCCAACACCTCGAGCAATCGATGCAGATCACGCGGCGCTTCGTACATCATTCGCTTGATCACACCGAAGGTTTTGCTGCCGCCGCCTTCCACCATATAAGTCGCCACGGTCCAAGGACTTCCCGCGAATCCGATGAGCGGCACTCTGCCGCCCAATTCGCGGCGCACCAAGGACACCGCGTCAATGACGTACTTCAGTTCGCGTCCCGGGTCCGGCACACCGAGCTTGTCGATATCCGCGGCGCTGCGCACCGGACGCTCGAAGCGAGGTCCCTCGCCGGCCTCGAACTCCAGTCCCAGATTCATGGCATGCGGAATCGTTAGAATATCCGAGAATAAAATCGCCGCGTCCAACGGAAACCGGTCGACCGGCTGCAAGGTGATTTCGCAGGCAATCTCGGGGTTGGTGCACATTTGCAGAAAGCCGCCAGCCCGAGCCCGGGTGGCGCGATACTCCGGCAGATAGCGTCCGGCCTGACGCATGAGCCAAATCGGCCGGCGCGGCGTCGGTTCCCGTAATAGGGCCCGCAGCAACAAATCGTTCTTCAGCACGACATTCATTGTAGGAAGGCACTCATGTTCGCTCGCTTGGATCAAATAAACGTCGATGTTCGAGAATGGCGTAGCGATCCGTCATGCCCGCTATGTAGTCCGCCACTGCACGGGCGCGGCCCGCAGGGCCCTGCACCAATTCCAGCCGTGAACCGGTCGCCTTGTGCTCATCGGGCATGAGGGTGGGATCGTTGAAGAAGATGTCGAACAGCTCGATGACTACACGGCGCGCCTTGGCGGTCATGCGCCGAACCTTATAGTGCTTGTAGACGTGTTCGCGTAAAAATGTCTTCAGCGAATGATTGAGCTCGCGCGTTTCGTCGCTGAAACCGATCAGCGGCCCAGGATGCGACCTGACTTCCGCAATGGATCTCACTCCCGATGAGGCAAGCCGGCGGCTCGAGGAGTCAATCAAGTCCGTGACCAGATGATTGATCATCCGCCGCAAAATCTCATAGACTTGGCGCCTGCCCGTCAGCGCCGGATACGCCCCCTGAACCTCCGCGTGGTATCCGCAAAACAGCGGCACGGCCAGCAATTGCTCGACGCTGATGAGTCCCGCGCGGATGCCATCCTCCACATCATGATTGTTGTAGGCGATTTCGTCCGCGAAATTCGCAAGTTGAGCTTCCAATCCGGGCTGTTGGCGATTGATGAAGCGCTGGCCCAATTCGCCAAGATGAACCGCATTGTTGTACGAACAATGCTTCAGAATTCCTTCGCGGGTTTCGAAACTCAAGTTCAAGCCGTCAAAATCCGCGTAGTGTTCTTCGAGTTCATCGACGACCCGCAGCGACTGCAGATTGTGCTCGAAACCGCCGAAATCCATCATGCATTCGTTCAACGCATCCTGGCCGGCATGCCCGAACGGCGTATGGCCCAAATCATGCGCCAGGCAAATCGCTTCGGACAGCACCTCGTTGAGTCTCAGCGCCGCGGCAATCGTGCGCGCAATCTGTGCCACTTCCAACGAATGGGTCAACCGCGTCCGGTATAAATCCCCTTCATGATTCACGAAAACCTGCGTCTTGTAGACCAGCCGGCGAAACGCCGTCGAGTGGACGATTCGGTCACGATCTCTTTGGTATTCGGAACGGTAGGCGGGCGCGGGCTCGGCATGGCGGCGTCCGCGCGAGTGCTCTTCAAGAGCCGCGTAAGCGGCAAGCCCGCTCACGCGAAATACTCCTTGAGCGTGGCGTCGAGTTCCGACCGCGAATAGTCGCCGGTCACGATGGCGCGGCCGAGTTTCTCCAGCAGTACCAGACGGACGGCGCCTGCAAGCACCTTCTTGTCCATGTGCATCAACTCTAGCACTTGCGCGGCGCCGACTCGCGGCGGCTCGGTGGGCAATCCGGCCCTTGCTAGAATGTCCCGGACGCGATCCTTGACGGCGCCGTCGATCAGCCCGAGGCGTCGCGACATGTCCGTGGCGATCAACATCCCCAAGCCCACCGCCTCACCGTGCAGGTAGGTCTCGTAACCGGTGGCCGCCTCGATGGCGTGGCCAAAGGTGTGGCCGAAATTCAGGATGGCGCGCAGATGTTGTTCGCGCTCGTCCTTGGCCACCACGGTGGCCTTGATTTCGCAGGACCTGCCGATGGCATAGGTCAATGCATCCACGTCTCGGGCGAGAAGCTTGGCCATGTTCTTATCAAGCCACTCGAACAACAAGGGGTCCCAGACGCAGCCGTACTTGATCACTTCGGCGAGCCCCGCACGCAGCTCCCGGTCCGGAAGCGTCACCAGCGTATCGGTGTCCGCAATCACGCAAAGCGGCTGATAGAACGCGCCGATCAGATTCTTGCCGCCGGCATGATTCACCCCGGTCTTGCCGCCGACGGAGGAATCAACTTGGGCGAGCAACGTCGTCGGCACCTGCACGTAACCGATGCCGCGTTGGTAGCAAGCGGCTGCAAAGCCCGCGATGTCGCCGACCACGCCGCCCCCCAGGGCCAGCACCGTGGCGTCGCGATTCATTTTCTTGCCCACCAATGCATCGAATACCCAACCGGCGGTTTGCAGCGTCTTGTGTTGTTCACCGTCCGGCAATATGCATTCGGCCATTCTTCGCGGGGCCAGGCTTTCCGTCAGTTTCGCGAGATACAACCGCGCGACCACCGTATTGGTCACGATCAAGAGGTCGCGTCCGCGGATGTACTTGTCCAGCAACTCGCGGTTGCCCATCAGACCCGAGCCGATCGCAATCGGATAGCGAGAGTGACCGACGTCTACGTGAAGCGTTTGCACGGTGTTGATTATACGAACCTTAAGTGGCCTGCGCCCGCCGCAGCTCGCTGTGAATTTCCTCGGCCACGAGCTGCACCCGCCTGCCATCGGTGGAAACAGTGAAATCCGCCACTTCGGCGTACAGAGTGGCGCGATGACTCATCAATTCGTGCAGCTTCTGCTCCGGATCGGTATCGTTCAATAGGGGGCGATGCCGACCGTGCCGCGTGCGCTCGAGCTGCTGATCTATCGAGGTGGCCAGGTATACCACAACGCCGCGTTCGGCCAGCGCACGGCGGTTATCCGCGTCGATCACGGCGCCCCCGCCGGTTGCCAGCACGATGGACTCCAGGCGCGTCAGTCGTTCAATGGATTCCCTCTCGCGGACCCTGAAACCGGACTCGCCCTCCTTCTCGAAAATGAAGGCGATATCGACGCCGGTTTTCGCCTCGATATCCGCGTCGCTGTCGTGAAAAGTGAAGTGCAGCATGCGCGCCAGATGCCGTCCTACCGCGGTTTTACCGGACCCCATGGGGCCGACCAGGAAGACGTTTCCTTTGTTGAGCATGTCGGCATTTTGTACGGTTTGACGTACCGAAGGCAGAGAATTCGCTGAAAGTCCGCCGCAACCCAAGAAAAAGCCGCCCTGAAGGCGGCTTTTCCGGTTGCAGACCTAGCTTGAGCGCCTAGTAGAGATTCGAGCCCTCACGCAGAATCTTCGGCGTGATGAAAATCAACAGCTCGGTCTTGTTGTTGATATTCGTGGTGGTCTTGAACAGATTGCCCAACACTGGGATATCGCCCAGCCAAGGCACTTTGTTCACCGATTTCCTCTTCGTCGTATCGAGAATGCCGCCGAGCACCACGGTCTGGCCGTCGTTGACCAGCACCTGGGTGATGATCTGCCGGGTATCGATCGAGGGCACGCTGCCACCGGTGGCGCTCGTGACCTGCTGACCGACCGACTCGATGTTGAGCTCGGCATTTCCGCCGTCGTCCCTGGCGCCCTCGGGTTTCGTCAACTTTCCGACGTTGGACAATCGCTACCAGGTGAATTTGCCCGCGGCGCACGTCAACGGCAGCATCGGCCTGTCGGTACTG
>JANYJY010000016.1 GCA_025358295.1 Gammaproteobacteria bacterium
CCTCGGTAAGTAGAGCCGCGCCATCACAGCCCGCAGCGTCGAGCGCCCGGCCGATGGCCTTGACGCAAGAACCTAAGATTGAATTTTGCCGCGTAGCGGTATATGTCCGCATGGCGCAACGACCTCCCGCCCGAGCCCGCCAATTGTTGCTTTCAAGCTTACCCCCAATGTGCCAGGGCGTCGATCATGGCTCCTGCCAGATGGGTTCTGTCTGATCCGAGCACCCATTTTATGTCGTTTGATGTCAAAACGTTGTCGTCTACGGTGCCGCACCACTCCCTGTATCTCGTATTTTACACTGCATGTACGACTGTGGTGGAAAGGCATCAGTCGAGAAAAATAGCCGGTTTAATTCGTTATAGGTTTGGGTTAATAAAAAAACGGCGTGCGGGATCGCTGCGGGGAGATAGCTGATGAATCACTCAAGTTGGTTTAAGAGAGTACTTGTCGTTTTGAGCGGGTTAGGTGCGATCGCAACCACGCTGCCCGCCCTGGGCGAGGGCAGCAGCACGACTCCGATCCCGGAAATTACTGAAATCGTGGTTACCGCGCAAAAGCGCGCGGAAAGCGCGCAGAGCGTACCGATTGCGGTGACCGCATTCACCGGTGCGACTCGCGATTTGATCGGCATCGAAACCACCCAGGATTTGACTAACTATGCCCCGGGCGTGACGTACAGCTTCCAATCCGATCGTATGTATGTTCGAGGCCTGGGCCGCTCGGCGAATAATTTGGGTATCGACAACTCGATCGCCACTTACTTGGACGGCATCTACAGCTCCTTCTTTCGTATTGCGGATTCGAGTTCTCTGTTTATCGGTCAAGAGGAAATTTATCGGGGACCTCAGGGCACGTTGTTCGGACGCAATGCCATTGGCGGCGCCTTCGTGCTCAGCAGCCCGCGCCCGACGGACCAGCTGGAGGGTGAGGCGCATCTGAAGATCGGCAACTATCAGTCTCAGGACATCGAAGCCACGGTTTCAGGCCCCATCAGCGATTCCTTGCGCTTTCGCGCCACTGCTGGTGAGTACAAGCAAGGACAGGGATACTTTAAAAGCGTGACGGGTAGCGATCGCGATGGTGCTGGCTGGAAGAACGACCATGAGTATCAGATTCAATTTGCCGGCAACATCGGCACTGCGTTCGAATGGTGGCTGAAGGCCGATCATCTTCATTGGAACATCGGCTGGGGCTCGCAGGTTCAAACCAGCCCTTATGTCACGAATTGCGTGGGCCCCAGCCTATTGGGCAGCCCCGGTTCCATTAATTGCGGTGGTCTGCAGCCAAGTCCGTGGTACAACGCCGCGCCCGGCTTGAATCCGGCGGTGCCGCAATTGACACAGCCAAACCCAGCGAATACCGGCTCAACGTACACAACTCCCAACGACACCAACAATCGCGAACGTCTCAAAGACGATCAATTGTTCGTGTTCGAAGGCGTAGGGCATTTGGGCTTCGCCAATTTGAAATACACGGGCGGCTTTTTTTCCTCGGAGTACCAACTAGTCACCGACTACGACAATACGGCACGTCCGTCCTATGTGTTTACCCCCAACGGCGGCGCACCGGTCACGATCAATTCAGCAGAATATTTGAGCTACAAGGAAGTCCGGCGTTATTACAGCAATGAGTTGGACCTCATTTCGAGCACCGACGATGCGCTGCAGTACGTTCTTGGCCTGTATCAATACGATGAGCATAGCCGACAGCCGGTAAGCATAGGCAATGTCGTGCCGCAGGCCGTGTATCAGTCCCCGCTCGACGGTGCGAGCCTCTTGGCCGGCGCCCCCGCCCCCGCGCCGCTGAATCCCGATGGAGCCTGGTACCACGTCGACCAGCACACGGCATCGAGATCTGAAGCGGCCTTCGGCCAGCTTGACTGGAAGTTTGCCGACACCTTGAAGGCAACGGTCGGAGTACGCTACACCCGGGATAGCAAGTCTTCGCGGGATTCCGCACGGTACGTGGTATGGGACCCGACGTTGCCGTTTGGCCTAGGCGGCGTAGGCATCGATTTCACACCGTTGGCTTTCGGAAAGGTGGCTAAACCCGATCCGTCAGGCAATGGCTACTACAGCCGTCAGCTGCAGATCAATTCGCACGCCGTGACAGGGACCGCGGGTGTCGAGTGGATGCCGGATCGCGACACCCTGGGCTACCTTAAGTACAGCCGCGGCTACAAGGAAGCGGGTATCAATGCCGGCTCCGCGCTAGTCGCAAACCCCTACACCAAGCCTGAATACAACGACGCCTTGGAACTCGGCTGGAAGCAGACCTTGAATCACGTGTTTCAGATCAATTCGTCACTGTTCTACTACAAGTACAGGGGGGCGCAATATCCCTTGGTTGAATTTGGTGGCCCGGTTGCGCAGACGGTCTTCTTCAATCTCGACGAGAAGATTTACGGCGCGGAATTCGAGACTCAGTGGCAGGCCACAGACGCGCTGCGCTTCCTGATCGACTATTCGTATCTGCGCGCCTATTTCACGGATCGCAACACCTATGTCGATGCATTCTCCGGGCTGCCGACGAGCATTTACGGCAACGCGGTCCCGGGGTCGCCCAAGAACAAGTTCACCTTTAATGGCGTGTACACCTGGCTATTCGCACCAGGCTCCTTTGCGCTTTCAGGTACTTACGCTTGGCGCGATCGCGTCGTATCCACTCCTTTCCCCGATCCTCAATTTGCCGCAGGCTCCTATGGGCAAACTGACTTTCGCGGGACTTGGACAGATGTCACCAACCGCTGGAGTGTATTCGGGTATTTAAGAAACGCCCTTGACGTGCGCGGCAGCGATGGGGTCGGCATCGATTCCAGTCTCTATAGCGCACCGGTGGGCGCGGGCGGACCCACGCTGGCTCGAAGTCTCATCTACCCGCGAACCTTTGGGGTCGAGTTTAGAGTTCGTTTTGGGGCTAAGGTGCACTGACAGGGCAAACCTTGTTCGCGTGTAAATCTACCGATGACTAAATCTTTCAATCTGCGATTTTGCCGTGCCGCGTGGGCTGGACTAGCCGCGAACGCCTGTCTTGCCGCCATCGCAGCGGCGCAATCGGCTCCGGCCTCACCGGTCAGCGGTGCGGCCGTGTTCACTGCGCACTGCAAGTCTTGTCATGAGCCGCCCATCGAACGAGCTCCGAGTCGGGTGGATTTCGTGTTTCGCCCGCGCGGAGCCATCGTGTCGGCATTGATGACCGGGGTGATGTCGCCGATGGCAAAGGACCTGTCGCCTGCGGAGATTGACGCGGTCGCTGCCTACTTGCAGCCGAGCGAGATGTTGAGTTCGACCGGGATCGACAGGCCATGCTCGACAAATGAACCCCTACGCGCCGGCGCCTCCGACTGGCTGAGCATGGGCATTGACGACTCTGCCAGCCGTTTTCAGCGACATCCGGGATTGCGGGCCGAGGACGTGCCCAAGCTCAAGGTCAAGTGGTCCTTTGCCATGCCGGGCGGGGGTCAGCCCACCGTGATCGGACGTTGGCTGTTCGTCAACAACCGCGGCGGAAAGCTATACGCCTTGGACGCAAGGACTGGATGTGTTCATTGGGCTCATGAGGGCTCCGGATCTCGCACGACCCCGATGGTGCTCCGCTCTGAGATTTCGCCGAGCGGCTGGGTGACGCTTGCAGGCATCGACATCCGCAGGGTGCGCGCCTTTGATGCCCAAACCGGCAAGGTGTTGTGGACCAGCGAATCGCTGGATTCCCACGCCGCGGCATTCATCAATGGCTCCCCCGTTGTCTCCGGAACACAGATCTTCGTTCCTATCTCCTCGGGCGAGGAAGTGCTGGCCATCCCGAAAGACTATCCCTGCTGCTCCTTCCGCGGATCCTTGGTCGCGCTGGACCTTAGGACGGGTCGCAGGCAATGGCAGACGTTTATGATTACAGAGCCGCTACGCGCTACCCGCGTCAACGCAGCGGGCACACAGATGCAAGGACCGGCCGGGGCACCCGTTTGGGCGGCACCCACAGCCGATCCGCAGCGGGGCGTGGTGTACGTGGCCACGGGAAATAGCTATACCGACGTACCGGCGGACGGTGCCGACTCCATCGTCGCCCTCGACATGAAAACCGGCAGCCTGCGCTGGCGAACTCAGGCCACTGCGAACGACAATTTTATTCAAGGCTGCTTCGGCTCGATTAAAGCCGCAAATTGTCCCCAGACCACAGGTCCTGACCATGACTTCGGCGCAACGCCAATCCTGTTCGGTAAACGCGGGACGCCGCAGGTCCTGATAGCAGGACAGAAGTCGGGAATAGTGTACGGCCTCGACCCCGACACGGGCCGCGTGCTGTGGGACACAGCCGTAGGGAAAGGTTCGCCTCTCGGCGGAATAGAGTGGGGAATAGCGTCCGATGAGCGCCATGTTTTCGTACCGGTCTCGGATATCGGCGAAATTTTCGATGAAATTTTAGTGGCCGCCGGCAGACCTCCCATGCTTGGGCTTAATGCGCCGGGCAAACCGGGCCTGTCTGCGCTGGACCCAACGAGCGGCAAACTCATCTGGAACACGCCCGCCCCCGTCGCGCCGTGCAATTACGCGGGCGACCGGTCCGGCGACTTCATGCGCGGGGCCTGCGTACGCGCGCAATCCGCGGCGCCGGGCGTCATGCCAGGGGTTGTCTTCTCCGGCACATTGGATGGATGGCTGCGTGCCTATGATTCGGCCACTGGAAAAATCATTTGGGCCTTCAGCACGACCGCTCAAACTTACCAGACAGTCAACGGCATTGCCGAACAGCCCGGCGGCGGAATCGATGGGATGGGACCGACCATCGCCGGCGGCATGCTTTACACCATGTCAGGGTTCAATGGCGCCAGTCGTACGGGAGGCAATGGAATCAATGTCCTGTTGGCATTCTCGGTCGACGGTCGTTAATCAAAGTCACAAGCGCAAACTGCGCACTGGGAGTGTTCGTGGCCAGTAGGTATCTCTTGGCATTGAGCTTGATGATGGCAGGCATGAGTACCCAGGCGGGTACGCTGTCCGGGACAGTCAAAGGCGAGGCGGGGGCCCCGCAGGCTGGCACCATGGTGCGAGTGACCGAAGACAGGCCGAACGGCAATTCGATAACGGTGTACTGCGATGCGCAAGGCCGCTTCCTCTTAAAAACCAGCCTGAAGGGCGCGTTGAAAGCCCGCTTGCGACAGCCTTATTACGAAGATCTTGAGGAGTCAATCACCCTGCAGTCGGATGCAGTGCTTACTCGCACATACGTTCTGAAGAAGATGGGGGACGCCCAGGCAATCTCCGACAGCTTGCCCGCAGGCTATCATTTTGGACACCTACCCTTCGAGACCGCCGTGGGCTCGCCGTTCACGAAGTACCAATTTCAGCGCGACTGCCTGACCTGCCATCAACTGGGCAACGCCCTGACGCGCGTACCGCGCTCGGCGGAAAGCTGGGCGACCACGATTCAACGCATGCATGCTTACCTTGGAAACTTCGACGTCGAGTTGCGAGAGCGTCGCGCCAAGTTGCTCGCGGCAGGCTTTGACGGCAATCCTCTAGCAGTGCGTCCGGCGTTTCCCGTGGATCCGCTGATCTTCAAGGCCGCTGTCTACGAGTATCCCCTACCGCGTGCATACTCGCCGCACGATGCAGCTGTCAGCGAGACCGATGGCTGGGTGTATATCGTCGATCAAGGGGCCGACTTCATGGCGGCAGTCAACCTTGCAACCGGCACCTCTCACTATATTCCGCATCCGGCGCAGGGGGTGCAATCCCATGGACCGACCGAGATGGGCGGCGGAGTCCTTCACGGCCCACATTCGCTCGCCATGGCGCCTGACGGCAAGTGGTACACGACCAACTCGTTTTCGCAGCGCATCGGGGTTTTCAACCCTAAATCCATGCAGTGGGAAGACTCGATAACGATCGGCGGCCACGCTGCATATCCGCATACCATTCGTTTCGATAAGCATGGCATTGCTTGGTTCACCCTCGCCCAGAGCGAACAAGTAGGACGATTGGACCCGAAGACTCGGGAGGTGAAACTGATCGATTTGCCGGCTCTGCGCTCAACGGGAATAGCGGGAGTCACTGTCCCTTACGGAATCGATGTCAGTCCGATCGACGGCACCGTGTGGTACACGCGTTTGTTCGGCGACAAGATCGGACGCATCGAGCCGCAGACTCTGCAACTCAAAGAATACGATTCCCCGGTCAGGGGCCCGCGCCGCATGCGCTTTGACAAGGAAGGCTCGCTATGGATCACCGGTTTCTCGGACGGGATATTAGCGCGGGTGCGGCCGAAGCCATTCGCAGCGAGCGAGGGCTTCACGTCAGAACTTTATCGCTTGCCCGAGTTTACGGCGGGATATCAGCCGGCGCCGTATGCACTGGGCATTAATCCAAAAACACAGGAAGTGTGGATCAACGAAAACCTCACCGATCGCATTTTCCGGTTTATTCCGAAGGCGAAACGCTTTGTCGTGTATCCCATGCCACTGAGAGGCACCTACACTCGCGATTTCAGCTTCACAAAGGACGGTAAAGCGTGCACCAGCAACGATCCCGTGCCGCCGGCGGCGCTCGAAGGTGGCGTACAGGAATTGATTTGCATAGAACCGTAGTGAGCCGCGACGGCCCGAGTCTGCGGCCGCCGCATCGATTCGCCAACGCGCTCAAGCGCCACGGCGTCGAGTATCTGTTCGGACAGAGTAATCCACCCGCCCTGACTCTGGCTGCAGATGATCTGGGGATTCGTCAGATTGGGTACCGACAAGAAAATGCCGGCACCTACATGGCCGATGGCTATGCGCGTATCACAGGCAAGGTGCCTGTTGTTACGGCCCAGAATGGCCCGGCGGCGACCTTGTTGGTGCCAGGGCTGGCCGAGTGCCTGTCGGCGTCCATTCCCATCGTCGCCCTGGTCCAGGATGTCGGTCCCGGCTGCCGGGATCGCAACGCGTTTCAGGAATTGGATCAGTTGGAACTGTTCAAGGGAGTGTCCAAATGGATCCGGCGTGTAACGACTGCGGATCGAATCGAGGACTATGTGGACATGGCTTTTACTGCGGCTGCCAGCGGACGTCCGGGACCCGCGGTGCTGCTGGTGTCCATGGAATTGCTGGCCGAACAAGCCGAGCAGTCGGTGGCGTCGCGCAAAGCTCGCCTAGGCACTTATCCGCTCGACCGTACCCAGGCTGACGCAACACAAATTGCCGCGGCAGCCGAATTATTGGCCGGCGCTCACGCACCATTCGTCTTTGCCGGCGGTGGTGTAATCGGTTCACGGGCTGAAGAGGAACTGCGGAGATTGCAGGAGTTGGCTCACCTGCCGGTCGCGACAAGCACCATGGGCAAGGGCAGTGTGGACGAAACACATCCCCTGTCGATGGGCGTCATTGGCTACTTCATGGCAACCCGGGGCATGGCGAAGTTCGTCAAGCCGATCGTAACGGAGGCAGACGTCATCTTGCTGATTGGCAATCGAACCAACCAAAACGGCACCGACTCCTGGAAGCTGCTGCCGGCACAGGCAAACTACATTCACATTGATATTGATCCCGGCGAAATCGGCCGAAACTACGAGGCGCTGCGCCTCAATGGCGACGCCAAACTAACCCTGCAAGCCCTGAATTCCGCCTTGGCTGCACAGGACCTTTCCAAGCGAAGGTCAGCACGCGCAGCGGTAGAGAGCATCATCGCAACCGCGAAGATTCGCCATCGCGAGGAAATCGCCGGCGTCACTTATTCCAATGCTGCGCCGATTCGCCCCGAGCGTTTCATGGCCGAAGTCGAAGCGCAATTGTCACCCGATCATATCGTAGTGGCTGACGCGAGTTTCTCGTCAATCTGGGTGGCCAACTACCTCACTGCCAAATTCGAACGGCGCTTTATAACTCCCCGAGGCCAGGCGGGTCTCGGCTGGGGGTTCCCCATGGCCATGGGCGCCAGCATAGGCAGGCCCGATAGACCAGTCTTCTGCGTTGTCGGCGACGGGGGCTTTGGCCATGTGTGGTCTGAATTGGAAACGGCACGGCGGCACGGCATTCGAGTGGTAGTGGCGGTCATGAATAACGCGGTTCTCGGCTACCAAAAACATGCCGAAGACGCTCTGCTGGGGCGGCATACGAATGCCTGCGATTTCTTGCCGGTTGACCATGCAGCGATTGCTGAGGCGTGCGGAGTGAAGGGAATTCGCGTCGCCCGCGCCGAGCACATTGCGGCGGCGATCAAGGAAGCAATGGCGGCCGACACGGCCGTGCTCATCGATGTACTTGTCGATCCCGACGCCCTGCCGCCGGTGACGGCGTTTACCCGATTGCCGCACTACTGAAAGCGGCGAACGCCGCGACGTATCAATCCGCGAGGCGAGCTAGGACCTTGTTGCGAAAACCCGTGAGCCGCCCGCCGTCCACCACGAAGGTGTGGCCGGTGATGTACCTGCTCTGATCGCTGGCGAGGAAGTGGTACACACCCACCAAATCGTCTACTTCAGCGATTCGCCCTAGCGCTGAAAGATGCTTTGCAAGGGTGTTCAGAATGTGTCCCGGCGGTAGCATGGGAGTTTTGACCGGCCCAGGCGCAACGGCATTGCAACGAATGCCGCGTAAGCCGAGTTCGACTGCTGCGGTCTTGGTCATGCTGATGGTGGCTGCCTTGGTCGCGCTATAATCGAAGAAGCCTTCATTTTGCTGCAATCCGGCCACCGAGGCCGTGGTAATGATCGACCCACCGTCTCGCATGTGCCGCGGTCCATACTTCAAGATGTAGTAGGTGCCATAGAAATTCAGTGCCACCACGGCGTCCAGCATTTCCTCATCGGAGTCCGTGAGGTGGTGGCCCTTTCCAGGCATGCCCGCATTGTGAACGATGACATCAAGCTTGCCGATGGTTTCCTCGGCGTACTTGAAGGCACTGACGACGTTGTCGCGATCGGTGACGTCGGTCGCCCGGAAAATCGCCCCGGCGTCGAGCACCGATTTCGGCGGCGCTTGAATGTCAGCAACGACAACCCGAGCGCCCTCCTGCAAGAAGCGCTGACATGTGCCGAGACCGATCCCCGACGCGCCGCCGGTGATGAAAACGGATTTATTCTCGAGGCTGAAGGGGGATGAATTTTCGATAAATCTCTCCGGTCAAGATATCCCTTTCCCATGTGAGTGAGGGGCCTGGATGTTTCAAGCCTATATATGGGCGGCATTAGATTCAATACGCTTGGCAGACGGCACGCCTTTATGTCGCCGCCGGTCAATACCTTGTCCGCTACGGTGCCGCGCAGCGATCGCTTTCCGGTAAGAAAGGGACGTGTAGTACATCCCATCAAGATCAAAAATCGGGGAGTGACCCATGTCGAAGCCCTTGCAATCCATCGCAGCCGCTGCGCGCAACGGCGATCGCTCGCGCGAATTTCATCCTGCAGGCGTCTCGGCAACATGGTTCGCACTGTTCGTACTTTTCGCGCTCAACCTGCTAAATTTTTTTGACCGGCAACTCATCGGTGCACTGGGCGAGCCGATTCGCAAGGAATTTCATTTGAGCGATACCGGGCTTGGCCTGCTGAGCACCGTTTTTACGTTGATGTACGCCGTCGTCGGTATTGCATTCGGGCGCTTGAGTGATCGGTGGTACCGCACGCGGCTCATCGCCGCCGGCGCCGCAGTTTGGAGCATTCTGACTGCCGCTTCTGGGCTGGCCCAAAGCTACACGCAGCTGTTCGTCTCCCGGCTGGGCGTGGGGGTGGGTGAAGCGACCTGCGCGCCCGCTGCCCACTCGCTGATCGGCGACTTGTATCCGCCGCATCAGCGCGCGCGCGCCATGGGCGTGTTCATGCTTGGTCTGCCCGCCGGTATATTTCTCGCCTACCTGAGCGCCGGCGTCCTCGGTTCGGTACTTGGCTGGCGCAGAACGTTTCTGATCGCCTGCGTTCCCGGCTTGATATTCGCGGCGTTAGCGGCGGGCATTAACGAACCAATACGTGGTGCCTGGGATACGGCCGGGGCGGCGGTATCGTATGACGCCATCCGTTCGCCGTACAGGGCGGTGCTCAGACTGCCGACGATGTGGTGGATCATCCTGTCGGGCGTCTTCCACAATTTCAACATGTATGCTCTGAATGCTTTCCAGACGCCGTTCCTGCAGCGCTTCCATGAAATGACCCTCAAAGAGGCCAGCAATGTGTCCGCAGTATCGGTGGGCCCGGTCGGGGCCATTGGTCTGCTAGCCGGCGGATGGCTCGCCGATAGGATCAGTGTCACGCGCCGCGATGGACGGCTGGTGGTCTCAGCGTGGGCCATGGCCATCGCTGCACCGTGCATATTCTTCGCTCTCAATCAACCCAAGGGCGCCACTGCGGGCTTCATTGTGCTCATGTCGCTGGGCACGATGACGATGTATGTTTACTACGCTACTGTTTATTCAGCGATTCAGGATGTGATCGAGCCTGCACTGAGGGGTACCGCGGTCGCCATTTATTTTTGCGCCATGTACATACTCGGAGCCAGCATGGGGCCGCTCGGGACGGGAATTCTGAGCGATCACTTTGCGCATCACGCGATGATCATCGCCGGTGCAAATTCCATGACGGCGGGCTTCAAAGCAGCCGGCTTGCATAGCGCCATGTATGTCATCCCAGCGCTGGCGGTGGCGGCGTCGCTGACACTTTTCGCGGCGTCACGGACAGTGGCAAAGGACATACAACCGCAGGATCGGGCCGGCAAAGAATCGGGTAGCGTGACCCACAACGAAACCGCGAACACCAGCGTGCGCAGGTACGGTATGCCGATGATGTATATCGGAAAGTAAGCGAGCCGCGCCCAGAAGTAGAGCTGCGCCCCGAGCGCCGTATGGCCTGTGGTCTGTCTTGCAAGAACCACCGCCAGTACGACCGCGGCGAAGAAAGGAAAGGTTTCAAGGAAGTTTCGGCTAGCCCGCTCAGCGCGGGAGGCGGCTCCGGTGAGTGGTTCGGGGGTGCCGTCGCGGTTGCCCATCATGCCGAATTATCGCCGAGCATGGAACTGGCCACGCGACGGGCTCGGCGGGACGCTGCTGGGACCCATCCGGGCTACTTGCCGAACTTGTAATTCGCTTCCACGAAGAAGCTGTGTCCGTAGTCATTGTACTCAGCACGTTATATGGCTGATTACCTAGCTGTTGTCGGTCGGCGGTCATGTGCTGAACACCTTGATCACGTTCGCGGACAATACCAATCCCGGGAGTACGTCGTATTTCGCGCTAACAATTGGCAACGGCCTAGGTCCCTACCCGGCCGGTCCCGCCCGATCCGGCATAGCCGTCAGCGATGAGCGCGGCGGCGTAGTTCGGCGTGTGTCTATAGCGTTCGACGTAGACCGCTTTGCACTCGATTTGACTAACGATAACGAATCGTGCCGAAGTTTGGGCGCCAAATGCATGCAAGTGGCGTTAGATCATCTACCTTTGGCCGACCGCCTCCGAATCGCCCTCAGCTATCATCCCTGGTCACACGACCCGGAGCTCAAGCAACCATAACGAGTTAGGGCGAACAGGCGGCATCTGCTCCTTGACGACTTTCCTTGGATGGACCGACGCACCGTCGATCGTTCCGAAGAAGCTATCGCAGCACAGTTGTCATGGCCGCAAGATGTGCGCTTGCGAGCACGGTTGACCACCGCCCGAACAGAATCCAACTGAAGCGGATCTGTGCATCGACTTCCCGAAGGTTTCAGCCAAGGTCGATTTGGCGGCGCCGCATGACGTGCTCAAATGCTTCCATGAAGTGCTCATTGTCTGCACGCCTACCCACGCTGACGCGTATGAAAGTATCGTACCCGGGTTCCAACCACGGCTTGACAATGACGCCAAGCCGCAGCAGTGCCTCGGCAATTTCGCGGCTAGAATTTGCAGTGTCGATGAATAGGAAGTTTGCCCTAGACGGCGCAATTCGCAAGCCGTATCCCTGCACCGATTCGACGGAGTTGAGCCTATCCGCCAGCAAATCGCGCTCTCGGGCTGTTGCGCTAACCGTCGCTTGCAAATGCTCGGCGTCGCTCAGCGCTGCTAAGGCTGCCTCTTGGGCGGCCGAATTGACATTGAACGGTGTTCGAACTCGATCCAGGATCGATACCAGCTCGGCGTCAGAGGCTAACCCATAACCGATGCGCAGACCGGCAAGAGAATAAGCCTTGGAAAATGTCCGGAGAACTAACCAGGGGCGCGGTTGCGCGGACAATAATTTGAGGCTATCCGGGTAGTCTTCATGCGCCGCGTACTCGTGGTACGCCTCGTCCACTACCAGCACAGCGTCCGGAGGAGCGGCATTGATCAACTCCCGAAACTCCGCGGTCCTCAATATACAACCAACGGGATTAGAGGGCGTGCTGAACATTACCAACTTAACAGGAGCCCGGCACAACGATCTGCGCCAGAGCGGCAGATCATAGCCAAAATCGGCATTGATCCGAACCTTGTCGACCGTAGCGCCCATCATTAGCGGAAATATTTCATGGAGTCCGAACGTCGGCGCAAGGGTCACCACCCGATCTCCTGGTGAAAGTAGGGCCTTGCACAGCATTTCGATAATGTCCTCGGAGCCGTTGCCAAAGACAATCCGGTCGGCCTCGATTGCGTTAAGCGCCTGAATTCGCTCCCGCAGCGCCGTGCATTTAGGATCCGGATAGCGATAAATCTGGTGAAACGCCCGTTCGAATACTTCAATGACCGCAGGGCTGACGCCGAACGGATTTTCGTTGCTCGCAAGTTTGGTTACCCGCGCAAGATTGTATTTGGCCCGGGCGGTACGTTCGGAAATGCCCGCGTTATAGATCGGCAGCGATCGGGCTTCCGGTCGGCAAAGATCAAGACTGGAGGTAGGAGCTGGCGTCATTGTACGGATCTAATGTCTCGCGTCCGGAAGTAACACACCATAAGGCCCTTCCGTTAGAGAGTTGGTGAGTTGATCGCGTCTAGCGGTCTACGCTTTGCACGGAAATAGCGGCACCTTGGCCGGCGCATGTCCTTAAAAGTGGAAGTCTGCCGAGACACCAATGGTTCGCGGAGTGAGAGTGTAGCCACGATTCACTGTCTGAAGATTCGGTCGCTGAATGATTTTTTGATCGTTGAAGACGTTTTTGGCAAAAACCGAGAATTCCCAAGCGTGGTAATCGGCGCCGGCAGTGATTGCAGCGACGGCATACGCGGGACGTTTGTAGTCAGGATCGGTCACGCCGACCGTGCCATGACTCGCGCCCAAATAATTCCAGTCAGCGGTTGCGAAACCGACGACGTTGGTGCCGACCGCTGCATTGTATCGGGTGGAAACATCAGCGCTCCAGCGCGGTACCCCGGGGACATCCTGGCCGCGCGTAATACCGAGCGACGGCACGTCCGATGTTAGCGTGGCGTTGGTATATCCGCCCGCTATTCCGACCGTCATGCTCGATATCGGCTTGAACCGGATCTCCGCTTCGCTGCCGTAGCTTCTTGCAGACCCGGCGTTCGTGTTGTAGTCGAACGTGCACGCTAAGTTGATATCGACCTGAATATTCTTCCAGTCGATAAAGAATGCATCGCCGACAATCGAAAGCCTTCCATCGAGAAGCAGAGATTTGACGCCCACTTCGTAGTTCCACAGCGAATCAGGACCATAAGATGCCGGCGTGGTGGGACAAAACGAGGGTAGTGGCCGGTTCGGTCCTCCCAAACGAAATCCCTTGCTTGCGGTGAAATAAGCGGAGGTGTCGTCGTCAATGTCATAGCTCAGCGTGAATTTTGGAGTCGTCGGCCTGGCGCGATCCACGACCTTAATTGCGGGCGGTGAACCCGTAGCAAAATAAAATTCTCCCATCCGCAAGAGCGATGTCTGCGCAGTGAGGTAGCGAAGCCCTACCGTGGCGCGCAGCTCGGGCAGAATGTGATAGGTGGCCTCGCCGAATACTGCAATCTGGCGCTCGTTGAACAGTTTGTTATTGAGATAGACCGCATCGCCGAGAAATACCGGTGGTGCTGGGCCACCTAGCGCCTGCAGAAATGCCGGCGCAGTGGCGAATCCGCTGCCATACACAGTCGTCAGCGCGTTACCGAGGCCGGGAGCAGTCTCAAAATCACGCGAGTCGAGCTTTTGATTCGAGTAAAACGCGCCTGTGATCCAAGTGAGCTTGGAACCGTTGTTCACATATGGCTTGGAGGCGAGCCGCAGTTCTTGCGTAAATTGCTGGGTCCGGATCTGATAGTGAACTGGAGATGCGATATTGCCGATTTGATTTCCATCCAGATTGCCGTCGAGGCCCACGATGCCGGCGCCATCAATGAGCGAACCGATGAAGCCTGAGTTATAAAATGTGCCATCAACTATACGATCAAAGTTGCGATAAAAATAACTCGTAACCGAGGTCAGATCCGCGCCGCCAAAATCATAGCCTACGGCGACACTCGGGACGGCCAAGGTGTCCTCGCCGGACTCCACCACCCGCTTGTGCTGCGACAATAAATCTGCCGAGCCGAGGTCCAACACATTGAGATCATCGCTTTTGAAACGCTGGTATAGGAGCGATGGCTTGACGTTCAGAGCAGCCGACGGCTCCCATTCCAGCTCGAGCCGCGCCGTGATCGACCGATCGCCGTTGACGCCTTTGGCGCGGAGCTTACTGGGATCATCGGGAGAGAAGTGGTCGATATAACCACTGTTGGAGGACGCGGAGATTCCCGCACGAACCCCCAGCTCACCGGGAATGATCGGCGCATTCAGGACGCCCCGTTCCTTATAGTTGGCGCCGCCGTGTTTGGTCCAAGACACCTCGGAGTGGACTTCGCCACTGAATTTGTCGAGCGACACGGGCGTCGAGATGTACCGAATCGTGCCGCCCTCGGAACTGGCGCCATAAAGCGTGCCTTGAGGACCGCGCAAGACTTCCACCCTTTGAATGTCGAAGAAACTGGGTTCGACCTGGCCCTGAGTATCCAAATTGCGCACCGTCAACGGAATATCGTCGAGATAAACAGCAACCGTTGATGACCCCGCAGTCGAGCTGATCCCGCGCAATTCTATATTTTGATTGCCCTCGCCGCCTTGAGTGGAGAAAGACAAGTTCGGCACCGATCGCGCCAAGTCTGCGATTTCAGTGATATGTTGATCGGCGATGTCCGCCGCGGATACGACCGTGATGCTTGCAGGAACCTTGCGCACATCTTCTTTGATTTTTTCCGAGGTCACGATCACCTCATCGAGCTCCGCCGCGGGGTCAATCGGCCCGGGCGAGGCAGCTACAGCGAAGAGCGAAGGCGCTGTAGTCATGAGCGCTGTGAGGGTTATGAGCGATATGCTTGAGAATCGGGGGAGGCCATTCATTCTACTTCGCCGATCGCAGGGTCGAATCCCGCTGTCACAGGGTCGCATGGATCGTATAATCGGCAGAATCACGTGTCCGCGCGGGTGGCTTTTTTTCATGCCCTCGTACTCTCCTGATGAACAAGAATCGTTACGAAAATGCGTTTATCGTGATCTGGAATCCAGCCTTTTAAGGCGCTCGTCTAAATAGACGCTATATCTCTATACATGTCTATACATTTCTATACATTTAAAACTAACAGATCATCCGCTCCAGCGTCAACTTATTGCGCAGCGTCCAGCCGGTTGGTGAAGCGGCTGACTAGCGCTCTGGCGCTTCTGAGACCTTATATCGACTGGCGAGACTGTACCGAGAACCCGGGTATGTGAAGATATTATTGGTGGCGGGGTCCGAATTGACCCAGGTTTGTCGCGTCATCTGCAAGCATGGCTCCGAAGCCTCGGTATTAAGGAGCTTGCAAATACGAGCGTCAGGCCGGATCGCATACACCGCATTCGCGACCTCCGTCGGAGCCGCAATACCCTGTAGGTAGTGGGTCGTCGTTATGTTCGCAAAGTCCTGTTGCAGATAATCCGGGGCAAACAATGGTGTGACAAATCGTTCTTCTAGTTGCACGGCTATGCCTTCCTCGAAGTGCACAACTAATGAATGAAAAATTCGCGCATTGGGCTTCTGTTGGAGCACAGCGGCGAGTTCGGAATTGGCTCGGATAACGCCTATTTTAATGAGACGCAATGAATGACGGTGCCCGCGGGCCACAATATCATCGGCGATATCCCGGACTTCTATAAGCGGCGACCGCTGTGTCGGGGTGGCGACAAAAGTGCCCACTCCCACCATCCGCTGTACCAGGCCTTTGGCTGATAGTTCGCGCAAGGCGCGGTGGACCGTCATCCGCGAAACGCCAAACTGTGCCACCAGTTCGTGTTCTGAGGGAAGACGGGTCCCCACGGGCCAGTCGCCATTGTGGATGTGAGTAAGGATGTGCTGCTTAACGTGCTCGTAGAGCGGCCCCGGAGAGACTGGGCGGCGCTTTGTCATCGGAATGTACACATAGTATAGACTAGTATAGACAATCGATCTTCGAAGCACCAACGGGGCCTTGCGCCCAGTTGGGCTGGTTCTTAATCACGCCGGCAAGGGATTACCACGCATGGAGACGCTGTCACCCGCTGTCATTGAGACACGTTCGATCGACTTCATACCCGATGCAGAGCGCCATGGCGGGTTGGCGAGCCAATTCACTTTGTGGTTGGGCGCAAACATGCAGATCACTGCGATCGTGACCGGTGCACTCGCCGTTGTATTGGGAGGCGATGTCTTTTGGTCCTTGGTGGCTCTGCTCGCTGGCCAATTGATCGGAGGAGCGGTGATGGCTCTTCACGGCGCGCAGGGTCCGCAGCTCGGACTGCCTCAGATGATCTCGTCGCGAGTGCAATTTGGCGTCTACGGCGCCGCGATACCGATCGTCGCAGTCTGCCTGATGTATATCGGATTCTCCGCGAGCGGCTCGATTCTCGCCGGCCAGGCGCTAGCGCAAGTGTTACACGTCGACTTGCGGTGGGGAATCGTCATCTTCGCAGCCTTGATCATCGTCGTGACGATGTTCGGCTATCGCGTAATCCATTGGCTCGGTCGCATTTCGACCGCGGTGGGGGTCGCCGCCTTCACCTATATGTTTTACCGGCTGCTCGCTCAGCACGACATCGCCGCCCTGCTGAAGATGCGCCACTTCTCGTTGAATCAGTTCCTGCTCGCCATGTCGCTCTCCGCATCCTGGCAGATCGCATTCGGGCCCTATGTTGCCGACTACTCGCGCTACCTGCCGCGCACGATACCGGCCGGCAGTGTGTTCGCCGCGGTCGGGCTTGGTTCGATACTCGGCGCGCAGGTTGCAATGACCTTCGGCGTGCTCGCCGCCACACTCGCGGGTACGGAGTTCGAGCACCACGAGGTGGCCTACATCGTCCACCTTGGCTCCACCGGTGCCGTGGCCGCCTTGCTCTTTCTCTGTATCGCCTTCGGCAAAATCATGGTGACTTCGCTCAATTCGTACGGAAGCTTCATGTCGATGGCAACCCTGGTCAGCGGCTTTCGGGGCACGGTACGGCTTTCGGGCATGAGCCGCGCGATTTACATTGTCGCGGCAGTAAGCGTGGCCTGTGGGCTGGCGTTGGCAGGCAAGGATTCCTTCCTGAAAAGCTTCGAATCCTTCATTCTGTTGTTGCTGGCGGTATTTACGCCCTGGAGTGCGATCAACCTGGTCGATTACTACTGCATTACGCGGTCACGCTACGACGTACCCGCGCTGACAAATCCGGACGGGCGCTACGGGCGTTGGAACATGAGGGGAATCGTGATTTATCTAATCGGTATCGTCGTACAGATTCCCTTTCTTGCCACAGGGCTTTACACCGGCCCGTGCGTCGCCGCTCTAGGGGGTGCCGACATCTCCTGGATACTCGGCCTCATTGTGCCCGGCCTTATCTACTTTGCGTTCGCGCGCCGCGTGGGTGAACAGGCCCGCGCGAGCCAGTGATTTAAATGGATTCAGCCGGTACTTGCCGGCTGGGTTCGTATTACTTTTCTCGAGCACGGGCGAAACGCGCGCAGCGCCCTATACCGCCCGAGTGGAGGCGTGACGCTGCAATTTGCAATGTCGCTCGGTGCGCCGCGCGCTTAAGGAAACTCTATTTTACGCCGGGCAAGTCGAACCTGTCCTCAGGGCGTTTAATCCGAGCTACGCAGAAATCGAATGGGCACGAAAAGTATCCCTGTCGGAAGTTGGGGGCGTGAGCGTCGTGGACGGAGCAATGATCGACGCCCCGGTGCACTGGCGAGCATCTCGCATTCTTGACTTCGCCCTCCGGTGCCATCGCCTTCGAGAGAATACACGCCAAAAATCGCTCCCGTCCATGAAGCGGCAACAGATAGCAAAGGCTTGCTCACCCCTTCGACGGTGTAATCATTTCGAGCCATAGCTCAAGGGATTTGTAATGCCAGGCTTCTTTGCCGAGCCAATAGGGTCGAAGCGTAACGAAATAGCGGAACTTCCGTTCCGCCTGTCCCGAAAACGGCTGCGAAGTAGGCGAACCGCTTGTCCAATATATTGGACTATTCCATATAAGTCTAGTATATTGGACCGATGAATTTACATGCAATTGGCCGCCTGATTGCTAAACGCCGGCACGCCAAAGGATACACGCTGGCAGAGCTTGCATCGAAGGCGCAGGTTGGACGTTCAACACTGGCCGCGCTTGAGGCTGGCACGCTGTCCGAACTCGGACTTGGGCGAGTCGCTCGATTATGCTCTGCCGTCGATCTGGTACTCGAGGCTCGTCCGCTTCTGCTGCGGGAACCACTAATGCAGCATCGGCACCTGGTCGAAGCAGCCGGACGTGAACTTACGAAAGCCGCCATCGAAGACATTCTAACGAGGGGAAACATCGGCGCATGGCGCGGACTAGTGCAGACGATCAACACAGATCTATCAGGCCGCATTGCCCGTCGCGTCAGTGACATTGTTGCAGCATTAGGCAAGCACGATCCAAAGGTACGTGCTTTCGCTACGCTGCTACCGCGGGTAACTCGCAAAATTCGTCGCCCTGAAACGCCCACATGAAAAAAAGCGCCGCAGTGCCTGACTGGGAAACTCTGCTGGCGCACGCGGCGGCACTACAGGCGAGGATACCGTCGGCGATCCTCGTGGGTGGAACCGCCGCGGCTGTCCATGCCCGCCATCGATTTTCAATCGACCACGATCATGTAGTTAGGGATCTTGCGAATAACTATGAGACGGCGACTCGCGCGTTGGAATCCATCGCCGGCTGGCGCACCAATCGGCGGGTGAAGGGAAAAATGGTTCTCGGCGGAGTGAACAACATTGCGGCCGGACTTCGTAACCAACGACGCTCGGCTCCTCTGGAAACAACGGAAGTGTCGGTGCGCGGAGGCCGGATCCGTTTGCCCACCATCGAGGAGACGCTACGAATTAAGACGTTTCTCATAGTCGATCGCAATGCGACTCGAGATTATTTGGACGTTGCCGCGCTTTCACATCATCTGGGCCTAAAAAAAAGCGCGCTGGCGCTGGATCGGATGAATGAACTCTATGCTGAGTTCGCTGGCGAAGGTGGCGATATGCTGACTTCCGTTCTCGTCAAGCTATCCGCGCCCGATCCTTATGACCTCACTGATATCGATCTGAGGGAGTACAAAGGCATCATCGCTCCTTGGAACAATTGGTCCGCAGTTCAAAAACAGTGCGCTTCGCTCGCCGCCGCAATTCTTTCGATGCCGCAAGCATCCGAATCGAAAAAGCGCAAATCCGAGTAATCCTAGCTGGTGTAAACCACCGTGCAATTCGATATACGCCATTCCCGGTGTACCCGGAACGGGCCCTTAGCGCCTCGCGAATATTCAAAGTTCGGGTAAATATCCGTGAACAGGGGATCCCACAAAACCTCCCCACTGGCAATTGTGCGAGCTCGCCCGGAGGCCAAGTGATTGATTTGACTGGTGGTGAGAGAGGGACTCGAACCCTCGACCCCGGCATTATGAGTGCCGTGCTCTAACCAGCTGAGCTACCTCACCACGAAGAGCGCCGGATTCTCCGGAGCTATCTGACCCCTGTCAAGCCGAATCATTGGGCTATCGTTGCAAAATCAACAAGTTATGCCAAATTGCTGCCGTGTCCGCTACTGGGCCAGCCGCACGGTCCAGCGCTAGACGTTAAACCGAAAGTGCATCACATCGCCCTCTTTGACGATGTACTCCTTCCCCTCCAGCCGCAGCTTGCCTGCCTCTTTCGCCCCGGCCTCGCCCTTGAACGCTATGAAGTCCTCGTAGGCAATCACCTCCGCGCGGATGAAGCCATGCTCGAAGTCCGTGTGGATCACGCCGGCAGCTTGCGGCGCCGTCGCACCACGGTGCACGGTCCAGGCGCGCACTTCTTTGACGCCAGCGGTGAAGTAGGTTTGCAGGCCCAGCAGCGCGTAGCCGCCGCGAATTACTCGGTTCAGGCCCGGCTCGTCCAGCTTTAATTCCTTGAGGAAATCGTCCCGGTCGGCCTCCTCCAGCTGCGAGATCTCCGCTTCGATCGCGGCACATACCGGCACCACCACCGCGCCGTCCGCTTTCGCCAGCTCGCGCACGCGATCGAGCATGGGATTATTGCTAAACCCATTCTCATCCACATTCGCTACATACATGATCGGCTTTTCCGTGAGCAGGTGCATGTCGCGCAGCAGCAGCAAATCATTCGCATCCAGCCCCAAAGTACGTACCGGCTTCGCTTCGTTCAGTTGCTTGCGCACGCGCTCCAGCACATCGCGAATCTTCACGGCATCCTTGTCGTTGGCCTTCGCCGCCTTCACCGATTTTTGATACGCCCGCTCCACGCTGTCGAGATCGGCCAGCGCCAGCTCCGTGTTGATGACTTCGATGTCGCTGGCCGGGTCGATCTTGCCGGCGACGTGGATGATGTCGTCGTTGACGAAGCAGCGCACCACATGCGCGATGGCATCCACTTCGCGGATGTGCTGCAGAAATTTATTCCCTAAACCCTCGCCCTTCGACGCCCCGGCCACCAAGCCGGCAATGTCCACGAATTCCACCGTGGTCGGCAGTATCCGTTCCGGATGTACGATGGCCGCCAGCGCATCGAGGCGCGGATCGGGTACCGGCACCACACCGACGTTCGGATCGATGGTACAGAATGGATAATTCTCCGCAGCGATCTGTGCGCGCGTCAGCGCGTTAAATAACGTGGACTTACCCACATTCGGCAAACCGACGATTCCGCATCTAATAGGCATTAAGTCTTTCCCGCCCGGCTGTGCAGCCGGGTCATGGCGCGCTCTGCGCCTTGTTCAAGTAAAAGAGGCATGCAATCCGCCGCCGTACTTACCGCTTCGAGGATGAGATCCTCTTCGGCGCGCGGCGCTCGGGTCAATACATAATCGATGACTTCGCTCTTGTTGCCGGGATGCCCGACACCCAAACGCAGTCGCCAAAAGGTCTCGCCGATATGGGCGATGATGTCGCGCAGGCCGTTGTGACCGCCGTGGCCGCCGCCTTGCTTCAGACGCACGCTGCCCACGGGCAGATCCAGTTCATCGTGCGCCACCAGAATATCTTCCGGCGCTATCTTGTAGAACTCACTCAGCTGGCGCACCGACAGCCCGCTGCGATTCATGTACGTCGTCGGCTTCAACAGGATGATTTCCCGCTCGCCCAAGGTAATTCGCGCGGTTTCGCCCGAGTACTTGCGGTAGTCGCGAAACTCGCCACCGTGGCGACGCGCAAGCAAGTCCACTAACCAGAAGCCCGCGTTGTGGCGGGTAACCAGATGTTCGGGACCCGGATTGCCCAGGCCGACGATAATGCGCAGCGGTAATCCAGACATGAACGCACTCACCAGACAGTAAATTGAAAAAGTAAGGGCCGTCCTGCAGACGGCCCCACTGATCCAATACGCCGAAAAACGCTATTTCTTTGCGTCTTTCTTCGCCGGTTCCTTCTTGGCATCGTCCTTCTTCGCGGGTTCTGCCTTCTTCGCCGCGTCCGCGCCTGCCGCAGCCGCTGGTGCCGCTGCACCATCCGCGACCGGAGCACCAGTCGCTGCAGCTGCCGTCGGTTCGGGTTCTTCCGCACGCGGGCTGTGGATGGCCACAACCGCCGAATCTTCATTCACCAGATCGACCAGGGTGACGCCCTCGGGAATCTTCAGCTGCGAAAGATGGATGCTTTCGTTGAGCGACAGTCCGGAGATGTCGACCTCGATGAATTCCGGCAGATCCTTCGGCAAGCAGCTGACTTCCGTCTCGTTGCGCATATGCGAAACGATTCCGCCCTGGGATTTGACGCCCGGAGAAACCGCCGCGCCGGTGAAATGCAGCGGAATGCTGATACGGATCTTCTCGTTCTCTTCAACACGCTGGAAATCGACGTGCACGATCGCATTCTTGAACGGGTGCCGTTGCACGTCCTTCAAAATGGCCGCTTGCGCCTGATCGCCCACCTTCAAGTTCAGGATGGTCGAATAGAAGCGCTCGTTGTCGAGCATGATCAAGAGTTTCTGATGGCTCACAGTCAGGGTACGCGCGTCAGCGTGCCCACCATACAGAATTGCCGGTACTTTTCCTTCGTGACGCAGGCGGCGGCTCGCACCTTTGCCTTGCGTCTCGCGGAACTCGGCGACGAGTTCGAAAGAGGTTTTCATAATAATCTCCAGTTACATCACAAACACGGCGCCCGCACATCGCGACCAATTGCGCGGGCACCGACCAATTCAATCTATATAGAGCGAACTCACCGACTCCTCGTCGTTGATGCGGCGGATGGTCTCGGCCAGCAAACCGGCCACGCTCAGCTGGCGTATTTTCTTGCAGGCCTTGCCGGCCTCCGACAGAGGTATCGTGTCGGTTACCACCAATTCATCCAATACCGACTTCGAAATGCGCTCGATAGCCGCGCCTGACAACACGGGATGCGTGATGTAGGCGACCACCTTGAGTGCGCCCTCGTCTTTGAGAGCCTGCGCGGCCTGGCACAGTGTGCCCGCCGTATCCACCATGTCGTCGATCAGTACGCAGGTGCGTCCCTCGACTTCGCCGATGATGTTCATCACCTTCGACTCGTTGGCTCGCGGCCGGCGTTTGTCGATGATGGCCAAATCCGCATCGTCCAGGCGCTTCGCCAATGCCCGTGCGCGCACCACGCCGCCCACATCGGGCGAGACAACCACCATGTTCTGGTATTTCTGGTTCCAGGCATCGCCCAACAACACCGGCGAGGCATAAACATTGTCTACCGGTATGTCGAAAAATCCCTGGATCTGATCCGCGTGCAAATCGACGGTCAGCAACCGGTCGACGCCCGCGCCCGCAATCATGTTCGCCACCAGCTTCGCCGTGATTGCCACCCGCGTGGCGCGCGGTCGGCGGTCCTGCCGTCCGTAACCGAAGTAAGGCACCACCGCTGTAATGCGCTTCGCCGAGGCACGCCGGCAGGCGTCCGTCATCATCACCAATTCCATCAAATTCTCGGCCGGCGGATTCGTGGACTGCACGATGAAAACGTCGCGTCCGCGCACGTTCTCCATCAGTTCCACGCTCACTTCACCGTCGCTGAATCGGCCCACATCCGCGCGGCCCAATTGCACGTGGAGATGCCGCGTGATCTCGTGCGCAAGCGTCGGATTCGCTTTGCCGGTGAACACGGCAATCGTCAAGGTATCGAACTCTTTACTCTGCGACATTGGACTTCTGGCTCTAAATTGGCTGGGGTGGAAGGATTCGAACCTCCGTATGGCGGGATCAAAACCCGCTGCCTTACCGCTTGGCGACACCCCAACTTGGAATCAACAATCAGCGAACTTAAGCAGGGCTGACTCTCAGCCGGTCGCTAATCTTTCAAGCAAAGGCGAGTCGTTCAGTCCGCGAGCCACATAGGCTTCTAATCCGGGCGGCAGTTGCCGCACTATTTCTTGCCCGAATTCCGGCGTTTCGCACGCCAAAAACACACAGGCCCCAGTGCCCGTCAGGCGCGCAGGCCCAAAGGCCGACAGCCAATCGAGCGCGCGCGCCACCTCCGGATATCGACGCCGCACCACGCCCACGCAGTCGTTCCGTCCACCAGACGCCAGGAAGCCGTGAATTGTGATGGGCGCAGAATTCCTTGTCAAATCAATATCCTGAAACACCTCGGCTGTACCGACATTAACATTTGGCTTTAAAATCAAATAGTTAGTCTCGGCCGGAGCCAACGGCGGATACAAGGGGGTGAGGCGCTCCCCTACCCCCTCCGCCCACGCCGCCCGACCGCGGACGAACACAGGCACATCTGCACCCAATTTGAGCCCAAGCGCGGCCAGCGCATCCACGGGCCAGTGCAATTGCCACAAATGATTGAGGGCCACCAGGCAAGTCGCCGCATCTGAACTGCCGCCGCCCAGACCGCCACCCATGGGTATGCGCTTCAGTACACCGATGTTTGCGCCCTGGGTGCAGCCGGCAGCGGTTTGCAACGCCCGCGCCGCGCGCACACAAAGATCAGCATCCTCCGGCACGTCAGCAAGCTCGGATACGCGATGGATGGCGCCGTCGGCGCGCACCTCGATGGAAATCTCGTCGCACAGATCGACGAATTGAAAGCACGTCTGTAGTTCGTGATAGCCGTCCGGCCGCCGGCCGACAATGTGCAAAAAAAGATTCAACTTGGCGGGCGCCGGCCAAAACCGCGGCGCGCTCATGGCCGCACATCCCAATGATCGACGGCGATGCGCACGCGCACGCCCTCGCGGTTCAACACCAAATGCGCCGGCAGCACATCGCCGTTCGACGGGATGTAACGATCATAGTCGACGGACCAGCCGTCCTGAATCAATTGCAGTGCGCGATCCTGATCGCCGCGTTTGAGTTCCGACGCCACGCTCGGATCCGGCACCCCGAGCAGCCAAAACCGCAGGTGATCTAGCGGCAGTTCAAAGCCAAGTTTTTCTTGCAGTTGCCCCAGCACCGCATCGCTCGGCGCCTCGCCATTCAAGGAAAGGCCCGCCGCTGTGCGCTTGAGCACCACGGCACCGACGCCGAAGGGCCCCGATAAATGAACCTCCGATGAATCACCGCGTTGCCGCCAATCCAAAGTCGCCTGCCAACCTTGCGTCCCGACGGCGACGGCAGCCCGGCCATCGAGTTGCCAGAGATTCAAGGCCTGCAATGCGGCCACCCGCTCCTCCCATCTCGCGGTCAAGTTTACGGGCGCAGGCCGGGTGGTCACGCAGGCCACGAGCACCACGCAACACAAGACCAGAGAACCTAGACGCAGCATGGGCTCAATGCACCGTGGGCAAGGAGGGCTTGGCCGAGGGCCCGGGCGCCGGAGAAGATGGTGCCGGAGGCGGCAGCGGCGAGGCGTGAAATCGTTGGCGCGTCGCCTTGAGCAAGCGATTGTCGCGTTCGACGGCGCCGGCCTCGGCCCAGATTTGTTCGGCTTCGGTGGACCTGCCCAGCTGCCAAAGCACTTCGCCAAGATGGGCCGCGATATCGCCGCCCCGATCGTCCTTGTAAGCCGTGCGTAGATAGATCTCCGCTTCCGCGGCGCGCCCCTGGCGAAACAGCACCCAGCCCAAACTATCAAGAATTGCCGCATTATTCGGCGCCACCGCATGTGCGCTATCGATCAACCGGCGCGCCCGTTGCAATTCCAGTGAATGATCAGCCAGCGTGTATCCCAGCGCATTCAAGGCCGCGGGATCGTCAGGGCGCGCGTTCAGTAAACTCGTCAATTCACGCATGGCATCGCGAACCCGTCCCTCATTCTCATAGACGGTCGCCATGGCGTAGCGCAAATCCACGTTGTCCGGATATTCCTCGATGCTGCGCTTGAGCACCGCGATCGCGCGTGGCGAATCGCCGGCGTCGGCATACATCCGAGCACGCGCGGTCAAAATTTCCGGTGCGCGCAACGGCTCGTCCTCCACGAGGCGGTCGAGCAATTCGTCGGCCGCCGCCGCGGCGCCGTGCGCCTGCAGTATGGTGGTCGCCCTCAGCATGGCCGGCATCGTGTTCTCGCCGTACTGTACCTGCGCAAACAGTCGCAATGCATGCTCCGGGTCGTCGTGACGATCGGCAATCAGCCCCAGATAATAGAACGCATCGTCGAGATACTTGTCCGCCTTCAACAAGTCGGCAAATCTCGCGGTCGCGGCATCAAGATGCCCCTCCTGAAAATCGATCAGTCCCAACAAACGCAGCGCCACGGGGGCGTACTCGGCGCTATGCGACAGAACCTGCAATTGCTGTGTGGCGGCAGAATTTTGCTGCGCCGTCATCAGCAGCAGCGCGTACTCCAGGCGGTTGGCGGGCGTATCTTCATTCGCCAACTTTTCCTGAGCTTCGGTGAGCGGAGCGTCGGCATCGCCCGCCATGATTCGCGCGCGCGCCAGCGTCTGCAGCAAGTCGCCCCGCGCATTCTCATCGCCCTTGCCCGACGTGTCCGGCAACGCCAACGCCGCCGTGAAGCTGCGCACCGCCGCGATTGGATCGTCCGCCCGTAGAGCGGTGAAGCCTTGCAGACGCAGTGCGGCCGCAGACGAGGGAAACGCCGCGGCTAAACGATCCGCCAGCTGTCGCGAGCCAAAGATATTGTCATTGCCGGCGAGGTAGATCTCAAGCGCTGCGAATTCCGCATCCGTGCCCAGCGGCGAATTGACCAGCACGAAACGATAATGCGCCGCTGCGGGGTCTATCTTGTACAAAGCCAGTGCGGTACGCGCCGCCGCGCGTCGCGCTTCCACGGACTTCGGCTCGCTTGCAATCCAACGCGCGGCCAGCTTTTCTTCCAGGGTGGGCTGCAGCGTTTGCGCCGCCACCTGGGTGGCCCGCTCCAGCAGCCGCGGGTCCGAATCATGCTCGCTGGCAGCGGCATATTGGAGCGCGGCAACTCGAGGCTGGTGTCGTGCCAGGGCTAACTCGGCCGTGACGGTATAAAATGCCTGGGGTGGGGGCGGGTCTTCAGTCTTCTTGCCCAAGCCGGCGCAGGCGGTGCAGGCAGCCAGCCCGAGACCAAAGGAAGCCCTTGCGAAGATTGAAATCGAGAACACGGCCTCACTATAGCGAAATGACCACCCCGATGCCGTGGATTCCAGCTTGATCTAGTCACACCTCCTCCACCAGAATCAGAGAGTTACAGCCCAAAAGCGCTTCCATGGCATTCAACATCCTAGGCATCAATCACAAGACCGCACCGGTCGCCCTGCGCGAGAAGGTGGCGTTCAGTGAGGAACGATTGCTTGCCGCATTGGGCGCTTTGCGTCAGGAAGCCGGGGTTACCGAGGCGGTGATTCTGTCCACCTGCAATCGCACCGAGGTGTATTGGTCCGGTTCCGCCAGCGGCGAGGACCTATCGAGCTGGCTCGAACGGCACCACGGCAACAATCTCAGCCTCGCCTCCAGTTTGTACGTTCACCAAGAGCAGCGCGCCGTGGAGCACGCCTTCAGCGTCGCCTCCGGACTCGACTCCATGGTGCTCGGCGAGGCGCAAATTCTCGGCCAACTCAAGGACGCCTACCGCATCGCCCAAGAAGCCGGTAGCACCGGCCCCTCGCTCAACAAGCTGTTCCAAGCGGCCTTTTCCGCGGCCAAGCGCGTGCGCTCGGAGACCCGCATCGGCGAGAATGCGGTATCCCTCGCATCTGCGACCGTGAGCTTGGCGCGACGCGTATATGCGGATTTAAGCGTTCACACCGTGCTCATGGTAGGCGCCGGCGACATGAATGCGGTAACCGCGCGACATTTCATGAGTGCCGGCGTCAAGCGCATGGTGATTGCCAACCGCACGCTGGGCCGGGCACAGGCCCTGGCCTCGGAATTGAAGGCACATGCCGTGGGACTCGGGGATCTCGACAAGGAACTGGCTCAGGCGGATATCGTGGTCGCATGCACCGCAAGCGCAGTCCCGCTCATCACCAAGAGTGCGGTCGCCACAGCCATTCGCGCGCGGCGGCGACGGCCGATTTTCATGGTCGATTTGGCAGTGCCGCGCGACATTGATCCGGCCGTCGCCGACCTGGAAGACGTGTATCTGTTCTCGATCGACGACCTGCAGCAGCTCGTCGATGAGAATTTGCAGCAGCGCGCAGTCGCGGCCGGCGGGGCGCGGCTGGTCATCGACGAGGAAGTCGCGCGATTTCTCACCGAATCGCGCGCGCACGACGCGGGCCCCGCCATCCGCGAATTGCGCCGTCAGGCGGAGGGGATCCGGTTGCAAACCGTGGAACAGGCCAGGCGCCTGCTGGCGGCCGGCAAATCGACCGACGAGGTGATCGAATTTCTCGCCAACACACTGACGAATAGACTGTTGCACACCCCGACGCAGGCCTTGCGCCAGGCGTCGGAACATGCGGACGCCGCCCTCGCCCAAGCCCTCACTCGTCTATTGATCGAAGAACGCGACCGGCAATAAATCTCAGGGCCGCTATAATCCGCCGCCATGAAAGACTCCATCCGGCGCAAGCTCGAGAGATTGGACGAGCGATTCGAGGAAATAAGCCGCCTGTTGTCGGATCCGGGCGTCATTGCGCGGCAAAACCAATTCCGCGAACTGTCGATGGAATACGCCAAATTGGGGCCGCTCATCGAGCGCTACCGGCGCTTCATCGCGCTCGAAGGGGATCAGACCATAGCGCACGAACTGGCCGCGGACAAAGATCCCGCGACCCAGACCATGGGCGAGGAAGAAATCGCGGATCTCGCGCCGCGCCTTGCCGCCGAGGAACTCGAGCTGCAGCGCCTATTGGTACCCAAGGATCCGCACGACGACAGTAATATCTTCCTGGAAGTTCGCGCCGGCACCGGCGGCGATGAAGCCGCCATCTTTGCCGGTGACTTGTTTCGAATGTACGCGCGCTACGCTGAATCCAAGGGCTGGGGCGTCGAGACCCTGAGCGAAAGCCCTGGCGAGCACGGCGGCTACAAGGAAATCATCAGCCGTATCATCGGCAAAGGCGCCTACTCGCTGCTCAAGTTCGAATCGGGCACTCATCGGGTGCAGCGAGTGCCCGCAACCGAAGCGCAGGGACGGATACATACCTCGGCCTGCACGGTGGCCATTCTGCCGGAGCTGGAGGAAGTCGAGGCCGTGGACTTAAATCCGGCGGACCTGCGCGTCGATACCTTTCGCGCCTCAGGCGCGGGCGGTCAGCACGTCAACAAGACCGACTCGGCCATCCGCATCACGCACATCCCCACGGGGGTCGTGGTCGAATGCCAGGATGAGCGCTCACAGCACAAGAACCGCTCACGCGCCATGTCGCTGCTCAAAGCCCGCTTGCTGGCCGCAGAACGCGAGAAGCAGCAGAGCCAACAAGCTCAGTCGCGTAAATTGCAGGTCGGCTCAGGCGACCGCTCCGAGCGGATTCGCACCTATAATTTTCCGCAAGGCCGGGTCACCGACCATCGCATCAATCTCACGCTCTACAAACTCGACGATGTCATGAAGGGCAATCTCGACGAGCTGACTCGCGCCTTGAATCAGGAGCACCAGGCCGAAGAGCTGGCGCAGCAGGTCGAATGACGACGGTTGCCGAAGTCCTGCAGGGCGGCGCGCGCGCGCTGCAAAGCCACAGCGACTCGCCGCGGCTCGATGCAGAATTGCTGCTGGGCAAAATCTTGGGACTGTCGCGGTCCGGATTGATCGCGCACGGCAACGAGATCCTCGGCGTCGACAGCGAGCGAAATTACGCTGGATTGATCGATAAGCGCCTCCACGGTGAGCCGGTGGCGTATCTGACGGGCAGCCGCGAATTCTGGTCGTTGCCGCTCAAGGTAACGCCGGCAGTCCTTGTGCCGCGGCCGGAAACCGAGGTGTTGGTCGATCTGGCGCTGCAGCGATTGCCCCCAGATCGAGCCAGTTCGGTGCTCGATCTGGGCACGGGCAGCGGCGCCATTGCGCTCGCCATCGCTTCGGAACGGCCGCGGGCGCGGGTCACGGGCGTCGACATTTCCCCTCAAGCCCTCGACGTCGCCAGGCAGAACTCGCGCGACCTCGGACTCGCGCGCATCGATTGGCGCCTGGGCTCCTGGTTCTCGCCCGTCGCGGCGGAGCGATTCGACATCATCGTCGCTAATCCGCCCTATGTCGCCGCCGCCGATCCGGCCCTCAAAGCACTGGCGGCCGAGCCGGCGATTGCACTGTCGGTCGGGCCCACTGGCCTTGAAGCGTTGCAGGAGATCGCCGGTGCTGCGGCAGCTCATTTGCACACACAGGGCTGGCTTATAATGGAGCACGGCTGCGACCAGGCACAGGCTGTCGCACAAATGCTCGAACGCCATGGCTTCACGCACGTGTGCTCGCATCTCGATTTATCAGGCAGGCCCCGCGTAACGCTGGGAACCGTTCACTCACCACATCAGGAACCGACATGATCCGCTTCGAAACCACGCTGGGCGATTTCACCATAGAATTTTTTGAGAAAGACGCACCCTTATCGGTCGCCAATTTCTTGCGCTACATCGATGAAGGATTTTTCGACGGCACCATTTTTCATCGCATCGTCCCCGGCTTCGTCATCCAAGGCGGCGGCTTCACCGAGGACATGACTCAGAAGAAGAACCACCCGCCCGTGAAGAATGAAGCCGATAACGGTCGCAAGAACGCGCGCGGCACCCTGTCCATGGCCCGCACCAACGACATCAACAGCGCCACCTCGCAGTTCTTCATCAACTTGAAGGACAACGAGTCTCTCGATCATTCCCGCGGCAACTTCGGATACGCCGTTTTTGCGCGCGTCACCGAGGGCATGGACGTCGTGGACAAGATCGCGGCGGTACAGACCGGCCGCAAGCGCGGCTTCGACGATGTGCCGGTCGATGCGGTCATCATGAAGAGCGTACGCCGCATCGCCGCCTAACCAAGCGTGGCGCAGAAGAGATCTTTCCTGGGCCGATTGCTGCGAGCCTGCGTGTGGCTCGTGGCAATGTTTCTGGTATCGAGCGTACTCGCGGTGGTCCTGTTGCGGTGGATCAATCCGTTATTCACGGCATTCATGGCCGAGGCGCAAATCGATGCCTGGGCCGGCCGCGATTCCAGCTATGTCTTTCGCCACAGCTGGGTCGATTTGGACCGGATCTCTCCCAATCTGCCGCTGGCGGTGGTCGCCTCGGAGGATCAGAAGTTCCCAGAGCACTGGGGCTTCGATGTCGAAGCCATCGAAAAAGCTTACGCGCTCAATCAACACAGCCACAAAGTGCGCGGCGCCAGCACCATCAGCCAGCAGGTCGCCAAGAACCTATTCCTCTGGTCGGGACGCAGTTACTTCCGCAAAGGCCTCGAGGCTTACTTCACGGTATTGATCGAGAGCATTTGGAACAAGCGGAGGATATTGGAAGTTTATTTGAACGTTGCCGAGTTCGGCTATGGCACCTACGGCGCCGAAGCAGCCGCGCAGCGCTTCTTCCACAAGCCCGCGAGCCGCCTGACGCGCAGCGATGCCGCCGTGCTGGCCGCGGTCTTGCCGAACCCACAGCGTTATTCCGCCGCAACGCCATCGCGCTACGTGGCGCAGCGGCGCGACTGGATCCTCGTCCAGATGCAGGCGCTGGGTGGGCCGGAAATGCTGGACGACATCGACGCCTACCCCAACCGCCGCCGCTAGCTGTCGGACTTCGCCTACGCGACACGCTCCCATCTGGACGACATCGCGCGCCGCGCTTCGATCCTATACTCCCCCCGAAGTTCATGCCTCCCGATGGTGTGGATGGCATCCAATCGAATTCCAATAAGGGGACAAAAATGCGTACGCTTCCGATCTCTGCGATTGCCTTCATGTTCCTAGCGCTCGCTGCATGCGACAAAGCCAAGTCGCCCGAGGCTGTCGAAAAGAACGTGGCGGCGGCCGAGCAAAAGGCTTCGAACGAAGTCACGAACAGCCAAAATGATGCGGCCAAGGACATATCCAAGAGCGCCGACAAGGTGGGCGACAAGCTGGTCGATCTCAACAATACCGCCGCCAAGGATGCCTACACCATTGCAGTGGCACAGGCCGACGGTGATCGTAAGATCGCGCTTGCCAAGTGCGAGGCGCTGAGCGGCGACGCGCAGAAGAATTGCAAGAATCAAGCTGACGCCGACTATGATGCAGCCAAAGCCAATGCCAAGGCACATGAAACGACCGAGAAACAGTAGCTCAGCTCAGTGAATAATGGCCGCGGTGCGCGGCAATGGCATCGGCCATTGCCGCGTTTGCGCGGATATTAGGATTCTCTCAAGAATTTCCGGTATTTCGAAAACTGCGCGATTCTGAATGCGTTCCACCGCGGCACGATAATCCATCAATTGACGGGTGAGGGCCGCCACCGCGGTGCCGATGCCCTTGAAAGAATCCAACACCAACCCCGCCCGATTCTCTTCGACCCAGTCCGTGTTGTAGCGTTCCTGCGGCATGGTCCATACGTTTCGTACCACGATGACGGGCAGGCGTTGCTGTATGGCCTCGCTGATGCTGCCGGGACCCGGCTTGCCGATGAAAAAGTCGCTGAGCTGCATAAAATAGCGAATTTGCGTCGAAAAGCCCACCACCACTCGCGGCGCCCGCGCACTCATCGCGCGTAGTTCATCGGCCAATGAGGCATTGTGTCCGCAAATCAAAATCAGCTGCGTGTCGTCCAAACGCTTCGCGATGCGGCGCATCACGGACGAGCCATGCCCGCCGAACATGACGATGCCCGTCGGCCGATCCGGATCGAGCTGCAGCTTGCAGCGCTCGGCGCTCCGATCGATGGGCGAATCCTCGTAGAAATCCGGGCGAATGATCATCCCGGAGGTCGCGTGAATCCTGCTCTCGTCGTAGCCTAAATCCCGCGCCTGGCTCAGCGCCTTCGCGGTACCGCAAATCAAGTGCTGCGCCTGATTCGGCTCGATCCAAAAATGCGGCGGAGAATCCGCGAAATCCGTCAGGATGGTCACGAACGGCGCGTCCGAACGCGCCTCCGCCAGAGCCTGGTACATGGCGCGATTAAAATTCGGCACCAGCGACACCACCATATCGGGCTTGGTTTTCTGCCAATAGCGGCGCAATTGGCAGCGCAAGGACTTGTGGCTCAGCCGAATCAGCGCCTGCAACACCTTGAGCTCCTGACCCAAGCCCAAGGTCCAGCCCCGGGCCAGACGAGCGTTGTAGTACTGCTCAGGCTTCATCCCGGTGGTCTTGCCGAATACATCGTTGGGATCGAGCACCTCGAATAGATTGACCAGCCGCACATCCCACGACAGTGTTTGAGCGCGAATTGCCGCATCGAGCGCCAGTGCCGCTGAACGATGCCCCCCGCCAGCGTTGAAATAGACCATGTCGATGGTTTTCATCGGCTGCCATTTTGCGTAAGGACTATGACTAAACCGTGAAATTTTCGACCTGGTAGGCTGTGTCCCCTGCCGCAAGGAACGAAATGGGACGCATATACACATTGCCATCTCGATGGCTGCCCACCCTGGCGCTGCTGCTAGCCGGTGCCGCCGGCCAGGCGACGACGGCTGCACACACGCTGGCTACGCCCGCTGCGCCGGCGCAGGCCGCGCCTATGCAGGCCGCGCCTATGCAGGCCGCCGAGCACCTGAGTCACGGCCGCTTCCGCGACCTCGTGGTCTACCACCCGGCCGGAACACCGGCCAGCTTCGTTCTATTCCTGTCGGGCGATGATGGCTGGAACGCCATCGCCGATACCCTGGCGCGACAACTCGCCCAGCAAGGCGCGATGGTGGCCGGCATCGATTGGATGCGCTTCAAGGCGAACCTGGAAGCCGACGGCGATCAATGCGTGTTTCCCGACGGCGACTTGGAAAATCTCAGCCACTTCGTGCAGGCCTACTTCCACACGCCCATTTATCGGTCGCCGCTGCTGGTGGGCATCGCCTCCGGGAGCGCGATGACATACGCCATGCTGGAGCAGGCGCCGCGCAACACCTTTGCGGCAGGCCTGACCTTGGGATTTTGTCCCACCTTGCGGATGCAAAAGCCGCTGTGCAAGGGTTCCGGGTTCGAATCGGTTCCGGACGCCCACGGCGCCGGCATGGATCTTCTGCCGAACAAGGAACTCGCCAACCCCTGGCTCAACCTGCAAGGCGAGTCCGACCAAGTCTGTCCGGTAAGCGCAGCCAGACATTTCATCTCGCTGATTCGCGGTGCCGCCATGGTCGCGCTGCCGGCCGTGGGCCACGACCTCGCTTCCCCGGCCCGCTGGATGCCGCAATTCACGGCAGGATATCGCAAGCTCGCCACCCAGAATCCCACGGTGCGCATGACGCCCCCGCCGGCGGGACTCGCCGATCTGCCGGTGGTTGAAGTCCCCGCCCAACCTGTCGCCGGTTCCGACGCCTTTGCCATCATCATGTCCGGAGACGGCGGTTGGGCGGGACTCGATCAAGACGTCGCCGCCGCGCTCAGCGCAAACGGCATTCCGGTCGTGGGTTTGGATTCACTGCGTTATTACTGGACCGCGCGCACGCCGGACGGGCTGGCGGGCGACACCGACCGTATGATTCGCTACTATCTGACCCATTTCGGCAAGCAGCGAGTGCTGCTCATCGGCTACTCCCAAGGCGCCGATGTGCTGCCGTTCGCGATCAATCGATTGCCCGCGGTCACCCATGCGCGAGTCGCCTTGACCGCTGTGATGGGCATGTCCGAGCACGCCCTATTCGAATTCCACTTGAGCAGTTGGATGGCGGACAGCAATGCGGGACCAGAGACTCTGCCCGAGATCAATCGGATCACCGGGATGCCGGTGCTGTGCATCTATGGCGCCGAGGAGAGCGACTCTCTTTGTCCCAAACTGGACCCTCAGAAATTCCACATCGTGAAGCTCAAAGGAGGGCACCACTTCGACGGCGACTATGCCGGCTTGGCGCGGCAAATTCTCGCTGCGGCGAAGCCCTGAGGCAGGCCGAATGATGCGCGCCGACGGAGCCACGATGGCCGCCCGCATTGATCAACAACTTCGGGTAGACTGGGAGTGAACGAGGCCTGCCATACAGAAATGTCTGCGGGCAACCATACTCAAGGATTGTGTGCCGATGAGCATCGCCAGCCCAGCCGAGCGTGACCAGCTGAACCAGCTGTTGATTCAGACTGGTCGCAACGATCAAAGGGCGTTTGCCGAACTCTACAATCGTACCTCCGCAAAACTGTTCGGCGTATGTCTGCGCATGTTGCGGGATCGCGGCGAAGCCGAAGAAGTACTGCAGGAGACCTACACGACCGTATGGCGCCGCGCCGCCGCCTTCGATGCTGCGCGGGCCAGTGCCATTACTTGGCTGATCACGCTGTCGCGCAACAAGGCGATCGATCGCCTGCGTCAGCGTCGCGAGGAAATTCTGGATGACCCGTCTGTGCTGGACGCGATCGTCGATGAACGCCCCGCACCAGCGACGGATGCCCAGACCAGCCAGGAGCATTTGCACCTGCAGAACTGCCTGGATGAGCTCGAACCGCAACAGCGTGACTCAGTCCGCGAAGCCTTTTTCACCGGCGCTACGTATAACGAATTGGCGGTACGCTGCAAGGTGCCGCTCGGAACCATGAAAAGCTGGATCCGTCGCAGCTTGATACAACTACGGACATGCCTGGATCAATGAATACGACCGCTGAGGAGGCTGACGACCGTCTGCGCTACGCCGAGTACGTACTTGGCGTGCTGGACGCCGATGCGCGCGCAGCGGTGGCCCAGGAAGTCCAGAGCACCGATGAGGCGGCGGCCGCCGTTGCCCTCTGGCAGCGCCGGCTGATGCCATTGGCCGAGGAGATTGTTGAGGTTGCCCCTGCCCGGCATGTGTGGACGCGCATCCGCGATCTGCTGCCGCTGGAAAGAGCCGCCAGCCGCCAGCCGCGCAGGGAACTGTGGAACAACTTGCCGCTGTGGCATTGGATCGGTATCGGCGCCGGCGCCGTGGCTGCCGCTTGCGTCGTGATGTTGTTGACCTACCCGCAGCAGCCATCCGCACCCACGGCGGTCGCAGCCGGCTACATGGTAGCGGCCCTGCAGCAAGACAATGGTGTGACCGGTTGGACCGCCACCATGGATCTGCAACGCTCGCGGATGGTGGTGGTGCCCGCGACCCCCGCCGCCCTCGCGCAAGGTCGCGCTGCGGAGTTGTGGCTTATTCCGGCAGGTCAGAAACCGATCTCGGTGGGTGTCATCACACGTGACAAACCGACTACCCTGACGCTGCTCCCCGCCTTGCTGGCGCGGCTTGGCCCGACGGCCGTGCTCGCGGTGACCGTGGAACCCGCGGGCGGCTCGCCGACCGGTCAGCCCACCGGCCCAGTTATTGCCAAGGGTGCCATTAGCGGCAGCCCCGATGCGCCGGATCGCAGATCCGCGGCGTCGCACAACGACGGCCACGCCAAGCGCACCGCTGCTTAGTCCGAGCAGACCGGCGTATCGAGCATGAGTACCGCGCTGGTTCTGTTTCGGCGCGATCTGCGCCTTATCGATAATCCTGCGCTTGCCGCCGCCTGCAGCGCTCATGCAGGCATCCTGCCGGTGTACATTCACACTCCCGGCGAGAATGACCCATGGCCGGCCGGAGCTGCCAGTCGCTGGTGGCTGCATCACTCGCTGACTTCCCTACAGACAGAACTGCGTCGCCTGCAAGGCAGCCTGCATTTGCGCGAGGGCGACAGCCTGTGCATCTTGCGGGATTTGATCAAGCAGAGCGGCGCGGCTACCGTGTACTGGAATCGCCGCTATGAGCCGGCGGCGATCGCCTGCGATACGAGGATCAAGGCGGCGCTGCGCGACCACGGCATCGAGGTGCAAACCTACAATGCCGCGCTGTGGCGGGAACCATGGCAGATCGCCAACCAACAGGGCGAGCCGTATCGCGTCTTCACCCCCTATTGGCGCAATCTGCGAGCGCAGCTGGAGTCCACACCGCCGCCTGCGCCCGAGCCCTCTGAGTCTCGCTGGATCAAACTGCCCGGCAGCGTGCCCCTGCGCGCGCTGCAGCTGCTGCCGACTATCCGTTGGGACGGCGAAATGAACAAAACCTGGCGACCCGGCGAGACGGGTGCACGGCAAATGCTGGAAGCGTTCTGCCACGAGGCCCTCGGAGACTACGCGCAGGCCCGCGACCTACCGGCACGCCATGGCACCTCGAGGCTATCCCCTCACCTGCATTTCGGGGAGATATCGCCGCGGCAGATCCACTTTGCGCTGCTGCAGCACGCCCGGCGCCTGGATGTAAGGCAGCGGCCTGACATCGAACCATACCTGCGCCAATTGGGTTGGCGCGAGTTTGCCCATCATCTGCTGTACCATTTTCCGCATACGCCTATGGAGAACTTCAACTCGCGCTTCGATGGCTTTCCTTGGCAGCCGCCTGATGATGCGCTCTTAACGCGCTGGCAACGGGGACGCACCGGTATTCCCCTGGTCGATGCGGGCATGCGCGAACTGTGGCACACGGGCTGGATGCACAACCGCGTGCGGATGGTCGTTGCAAGCTTTCTGACCAAGAATCTTCGCCAGCACTGGCACCACGGCGCGCACTGGTTCTGGGATACCCTGGTGGACGCCAATCTAGCCAACAATACGCTGGGATGGCAGTGGGTGGCCGGCAGCGGCGCAGATGCTGCGCCTTATTTTCGCGTGTTCAACCCGGTGGCACAGGCGAAAAAATTCGATCCGCAGGGCATGTATTTGCGGCGTTGGCTACCGGAGCTGGCGCAGCTACCGCTCGATCTGCTGCATGAGCCATGGCGAGATCCTTCGCAATTGACCGGCAGAGGCTATCCGTCGCCCATGATCGACCTGGCTGAGTCGCGCAAACAGGCACTCGCCGCCTATCAGGCCTCTAAAATGCAATGAGTCGGGCCGCAGGGGCTCGCCCACACGGGCCGCAGCGTGCATCCGTATGAACAATTCCCCCGTATATAACTAGGTACGTGTACGGCAGAAACCTATGGCATTCACAAAACCAGTGCGAATCACCGCTCCAGAGGAGGCCAAGTGCGTATCGCAGTCGTAGGCTCGGGTATCGCAGGACTCGCTTCGGCTTGGCTGCTGTCGCGCAAGCATGAGGTGACTTTATTCGAGGGGAACGCTTACCTCGGCGGCCATACTCACACGCATAATGTCGTGCAGCAGGACCGGAGTTACCGAGTCGACACTGGTTTCATCGTGCACAACCCCTTGCACTATCCACTGCTGACCGCGCTGTTCGGCGAGCTGGGCGTGGCAACGCAACCCACCACGATGAGTTTCTCGGTTCACAACGAAGCCACTGGCCTGGAGTACAACGCGGCCACGCTCGATACCCTGTTCTGCCAGCGCAAGAACCTCTGGTCGCCGCGCTTTCTCGGCATGGTGCGCGATCTGATTCGCTTCTATCGCGAGGCGCCGGCACTGCTCCAACAGCCCGACGAGACCACGTTGGGCGACTATCTGATGCAACACGGGTACGGCGCAGCCTTCCGCGATGAACATTTGGTACCCATGGCCTCGGCACTCTGGTCTTCGCCTCCGCAGCATATACTCGGTTTCCCTGTGCGCTATCTGGTGCAGTTCTTGGCCAATCACCAGATGCTGCAGATCAGCGGCCGCCCGCAATGGCGGGTCGTGAGCGGGGGTTCAGCGACCTATGTGCAGGCGCTGCGCGCGCGCTGGTCGGTACACGAGCGAATGAACTGCGCCGTGCGTTCGATCAGGCGGCATGCGGATCGCGTGGAAGTGTCAAGCAGCGCCGGTACGGAGCATTTCGACCAAGCCGTACTGGCATGCCACGGCGATCAAGCACTGGCATTGTTGGCCGACGCGGACGAGCGCGAGCGATCAATCCTGGGCGCAATCAGCTACCAAACCAACGACACCGTGCTGCATACCGATGCCAGAGTGCTGCCGGCACGGCGCAAGGCATGGGCAGCCTGGAACGCATGGCTGCCTCGCGATCCCGGCGAGTCCTGCACCGTGAGTTATTGCATGAACCTATTGCAGGGCATCGAGTCACCCGAGCCCTTTGTGGTCACGCTGAACCGCACCAGCGCGATCGACCCGGACAAGATACTGCGGCGCATGAGCTACCAGCACCCCGTCTACACGCGCACTTCGGTTGCGGCGCAAAGACGCAAGGCCGAGATCCAGGGCCGTCGCCGCACCTGGTTCGCCGGTGCCTATTGGGGCTGGGGTTTCCATGAGGACGGCATGCGCAGCGCTCAGGAAGTGGCCGAGACTCTGGGCGGTCGTGAGCTGGCACGAATTGCACCCATGCCGGACATGCCGCGACTCGAGCGGGATGCTGCAGCGTGAGCGTGCCGCCCGCCGCCGGCTTGCCGATGGCAAGCGCAATATACGAAGGCGTGGTGCGTCATCGTCGCCTCGCGCCGCGTCCGCATGCATTCGATTACCGGATGGCACAACTCTACTTGGATCTCGATGAGATCGACCGCGTCATGGCGCCGCGCTGGCTGTGGTCCATCGAGCGGCGCAACGTCGCGGTATTTCGTCGCAGCGACTATCTAGGCCCGCCCGACCTGTCCCTGTCGGACGCGGTGCGTCTGCGCGTCCAACAGGCCACGGGCAGGCGGCCCACCGGACCGATTCGTCTACTGACCCATCTGCGTTACTTCGGCCATGTGTTCAATCCGGTCAGTTTTTATTACTGCTTCGCCGAGGACGGCACGACCCTGGACTGCATCGTCGCGGAAATCACCAACACGCCTTGGCGCGAGCGCCATGCCTACGTGTTGCCGGTGGCAACCGCGCAGGTACAGGGACAGATTTACAGCTGGGTGTTCCCCAAGGCCTTTCACGTGTCGCCCTTCATGCCGATGGAGCGCAATTACGCATGGCGCTTCACGATACCGGCGCACGACCTGAACGTGCATATGGACGTGACGCGCGATGGCCGGCGCGAGTTCGACGCCACGCTGACGCTACAGCACCGGCCATTGGATGCCGCTTCGCTGGCCCGCGTGCTATGGCGCTATCCGCTCATGACCATGCAAGTGGTGGGCGCCATTCATTGGCAGGCGCTGCGGCTCTGGCTGAAGCGCAATCCCGTATACAACCATCCGCAACCGCTTTGAGATTCGCATGAACGCCATCCTTAATCCTCAATCCGTTCAATCCACTCACCCCAGAGTATCGTCATCCGCCGGGGCGCGATTCCTGCGGCGGCGGTTCGTGGCGCAACTGGCGGGAATGCGGCAAGGCCGATTGGTCCTGCAGGACGCGCTGGGCAGGGTGGAGTTCGGCACCCCGGTCGCGGACCGTCCGGAAATCGTCGTGCATCTCGACATCCTCGACATGGCCTTCTACCAGGCAGTGGCCGCGAACGGCAGCGTCGGTGCGGGCGAGGCCTATATGGAAAAACTCTGGCGCTGCGACAATCTGGTCGGTTTGATGCAGTTGCTGGTGCGCAATCGCGATTTGCTCGACGGCATGGAAACGGGCCTTGCGTATCTCGGCGGCATGCTGATGCGGACTTGGAATGCTCTGCGGCGCAATACCCGCGGCGGCAGCCGCCGCAATATCGCCGCACACTACGATCTGAGCAACGATTTCTTCGAGCTGTTTCTGTCGTCCGATCTGATGTACTCCGCGGCGATTTGGCAGGGTGCCGCTGACACGCTGGAGGCAGCCTCGGCCCGCAAACTCGAACGCATCTGCTGCCGGCTCGACCTGCGGCCGACCGATCATGTGGTCGAGATCGGCACCGGTTGGGGCGGCTTCGCGCTGTACGCCGCGCAGCACTATGGTTGTCATGTCACCACCACCACGATCTCGCGCAAGCAGCACGCGCTGGCCGGCGAACGCATTGCCGCGGCGGGCCTCGGCGGGCAGATCACCCTGCTGCGAGACGACTATCGCGATTTACGCGGACAATTCGACAAGCTGGTATCGATCGAGATGGTCGAGGCGATCGGTGCACCCTACCTCGATACCTACTTCGACCAGGTGGGCCGGCTGCTGAAACCCGGCGGCTTGGCGCTGATCCAGGCCATCACCATTGAGGATCACCGCTACGCGCAGGCCCTAAGGTCGGTGGATTTCATCAAGCGTCATATTTTTCCCGGCAGCTTCATCCCATCGATCAACGCGCTGCTTGCGGCCAAGACGCGCAGCTGCGACCTGGCACTGCTCCACCTGGAGGACTTCGGAGATTCCTACGCGCGAACCTTGCAGGCATGGCGGGAGCGTTTCATGGCCAGTCTCGATCAGGTACGCGCACAAGGGTTCGGCGACAGCTTCATCCGCCTGTGGGAATACTATTTAGCCTACTGCGAGGGCGGCTTTCGCGAGCGTTCGATCGGCGTCGCACAGCTGCTGCTGGCAAAACCTGGCTGACCGCAGCCGGCGAGCGAGTACCGCTACACTGAAGCTTTACGGACTGGCCTCCGGCCATTGCTGCGGCACTTTGCGCAGATCCTGGATCGAATAGCCGAGCCCCCGCACGCGTTCCACCAATGTGTCGTACTCAGCCTGCGAGATGCTCGGTGTTCGCGCCATGATCCATACGTAGTCGCGCTTGTTGCGCGCGATAATTGTCTCGCGGTAGTCATCGTCCAGGTACGCCACGATGTATTCAGCCCTGATCGGCCAGATGAACTGCATGCCCCACACGGCATTGCCGCTATCGGGCTCCACGGTTCCGACGGGATGCATTATCTTGAGCGCGGCGTCGAATCCGCCGTTGCGATAGCGAAAAGTCGTGCGGATTCGTCCATCGGCTTGCAGCTCGTATGACTCGATCGCGTTATAGGCATTCTTTTCCAGGAAGGTCGGGATCGATGCAATCACGTACCAAGGGCCCATGAAACGCTGCAAATCCACGTGTTTTGCGCGTTGGATGGGCTGCACACTGCGCACGCAGCCGCTCGCCAGGACGCAGGCGACGAGGCCGCACAAGGCGAGGGTACGCGACAGCGGCATGCCGTCTCTGGTGGAGGCGACGGTCACAGGGGGCGCCTGAAGCGATAATGCGCTACCAGCCATTCCTGGCCATTGGCATAGCCGAACAGCTCGGCACAGGCCATCCAAAACATCCGCCAGCGCTGAAACCACAGCCCGGCGTTATCGCCGTACGCTTGCTTGAGTACGGCCATCACGGCGTCACGCTGCTCGTCCTGCCGTTCCAGCCATTGATTGGCCGTGCGTTCGTAGTGTCTGCCGTCGACATGCCAGCGTTGTTCGATCAACAAATTGCGCTGAAACCACAGCAACGTGTCCGACGCGGGCATCAAGCCGCCGGTGAAGAAATGCCGCCCCATCCAGTTGTCGGCACGTTCGGTCTGAAACGGGTACATCAGCGTGCGATGCGCGAAAATGTGCACGAACAACTTGCCGCCCGGCCGCAGCCAGCTACCGATGCGGCCAAGCAGCGTCTCATAGTTGCGCAGGTGCTCGAACATTTCCACCGACACACAGCGGTCGTACCTGGCAACATCCAGTGTCAGTGAGTTGACGTCCTGCGTGATCACCTGCACGTTGGCAAATCCGCGGCGGCGACACTCCGCTTCTATATGGGCGCGCTGGCTGTGCGAGTTGGATACGGCGGTGATGGCGGAATTCGGATATCGCTCAGCCATCCACAGTGTAAGCGAGCCCCAGCCGCAACCGAGCTCCAGAATTTGCTGGCCATCTCGCAGCTCGGCGCGCGCCCCGTAGAGTTCGAGCATCGCAGCCTCGGCCTGAGCCAGCGGCTCGTCACCGTTTGGGTAGTAGCAGGCGGAGTATTTCAAGTGAGGACCGAGGCAAAGTCGGAAGAATTCGGCCGGCAACTCATAGTGCTGCGCATTCGCCGCGTCGGTATGAATGGCGATCGGACTTTGCCTAAGTTCATCGATGTGCCGGGCGAAGCGCTCAGCTTGTGCACGGCTTCCCCCGCTGCGTTCCGCGCGCAGCCGCTGTGCGCAGAGTCGGCGGATGCCGGCACGCACCAGAGCATCGGGAATCAGCCCGCGTTCGGCGAGCCCCAGCAGGCCGGGCGCAGAGCGGTCACCTGCCAATTCGACGAAATCGAGCGCAGCGGAGTTCATGATCCTGTCCTCATTGGTATGTAGCGGGAAATGGTCGATTTCGGAATCCAAGGAAACAGCATCGGCGTACTGCGCTGGTATTCGCGGTAATCATCGCCGCGCGTGCGCAATGCCTGTGCTTCGGTATAGGGAATCCCGCTAATCCACCGCAGAAAGACGAACATCACTAACGGGCCGATCCAGGCCAGCCACGCGAGCGGCGAACCGACGGCGAGCGCGGCATAGGTGAACCAATGTATCCATTCGAAAAAATAGTTCGGGTGACGGGAGTAACGCCAAAACCCCTCACGGCAGGTCTTGCCCTTTTTCTCAGGGCTGGCTCGAAAGCGCGACAACTGATGATCGGCGATCGCCTCACCGATCACGCTGCATAACCAGATCGCAACGCCCACTCCTATCCAGGCGGCGGACGAGTGCGGATTGCGCGCCACTGCTATGGAAGGCAGCGAAAACAGCGGGATCAACAGCGCCTGAAACTGAAAAAACCCGAAAATCTTGCCTTGCTGGCCCTGCCAGCGCCCTCGCAATTGACGATAGCGACCGTCTTCCGGTTCGCCGCGCACGCGATGCCACAAATGCAGCGCGAGCCGCGATCCCCACAGCGCACCGCACAGGGCCAGCGCCACACGCGATGCAGCAGCGCCATCACCGAGCGCCGCCAGCAACATGGCGCTTGCGCCCAGGCCCACTGCCCATAAGACATCAACGATGCCGATATTGCTATGCCGACGTTGCCAAAGCCAGCCGGCAGTCATCATCACGACAGCGCAATGCCAGACAATCAATATCGAACTCCAGACTGTCACGGCGCCAGCTCCTGCAGGTTTAGGTTCACATCATCCATCGGTCGTGACCACTTCCGCGCCAGGCCGGCCAGCAGTGGCATGGCAACACCCCAGCCAACGGCCAGTGCCGCGACACCATGCCACGCCGGCGCAGTCAGTGTCACCGCATGCCAGCCGCGCGATGCACCAAAATACGCTGCCGGGCCTCCCACCGCACCGAGCGCCGCGGCAAGCCAGGGGCGATTTTGCAGATAACGGAACGACTCGTTGAGCGTCAGCGCAAACGACCCCCATAGGGTGAGTATCCAGATCGGCGCGCCGCCCCCAGGCAGTGCCGGCGCGGACGTCGCGTAAACACACCAACCCTTGAGTGCCAAGGTGCCGTCGAGCAGTACGCCGAGCAGCACCGCCGTCGCGATCAGCTGCAAATCGGCCGCCCTATGGCGCGAATTTGCCAGCTGCCACCCGGCGAACAAGGCAAATGCAAGCGGGCCAGGCCATGCCCAGCCGTGCCCAGCTGCAATCACCGCGCAGAACCAAACCAGTTGATAGCCGATTAAATTTGCCCAAAATCTCATGCGCTATGCCGACACTCACCCGGGATCGTCCGTGGATACCCGCAAGCTACGTACCGGCAGCTCAAATAGATGCAGCGACCCTCGGGCGTTCATAAACCGTCGCCACGGCCGGCTCATAGCCCAGGTTCGGTGCCAGCCAGCGCTCAGCCTGGGCCGGCGTCCAGCCCTTGCGCGCCGCGTAGCTGGCCACCTGATCACGATCGATTTGGCCCACGCCGAAGTAATGCGCTTGAGGGTGAGAGAAATAGAATCCGCTCACCGCCGCTGTGGGGAACATGGCGAACGACTCCGTCAGGCGTATCCCGACATTGCGCTCGGCATCCAACAGCGTCCAGAGGCTCGCCTTTTCTGTATGTTCGGGACAGGCCGGATAGCCGGGCGCGGGGCGAATGCCTTGGTACTTCTCGTCGACCAAGGCCGCGCCATCCAAGCTTTCATCGGGAGCGTAACCCCATAGTTCACGCCGTACCCTTTCATGCATGCGCTCGGCCAAGGCCTCAGCCAGTCGATCCGCCAGCGCCTTCAACATGATGCTGCTGTAGTCATCATGGGCCGCCTCGAAGCGCGCCACGTGTTCATCGATGCCGATTCCCGCAGTCACGGCAAAGGCGCCCAGGTAGTCCGCGCAGCCGGAGCCCGCAGGCGCGATGAAATCGGCCAGGCAGGATTGAGCTTGATTCTGAGGCTTGGATTTTTGTTGCCGCAAATGATGCAACCGAATCAGCTCGCTGCGCCGGGTATCGTCGGCAAACACAGCGATATCGTCATCACCGCTGCTGTTGGCCGGAAAGAATCCCACCACGGCGCGTGCCCGCAGCCATTTCTCGCGCACCATTTGGGTCAGCAGGCGCCTTGCATCCGCATACAGATTGGTGGCGGCCTCGCCGATCACCGGGTCGCGCAAGATCTCCGGAAACTTACCCGTGAATTCCCAGGCATTGAAAAACGGCATCCAATCGATGTAGGGCAGCAACTCGTCGAGCGGATAGTCATCGAAGCAGCGGACACCTAAATAACTTGGCCGCGGCGGCTGGTACGCCGACCAGTCTATCTTCAGCTTCTTCTCCCGGGCTTGCCGCAGCGACAGCTGAGGCGCCTTGACGCCTTTGTTGCGGTGCTGCTCGCGGCGCCGCTCGTGCTCCGCCTTGGCACCGGCAATGTAAGCGTCGCGCGTGCTCTTGGTCACCAACTGCTGGCAGACACCGACCGAACGCGACGCATCCTTCACGTAGATCACCGCGCCCTGGTATTGGGGATCGATCTTCACGGCCGTGTGCGCGGGGGAGGTCGTGGCGCCGCCGATCAGCAGCGGCTGGGTGTAGCCCAGGCGCTGCATCTCCTTGGCGACGTGCACCATTTCGTCGAGGGAAGGCGTGATCAATCCGGACAATCCGATCAGATTGGCGCCCATGCGGGTGGCCGTCTCCAATATTTTCTCGCAGGAGACCATGACCCCGAGATCCACCACTTCGAAGTTATTGCATTGTAGAACGACGCCCACGATATTCTTGCCGATGTCATGGACATCGCCCTTCACGGTGGCCATCACCACCTTGCCGTTCGAACGGCTGGTACCGTCCTTTTCCTGCTCGATATAGGGGATGAGCACGGACACCGCCTTCTTCATCACCCGTGCCGACTTGACCACCTGCGGCAGAAACATTTTGCCCGCCCCGAACAGATCGCCGACCACGTTCATGCCATCCATCAGAGGCCCTTCAATGACATCGAGCGGCCGTTTCGACTTGAGCCTCGCCTCCTCGGTGTCCAGCAGCACGAACTCATCCAGCCCCTTGACCAAGGCATGCTGCAGGCGCTGCTCGACAGGCAGCTTACGCCACTCCAGATCATCGGCGCGCTTGGGACCGCCGCCGCCTTTGAACCGCTCGGCGATTTCCAGCAGGCGCTCCGTGGCATCCTCCCGCCGCGCGAGAATCACGTCCTCGCAGCGCTCGCGCAGGTCCGATGGTATGTCCTCGTAAATGGCCAGCTGGCCGGCGTTGACGATGCCCATGGTCAGGCCGGCGCGAATGGCGTGATATAGAAAAACCGAGTGCATGGCTTCGCGCACCGGTTCATTGCCGCGAAACGAGAACGACACATTGCTGACGCCGCCGCTCACATGCACATCGGGCATGCGCTGTTTGATGGCGGCCGTGGCCTCGATGAAATCGAGACTGTAACGATTGTGTTCCTCCATCCCCGTCGCAACGGCAAAGATATTCGGATCGAATATGATGTCCTCGGGCGCGAATCCGATTCGCGCTGTCAGCAGCGCGTAAGCGCGCTCGCAGATGGCCACTTTGCGCTCAATGGTGTCGGCTTGACCCCGCTCATCGAAGGCCATGACCACGACCGCGGCGCCGTAGCGCATGCATAAGCGGGCATGCGCCAGGAACACCTCCTCACCCTCCTTCAGACTGATCGAGTTGACGATGGGCTTGCCCTGCAGGCACTTCAGACCCGCCTCGATGACCGACCACTTCGAGGAATCGATCATGACGGGCACCCGCGCAATGTCGGGTTCACCGGCGATCAGGGTGAGAAACCGCGCCATGGCCGCCTGCGAGTCGAGCATGCCCTCATCCATGTTCACATCGATGATTTGCGCGCCGTTGACCACCTGCTGGCGCGCTATGTCGACCGCGGCGGCATAGTCGTTGGCCTCGATGAGCTTGCGGAATTTAGCCGAGCCGGTCACGTTGGTGCGCTCGCCCACATTGACGAACAAGCTGCCGGCATCGATGGTGAGCGGTTCGAGGCCGCTCAACCGGCAGGCCCGGGTGATGGTCGGCAGGACACGCGGCGCCAAGTCCGCGACCGCGTCCGCCATGGCGCGTATGTGCTCGGGCGTCGTACCGCAGCAGCCGCCCAGCATATTGAGGAAACCGCTGGATGCGAACTCGCTCAAGATGGCCGCCGTCTGTTCCGGCGTCTCGTCATACTCGCCGAAGGCATTGGGCAGGCCGGCGTTCGGATAGGCGCATACGTAGATGTCGGCAATGCGCGCCAACTCTTCGATATAGGGCCGCAACTGCTTTCCGCCGAGCGCGCAATTCAGGCCGACCACGGTCGGGCGCGCGTGTCGTATGGAATTCCAAAATGCCTCGGTGGTCTGGCCCGACAGAGTGCGGCCGGAGGCATCGGTGATGGTGCCCGAGACGATGATGGGCAAATCCATGCCCATTTCGTCAAGCACGCCGCGCACCGCAAAGAGAGCGGCCTTGGCATTTAAGGTATCGAACACGGTTTCAATGAGAATGATGTCAATGCCGCCATCGATCAGCGCGCGGGTGGCCTGTGCATAATCCCCCGCCAATTCGTCGAAACTGATATTGCGAAATCCCGGATCGTTGACATCCGGAGACAACGAAGCGGTGCGGCTCGTCGGTCCCAACGCACCCGCCACGAAGCGCTGCTTACCGGTCGCAGCGGTCACTTCATCGGCAATCCGGCGCGCCAGCTGCGCCGCCGCCAGATTCAGTTCGCCGACCGATGCCTGCATGCCGTAATCCGACTGCGACACGCGGCTGGAATTGAAGGTGTTGGTGAAGATCACATCGGCGCCCGCGTGCAGGTAGTCGCGATGGATGGCGCCGATGACCTGCGGCTGGGTGATCGACAGCAGGTCATTGTTGCCGCGCAAGTCGCTGCGCCAGGCCGCGAATCGCTCGCCGCGAAATTGCTTCTCGCTCAAGCCATGCCGTTGGATCATCGTGCCCATGGCACCGTCGAGAATCACCAGCCGCTGCTGCAGAAGCGCCGCAAATGCTCCGGCGCGCACACCCTGCCGCAGCGTTTCCATCAGGCTACCTGCGCCTCAGCCACTCGCGGCCGCAAGCCCAATGCATGGCAGATGGCATAGGTAAGTTCGGCGCGGTTCAAGGTATAGAAATGAAATTCCTGAACACCCTGTGCGCGCAGGCTCTGCACCTGTTCGATCGCCACATTCGCCGCAATCATGCGCCGGGTCTCAGCATCGTCATCCAAGCCGTCGAAGCGTTGCCGCAACCAGGCCGGCACCGTGGCCCCACAGCGCTCGGCAAAGCGCAGCAATTGGGGAAAGCGCGTTATCGGCAATATCCCGGGGACGAGGTTTGCGCGAATGCCGGCGGCGGCGCATCGATCCCGATAACGCAGAAATACATCGGTATCGAAAAAAAACTGCGTAATTGCGCGTCGCGCGCCCGCATCGACTTTGCGTTTCAAGTTGTCCAAATCGGCATCGACACTGCCGGATTCCGGGTGCCCCTCCGGGTACGCCGCCACTGCGACATCGAATGTTCCGACGCCGGTCAATCCTGCCACCAAATCGGACGCGTAGGCGAAGCCATCGGCGCCGGGACAATAACGCCCGTCCGACAGATTGGCGGCCGGCGGATCGCCGCGCAGCGCCACCAGGTGGCGGATTCCCTGCCGCCAATATCCTTCGGCAATTCGCAGCACCTCGGCGCGGGTGGCGCCGATGCAGGTCAGATGCGGCGCAACCACCAGATCCGTCTCCCGTAGGATGCGCAACACACATTCATGCGTTCGGCTGCGGGTCGATCCATCGGCGCCATAGGTCACCGACACAAATTCCGGCTGCAGGGGCGCAAGCCGCTGCACGCAGCTCCACAGCTGCTGTCCCATGGACTCATCGCCCGGCGGGAAGAACTCGAATGACACTTTGACCGGATTCACCATCCTCTCCTACCCAACCTCACTCGACTGACAGCATGCAGGAGCCTAGACTATGATCCAAACTCATTATTCTCATACCTAGGATGAAACTGGCTCATGCCCTCAGCCTTGGAACTCCGTCACCTCGAAACCCTGCTGGCTTTGGCTGAATGCGGCAGCCTGTCGAAGGCAGCGGCGCGCCTGTTTCTGACCCAGTCGGCGCTGTCGCACCAGCTCAAAGCATTGGAAAGTCACTACGGCGCGGCGCTGGTCGAGAAAAACGTTCGGCCACTGCGCTTTACGGCCATCGGCCAGCGCTTGCTCGTGCTGGCCCGCTCGGTGCTACCGCAAGTCGCGGACGCGGCACGGGACGTGGCCCGCCTGGCCCAAGGTCATGCCGGACCTTTGCGGGTTGCAGTGCAATGCCATAATTGCTTCGACTGGCTGATGCCGGCCATGGACGCGTATCGCTCCCTATGGCCGGAAGTCGAACTCGATATCATTTCGGGGTTCGTCGTCGACCCCCTGCCCCTCCTGGATCGGGGTGAAGCAGAGCTCGCCATCATTCACGATTCCCAGGCGGCCCACCCCAACGTGGTGTTCAGTCCCCTGTTTCGCTACGAGAGCGTCGCCCTCATGAGCCCGCGCCACCGATTGGCCGCGAAGCCCTGGCTCGAGGCCGAGGATTTCAGCGCAGAGACGCTCATCACCTACCCCGTGCCTGACGACATGCTGGACCTGATGAAGCACTGCCTGACGCCGGCCGGGATCAATCCGAAACGTCGCACGGCCGAATTGACGGTGGCCATCTTGCAGCTGGTCGCGAGCGGCCGCGGTATTGCGGCGCTGCCGTCCTGGACGGTGGGCAACTACATCGAGCGCGGCTATGTGGTGTCGCGCCCCATAGGTCGAACGGGCCTGCGCTGCGAACTCTATGCCGCCACCAGCAGCGCCGGCGCGGACGCCGCCTATATTAGAGAGTTCATCGCGCTCACTCGAACACAGAGCCTGACCGAATTGGCCGGTGTATCCGCTCTCTAATGCCGATGCTAAGGTGCGGTTCGCAAAACAAACAGGGATATTCCATGTACAAGGCACTTGCTGCGGCCGCCGTGGCTGCATTACTGACCGCCGGCCTGAGCGTCGGCGCACAGAACGCCGGCGAGACTAATTTTCGCGGGCTGTACAAAGAGCTGGTCGAGACCAATACCACTCTGTCGAGCGGTAGCTGCACCCTGGCCGCCGAACGCTTGGCCGCGCGCCTGAAGGCGGCGGGTTTCGCCGCTGAGGACCTGCATCCCTTCGCGGCGCCGGATCATCCCAAGGAGGGTGGCTTGGTTGCCATCTATCCCGGCCGCGATTCCAAGCTCAAGGCCGTACTGCTGCTGGCGCATATCGATGTGGTCGAGGCCAAGCGCGAGGACTGGACGCGCGATCCTTTCACTCTCGTTGAGGAGAACGGCAACTTCTATGCGCGTGGCACGTTGGACGACAAGGCCGAGGCCTCTATTTGGACGGACACGCTGATCCGCTACAAACAAGAGAACTTCAAACCACGCCGGACCATCAAACTGGCACTGACCTGCGGCGAGGAGACGGCAGGCGCATTAAACGGGGCGGAATGGCTGGTGAAGAATAAGCGCGAATTGATCGACGCCGCCTTCGCCGTTAACGAAGGCGCATTCGGCGAAATGGATGCCGAGGGCCACAAGGTGGCGCTGGAAATCCAAGCCGGCGAGAAGACCTCCCAGAATTACCGCCTCGAGGTCACCAACCCCGGCGGCCATAGCTCGCGGCCGCTCAAGGACAATGCCATCTACCGCCTCGCCGCAGCGCTGCTGCGGGTCGAAAGCTACGAATTCCCGGCGCAGTTTACCGACGGCAATCGCGGTTACTTCACCGGCATGGCGAAAATCCAGGCAGGCAAGGGCAACACCGAGATCGCCAATGCCATGCAGTCCTTGGTCAAGAATCCGAACGACACGGCGGCCATCGCGCTCGTCTCGTCCAAGGATCCGAGCTGGAACGC
>JANYJY010000026.1 GCA_025358295.1 Gammaproteobacteria bacterium
ATCGGCGCGGTATCGATGATCTGGAGTCGGGCTACGCCGACGCCCAGCCGGGGACGCCCGACAAGGCATTGCAGAAGCTCCAACACCGCTGGTACCAAAACGGGCGCAAACGCTTGGGGTTCGGCGGCGAACTGGCGTTCGAGCCGTCCAAGAATCACCGCTACTACCTCGACGCCTATCAATCCGGCTACACAGAAACGCAAGTGAAGGACTACTTGAATATCTATTTCGTCAACAGCGGCGCGGGAGCGACCGTCGCGCCGGGTAATGCGAACGCGCTGACCGACCAGATCGACTACTACCAACGATCCCTCACGGATCACAGCGAGACCTTGCGGGCGCAGCTCGTGTCGATCGGCGGCCGGGACGACATCGAGGAGTCCGTGCTCGACTATCGCATCAGCTTTACCGACGGCAGCTACCAGGTGACGAAGGACGTCGGCGCCGACTTTGAGACGGCCCATGGCCTCAACCTGCCCGTCACCTACGACAACACGACCAATCCGAACATTCCCGCCTACACCATTACGGGCGGCCCCGACCGCTTCGATCCGACGCAGTACACGCTGGCCAACGTCAACCCCAGCACGGAACACGACATCGACAAGGAATGGTCCGGCCTCGTCAACTGGAGCTTGCCCATGAATCATTGGGGCACAGGAGATGAGCTCAAAGTGGGCGTCAGCGGCCGTATCCGGGACAAGGTGCTGCGTCCGGACCAGATCATCTTTTCGAGCCTGCCGGGCATTGCGCTGACGCCGTACGTCGGCGGCGGTCCATTCTCGTATTACAACAACGACTACGTGGTCGGCCCGCATTTCAATGCGAACGCATGGGAAGCCTTCTATGCGGCGAACTTCAACCAGGCGAGCGGACTCCCGATCGACGCGGCCGCCAGCGCGACTGCGAACGAGCAGAAGTACGAGCACAACAAGGAGACCGTCTACGCGGCCTACGGCCAGTACAGGATCACGTTCGGCAAACTGGGTCTGCTGGGAGGACTGCGCATCGAGTCCACGCATGCGAGCTATACCGCCAACGCCTTCAACGGCGATACCAATACCCTGATTGGATTGAACACCCAGGGGAAGTCCTACACGAACGCCTTTCCGACCATCCAGGCGCGCTACGAGATCGAGCCGCGGACCATCCTGCGCGGTACCATTTCCTCCGCAATTGCACGCCCGGGCTTTCCGCAGATCACGGCGGCCGTGTCCTCGAGTCCGCAGACCAATACCATTTCGCAGGGCAATCCCGGACTGCGCCCGACCACCGCGTATAGCGTCGATCTCAGCATCGAGCACGTCACGGAGAACGGCAGCCTCGCGAGCCTCGGCTTGTTCGACAAGGAATTGACGAACTACATCGTCCAGACCGTCACCAACGTGCCCGTGGGCCAGCTGCCGCCGACGCCGATCTACGCGGGGTTCACCTCGCCCACCGTGACGATATCGAATTATACGAACATCTCCCTCGCGCGAGCCGCGGGCTTCGAGCTCGCATGGGAACAGAAGTTCACCGCGCTGCCGGGCTTCCTGCGCGGCTTGGGTTCCGGCGCGAACTGGACCTGGGTGAGCTCGCGCGGCGACATTGGCAGGGGCTACACCAGCCAGCTGCCGAGCACGGCAAAGAACACCGCAAATGCCAGCATCTTCTACGAGCAAGGTCCGCTGGAAATTAAGCTCGCCGGATACTTCACGTCACGGGTGCTGTTCAATCCCAGCCTCGGCACGCCCTCCGGGGCCCAGGACAGCTACCAGGACCGGCGCATCCTGCTCGACTTCGGCGTGCAATACCGGGTCAACGAGGTCGTAGGCCTGTATTTCGACGCGAAGAACCTGACGAACGACGCGATGCGCTACTCCGAGGGTTCGCAGAACAGGCCCATTCAACGCGAGTTCTACGGCCGGACGTTTCTCGGCGGCGTAAACCTCAAGTTTTGAGAGTCCGCGTCTACCGGCAGCTATCTTTCGGAGAACCGCGGCGCGGTGGCCAAACCTTGCCTGCCGCGCCCGGTTGTTCGCTTAGCTATTGACGGATATCCGGCGGGGTGCCGCTTTCGGTTGTTTGGGATTCGAAATTTCGAGTACGCCGTCCCTGCCCGCCGCGACGACCTTCTCGGCGTCTACCGTATCCGGTAGAACAAAGCGACGATGGAAGCGACCGATACGTCGCTCATTGCGCTGTTGACGTACAGGCTCCTGATTATTACCCTGCGCGCGCTTCGAATCCCGACGTTCACCGGAAATCGTCAGCAGCCCATTGTCCATCGTGATGTCGACCGTCTTGGGATCGACCCCTGGCAAGTCGATCAGCAACTCGAAGTGCGCCGCATACTCGCGAACATCGACTGCAGGGATCCACTCTGCTGTGGCACTGCTGCCTTCAGGGTCGTTCAGATTGCCGAACATCCGGTTGATCTCACCTTGCAGTTGCGACACAACCGCTTCGGTGTCGTATCGACTGATTGCCATTCGTAGTTCCTCCCAGTTTATATGTAGACTTTGGCGCGAATTTATCGGCGCCGCCTGCCCGCTCAAGCCTCAGATAGTGTCTCGTCAAGAGATTTCAAGGTCGATGGCACGCAACCCGGTCGAGCATATCTCTCAGGCACGCAAATCGGCCGTGCCTGAGAGATATTGCATTGGTGCGTCTTTCTTACGTTGCATTCCTCCTATGAGCGAAACAGATTGCTGATTTTTTCCCTTAATTTGGCGAACGCCGACGTGGTGTCCTGAGGTCCATTCAATTGTTTGTCCAAGTCCGCGATCGATTGGTTAATGGCCGTATATTCTGAGTCCTTAATGTCATATCCAAGGTTCTTAGCGCGCTCGATATCCGCCTTGGCCATCGCCAACTGGCTATGCGCCGCGGCCTTATCCTTGTCGCGCTGCGCCAGCGCGCTGGTAACAGCCGCCTTCGCCATTGCGACCGGAATCGGAATCGGCGCCTCGACTACCTGCAACGTATTGAGCGCGGTGAGCAAGACCTGCTTGGCGTCCTCCGCCTTTTTTTGGTCCAGCAACCGTGCCGCTTCCTGCATGGCCGCAGGATAGGTCGCCAGCGGTAACAGGTAGGTGCGGATTCGGATCTCGCTCGCCAATTGATCAAGTAGCGTCCGGGCCTTCGGATAGTCCTTGTTGCTCAGGGCTTTCTCTGCCTCAGCACTAAACGCCCGAATGACATCGGGATCCTTCGGCGCATGATCGACAATCTCGACGGCGGTATTGACCGGCAGCATTGCTGTAGAGGGCTTACGAGCCAACAGGATGTTGATCTTGCCGGTCGCGCGCTCAATCGCCGCGATGGCTTGATCGTTCTTCCCGTCCGCAATGGCCTTGACCGCCATTTGCGCCTCCTCGATGGCCGACACTGCATCCTTGTCGAGGGTCTTCTGACTTTCAGTTTCCGCCTCTTTGCGTTGCTGTTCCACTTGCGGCTGCGCTTGCGCCTGATTGCGCGCACGTGAGTCCGCCGAGACCGCGCCCGCCGAACTGGGGGACGACCTATCCGACTTGAGGGGAGCGCCCACGACGGCACTGATCGGAAGAAACAGACCGAGTGCCAACGCGGTCACCGTCGCCCACGTACTCTTGATGTGTTTCATGGTGGTATCCTCGCTCGTGTTAAAAACCTGCGGGCGCGCGGCCCGCAGGTCGATCTCCTGTTAGTGTGGTTTACCCTCAACGCTGACTGGAATCCGCTTTGCCTTTTCCAGGGCTTGCGCGGACTTCGGAATTGTTACGATCAGCGTGCCATTGCGAAACGTTGCCTGGATGTTGCCTTCATCCACGGCCCGATTGAGTGCGAATTGGCGCTCAAATCGCCCGTAGAAGCGTTCACGGATGGTCCGGTTTTCGGACTCGTTCTCGGTTTGCTTCTCACCGCGCAGTGTCAGCACGCCCTCATGGAAGAGTACCTCCACATCGCGCCCATCGAGGCCCGGGATGTCAGCGGTCACTCGATACTCCTTGTTTGTCTCTTGCACATCGACGCGCGGCCATACCGCATCACCGGACCACAGCTGCGGGATAGCGAAGTCGTGGAACATATCGTCGAACAGTCGATTGACTTGGCGATGCAGATTCAATACGGGACTCACATCGGAGCGCTGTGCGACGGAACGCTCATGCTCACCGCGAGACCAGGGAACCCAATTGCGAACATTCATGGTCATAACCTCCTCAATTTCCTCCTAACGGATCCAAACGGCTGGACCCTTGACGAGGCTCATATAGGGGAGCCCTGGGGGGGATTCAAGGGGTATTTTTAAGTTGGCAATTAATTTTATTGGTTCGACATAACGACGGATTTTGCACCGCAAAATCGCACCGGGTTTCCTTGCAGTGACTTCAGGGCACGCGATCTCGCACCGCACAACGCGCCGTCAAAAATCCCCTCTGGACCTCTTGAAAAATGCAATTTATTTGCTAAATTTCACATCCAAGCTCGACGCGGCCAACCCACGTCGATGCCAACAATCGTCAGAAAGTCACAGGAGTTCGTTGATCATTTAACCGGAAGCATCGAGGTATCCATCATGTCTATCAGCGACACAATGATGCCTTTAGTTTCGGCGCCTTGGCTCGATACTGCAGGCAAACCCCTCCCCGTCTCACCCGTCCCGGGCCTGCGCCCCGAGGTGATCGACGGATTGAAGCCCACTTTCTCGGGAACTCTCAGCGCGGATCTGCAAGCATTGCTCGGTATGTGCAGCGGGCTGAACGGTACGGAATTGGGCAGCATCGATTTCACGGGCTGCCTCTTCCCTGACGAGCCATTGGCGGTGTTCCGCCCCTGCATCACGCTGGCGATCGATGACCTCAGGCGGCGTTGGATCGCAGAAACCTGCCACGAAGTGGGCTTATCCGGCCCCGTGTGGTGTGTCCTGCCGGACCCGCAAGTGGCGGTTTACGTGAGCGATGATCTCGCCGCCTTCATCGCAAGCGTGCGCGACTGCGCGGTGCACGGCACTACGCTGCAGTGGGTACAGGGACTCGTGGCCCAAGCGAAAGCCGTTTGGGCGCATCGCCGTAGATTGGCGGTGCGCTCCTACGAGGCGTGCCGCGCGGATAAAGCCATCCGGCAGTGGCTCTCGACCCTGCCCTTCGACGCGTATGTCTACGACTTGCGGCATCGGGCACCGGCGCGGGGCTGGCCCTATGGTCTTGCGGGCGAGCAAGGCCGCTTGTATCGCTACGGACGGTTACCGGTTTTCGCTGTCTGCGGATGGCCCACCGGCAGCCGTTGGGCGGAAGATCCGGCGGAGGTTTTCCCGAATCCTCCGCTGCCACGAGTGACCGGCGTGTAACGGCCATTTGCGCCACCAGAGGTTACAATCCATCGCCCACGTTGGTCAGCCGGTGGCGTATCTCAGCGGACGGGCGCTCGTGAATTGCTCCAGCCGATTAGCCAAGATTGTTATCGCAACGGAGCCGCGACTTTGCCGTGGTTACGCTTATGCGCTTGAGGCGCAAACCGGAAATCCACCTGCGTGGCAGCGGTCAGTTTTCTGCATTCGCGTTATTAGTTTGCGCGTCGATGTGTGGTTTGGTGTCGACGGCAGCGTCCGATGAACTCCTGCGCAACGTGTCCCATACCAACATCTCCGGCGTATTACTCAGCCTCTGTTTGTTGACCGTCACCTTTCAGGCACGAAAATAGCCCGTCTATAGATAACGGTCTCCGCAACAAGGCGCAGCCAGCGGCGCTGCACAGTTGGTTGCGCCTTTTCTAATGATCAAGAGAGGCACGGGCGATCCGATTGGTTTCCTCTATCGCTTCAATCGAATGTATGCATCCGCGCTGTGTGGATATGGTCCTACACTCGCTGCGCAATCGACCGTTCTGTTCGGTCGAGGAGAACAAGATGCAGAACAAAGTGATGGGGTTGCTGGCCGCTTGCGCCTTTGGTGCCCTCCCGTTGATGGCGACGGCTGAAGTCGACTCTCAACTCAAACAAACCTCCGAAGCTGAATCGCAACTTCAGGCCCGATCCAATTCTTTTTGGTGGCCGGATCAACTCGATCTGTCACCGCTCCGGCAGCACGCAGCCGAATCCAATCCGCTGGGCGAGAGCTTCGATTACAAGAAAGAATTTCTGACCCTCGATCTCAAAGCAGTCAAAGCCGACATCAAGCAGGTTTTGACGACTTCGCAGGATTGGTGGCCGGCCGACTACGGCAACTACGGGCCGTTTTTCATCCGCATGGCGTGGCATGGTGCCGGTACGTACCGCATGGCCGACGGACGCGGCGGCGCCGACGGTGCGCAGCAGCGATTCGAGCCGCTCAACAGCTGGCCCGACAATGCCAATCTCGACAAGGCGCGGCGCCTGGTGTGGCCGGTCAAGCAGAAATACGGTGCGAAGCTATCTTGGGGCGATCTGATGGTGCTCACCGGCAATGTGGCGCTGGAATCCATGGGATTCACGACCTACGGTTTCGCCGGCGGACGCGCGGACGACTGGGAACCCGACCTCGTGTACTGGGGTCCCGAGAAGAAGTTCATGGGCGGCGAAGAGCGCTACAGCGGCGACCGCAAGCTACAGAAATCGCTCGGCGCATCCCAGCTGGGTCTGATCTATGTCAACCCGCAGGGGCCGAACGGTAACCCCGATCCGCTCGCCGCCGCGAGAGACATCCGCGAAACCTTCGGTCGCATGGCGATGAACGATGAAGAGACGGTGGCGTTGATTGCCGGCGGCCACACGTTTGGCAAGGCGCATGGCGCGCATAATCCGGACAAGTGCGTGGGCGCGGAACCCGCCGCGGCGGGCGTCGAAGCCCAGGGATTGGGCTGGGCTAACAAGTGCGGCAAAGGCAGTGGCGGCGACGCCATCACAAGCGGGCTGGAAGGCGCCTGGTCGTCGAATCCGATCGCATTCACAACGCAATATCTCGACAATCTGTTCGCGTTCGATTGGGTCAAGACGACCGGTCCCGGCGGCGCGATTCAGTGGACCCCCGCCAATGGTGCGGCGTCAAACCTCGTGCCGGATGCCCAGGATCCGACGGTTCGCCATCCGCCGATGATGTTCACCACAGACATCGCGGTCAAAATGGACCCGAGCTACAAGAAGATCGCTATGCGCTTCAAGCAGCATCCCGAGGAATTCAAGCTTGCTTTCGCGAAGGCGTGGTTCAAGCTCACCGACCGCGACATGGGTCCGCGCGTGCGTTACCTGGGCTCGGAAGTGCCGTCGGAAGACCTGATCTGGCAAGACCCGGTTCCCAAGGCGGATTACGCGCCGATCGACGCCCGCGATGTAGCGCAGCTGAAGGACAAGATCCTCGCCTCGGGCCTGACCTCCCCGGAGTTGGTGCGCACAGCGTGGGCGTCGGCAGCCACGTTCCGCGGCACCGACAAGCGCGGCGGCGCCAATGGTGCGCGCATTCGTCTGGCCCCTGAGAAGGATTGGGCAATCAACAATCCGCAGGAATTGACCAGGGTATTGGCGCGTCTGGAAGGTATTCAAAAGGACTTCAACAAATCGGCTGGCAGCGGTAAGAACGTCTCGATGGCCGACTTGATCGTCCTGGGGGGCAGCGCCGCTGTCGAGTCTTCGGCGAAGGCCGCGGGATACAGGGTAGAAGTACCGTTCACGCCGGGACGTACCGACGCTCTGCAGGCGCAGACCGATGTGGTGTCGTTCGCAGCGCTCGAACCGACGGCTGACGGTTTCCGTGACTATTTCGGCGACAGCGCGCAGCATCAAAAATCGCCGACGGAGCAATTGGGCTCGCCGACGGAGATGTTGGTGGATCGAGCGGCATTGCTGACGCTCACCGTGCCTGAGATGACGGTACTGGTCGGCGGCCTGCGAGTACTGAATGCCAATGTCGGACAGAGTGCAACCGGCGTGTTCACGTCGCGACCCGGCAAGTTGACGCCGGACTTCTTCGTGAACCTGCTCGACATGTCGACGAAGTGGAGTAAGTCGGCCACCGAAGGACTGTACGAGGGACACGATCGCAAGACCGACGCAGTCAAGTGGACTGCGACCCCGGTCGATCTGGTGTTCGGTTCGAACGCCCAGCTGCGTGCGGTGGCAGAGGTCTATGCATCGTCCGACGGTCAGGAAAGGTTCGTGCGGGATTTCGTAAAGGCGTGGACGAAGGTGATGAACCTCGACCGCTTCGACGTGAAGACCTGAGCGATTCGATGTTTTGATGAGTTGATTTGAGTTGATGAACGAGCGGGCCGCGTTTCTGCTTTGAAACGCGGCCTGCCTCGACGCACCCGGGCGCCCGCCGCTTTTCCCTCTCGCCATCGTCGACGCAGGCGGGCGTGTAACCTGCCAAAAGGTTGTGGTGCATTTAGAGCGGGCAACGGCGGCTGCAATACGCACCTTTTTGCCCCTCGCCTGCTTTCGCGCTTACGCATCAAGCACGCAGTTACCTAAATGCCTGCCAGGCTCGATACCCGGTCCGTGGCGAGCGGTTACCCGAGCGGAATTGCCACCCGCAAGCATCTGCGGCGTTGCCCAGCCGCTCCGGTACGCGACTCCCCCGCTGTGTGAGCCGCCGGCGGGTGATGCCATGATCTTTCGACCATGGCCTCACATGCGCCTTTTAATTTAATTGCTATCGATCGTCAGCATCGCGTCCGGCGGAAGCGGACACCGTCGGGTCGACTGCGACGCGGAACCCTGTCAGCACCCAGGCTCTTTGGCTGGGAGCGAAACGCGGTGCGAGCAAGCCGTCGTTGATCTCGCGTGTGACCGCAAAACGGTTGAACTCAGTCGGCGAGAGGTACAACCGAAAATTGTCCGGGAAGCCGTCGGTCGCCGTATCCGCATCGCCCACCACCGCCGAGATGATCCCGTTGTGGTCGGGATCGACGCGCGCGACTTCCGAGGCATACGCATCGAACAATCGGCGCTGGAGATTTTTCACACCCGGCTCGAACGAGGCCCGCCGGGCGTAGACGTCCAGGTAGATTTCATTGGCGAGCCCACTCGGAACGCCTCGCTGACGGAATTCCCGCTGCGCATTCACGGTGCCGTCGAACTTGTCGGGATCGCGGGGCAGAATGGGGTTGTCCCCCATTACTCGCGGATCATTGGTGATGCCGCGCGGCCCGGAGCCCGGAACAATGGACTGCAGTTTGCCGATTTCGCCATCCCTGAAAGTATCCGGCGCCTTGCCGAAGTCATCGGGGAATCCGCCGGTGTAGGGCAGTTCGTACAGCGGATGTATCCAGTTGGTTCCCAGATAATTGAACTCCCAGTAAGAATGCACGTCGCTCTGCTGCAGGGCGTTATAGGCTCCCATGCTCTCGAAGAGCGATATGACGTTCGTTTGCCGGTCGGGAAAGTGGTCCGACTTGCTGGGAAAGTGTACGGGGTCGCCGTCTGTCGTCAGCAACGCGCCACGGACGTTATGGTGGCGGCCCATCTCCCAGAGCTCTTTGGCATCTTCTTCCGTGAGTTTGCCGAATTGCGCGTGTCCGTCGCGGCGCGGCGGCGCCGTGGCCGGAACCACGAGATCGTGAATCATCCAGCCTTCGTACCATCCGCTCTCGTTGTTGATAACGAACAGCGGCGAGAGATCCGTGAACACGTCGATGAATGCCTTCGGATGATGCGGATCGGTGGGCAGACCCGGCTTGGGCTCGAGGACCACGCGGACTGCGCCTAATGTTGGCAGGCCGCAATTGCCGCCCGTTCCGGTCAATTGCACCGCGTCATTGATACCGGGAAATATCTTCGTGAAGACGTTCGGCTCGAAGCCCTCCGAGTCGAGCAGATAGTATTGGAATAGCTGGCTGGATTTATCCGCTTCGGCAAATGCCTGCAGCGGTAGGTACGTATGCGGCCGGTCCGCCAGTCGCTCGAGCCGGTCCTTCAACGGCTGCGGTAACTCGGCTACGTCGCCGCGGGTAGTGACGACCATGCGATCCGCTGCCGCGTTCGGATTGGGATGACAGGGCGGCGGCGGTTGCTCGGCGTAGGCAATATTCAATAAAGCAATACCAAGGACCGTGATGGCCCCGATGAGCGTGTGACCTTTCATGGATGACTCCTGTATTTCTAATAAAAAGAGCATTCAGGGTCCATCGTATGTGCGGCGCGGACCCCTGGCGCTGCGCGGAGAAACGTCGACGTCCGAATCCTCGACGGGTCCCCTGCATGCTGAGTGGGTCCGGGCGACGAAATGTCTTCTGCGTGCGGGTAAGTTCCGGTGCAGGGTGCTCGGGTTCACCATAATTTTGAGCGGCGTAACAAGATGCACCGCGGCGTCCGCGCAGCGGTGCTGCAAAGGCTTACCTTTAAAACGCGTAGACCGGGGTGACGAAACAGTCCCCTGGCAGTGCCCCTATTGCCGCGGATGGCCGCGCGTCAGGGGCGAAACCAACAACTCATGCCACTGCGAGATTGAATGGGAGCGCAGCGCTTTTAGCAGAACGCCTGGACGGCTGCGATGCAGCAATCCCATGATGTATCGGCGAACGCACGGTTGGATGACCTCGAATTTAGGAACGGTCCGCCACATTGATGGAGCATGGGATCAATAGTTGAATTCAGAATGGGTGCCCATGAGGCATCAAGATTTGGCCGAGAGCGTACGCGCGTCTCTCCTCGGCACCAGCGCCGTCAGAGAAATCAAAATGTTCGGCGGAATCGGCTTCATGCTGAACTGCAATCTACTCGTCGCAGCATCGAGCCGGGGCCTGCTTGCGCGCCTCGGCAAGGACGCGGAGCGCGAGGCGCTCACCCGATCAGGAGCAAGCCAGATGATGTTGCGCGGCCGATTGATGGCCGGCTACGTCCGTGTCGACGCGACCGCGCTCGACGGGCACGCCGTAAGCTGTTGGGTCCAACTCGCGCGCCGCTACTTGCAAACTCTGCCCAGAAAGAAACCAGCTATTAGGGCAAAACAAAGCAAAACAAAATGACCATTGTGAGCGTCAGCTCATTCCCGCGGTGTCGGACGGAGCGGCGCGATCCCACCGATGGCCGCATCCACTGGTTTCTCTGGTACTACCCTTGAGCACGACCCCGCCCAACGAGCACAACCCCGATTTAGTAGAGCTTCTCAGAGAGCCGACGTTTGAGACGCTGCATGCGAATACCGAGTTTAGCTATTTGGCATGGATCATGGTTTACCTCGATACCGCGGGGCTCCTGACCCAGGTAGCGCCGACAGCTGCAATCCAAAATTACGATCTTATGGCCAGCGAAGCTCACACCGGCCGAACTTCGATCTTGAGATGCAACAGCGCAGGGTAACGCGAAGGTACGTGAGTTATCCACGCATGTGCGCAAAGCGCGTTTAATAAATCAGCAGACGGATTGCCTCATATCACTTTGTAAGGCAAAGTGCCGTCATCGGAGTATCGACAGCCCGGCCACCTTTTTTACCATCGTCCAATTTGTTCCGCATGCGCCACTGGGTAGATTCCATTTGCCTGATTGTTCTAGCATCAGCGTTGTTAGTTCCAGACGCTCATGCGGATGAAGACGACGCCAAGCTCGACTCGATCGTCGTTACGGCCACGCGCACGACCGCTCTCATCCGCGACCAGCCCGTGCTGGTGGAAGTTGTACCCCAAGAGGAGATTGAGGAAAATCTCACCGTACAGCCTGGCAATCTCTCCGCGTTGCTGCACGAGCTACCGGGCGTTCGATTCCAAGCGGCATCGCCAGGGCTCGGGGGCGCAGGCCTGCAATTGCGCGGACTGCCCACGCGCGACACATTGGTGTTGAGCGATGGTTTACCCTTGCTCGGCGCGGAACCGGACGCCTTCGGATTGTTGCAAACCCTCCCCTTGGATCTTCAGCGGGTGGAAGTCATCAAGGGCGCCGCCTCGGCACTTTACGGCGGCTCAGCGCTCGGTGGTGTCCTCAATCTCGTCTCGCGCGCCGCACCCGAACGGGGTGCATCTTGGCCATAACCTCCTTCTGACCGAGGGTGGCCTCGAAGAAGAACTTCAAACCCGTGATCGTGGCGTTCAGAGTGATCGCTGAGATCCCCTGCTTCACGCAGTGCAGCTGGTAGCCGCGCAGCTCCTCAGCCGTGGCGGTGTCGGGCGAGCGGCGCAGATATCGGGTGAAGTGCAGGACGGCACGGATATAGGCCTCGCGCGTCTTGGGCGCGAGCTGGCGCATGCACATCTCCTCGATCATGCGCTGACGTAGTGGTGAAATCCCCTGAGTAGTGGTGTTCATGACTGAAGCTCCGGCTGGAACACGAGACGGATCGTCTCGGCTCGCAACATACGAAACGGAGCCTTAGAACTCAGCTCTCCCGCCCAACCTCATCGA
>JANYJY010000031.1 GCA_025358295.1 Gammaproteobacteria bacterium
GCGCTTGGTCTTTTTCCCCCACACTTCCACTGCCTTGAGCTATTTTTCAGCACTAAGCCAACCCTGGCGCCAATATGGAGCACCCTCGCTGCCTGTTGCGCGCGGTTTATGATCCGTATCAAAATTGCTCGGTTCAAGGCGCTTGGCGAGTGGCGGCGGGAATCAGGCTCTGGCGCTGCTTGCGCAGGCATCGGCCAAAGCGCTCGTTTACGCGGCGCGCGTACCAGTCCGTTGACAGGTTTCTGCTGAGTTTCGGGCCGCGCAGAACGATGTGAGGTACGGCCGCGCGTGGTGCAGGCAATGCTTGCAGCTTGTCGGCAAGCGCGAAAACGCCTTGATAGAGAATGGTGTGGTCGAAGCTTGATTGCTTTGACTGCCCGAGCGCATCGTGGATGGTGGCGTCGTCCAGGTCCAGCCGCAGTTTCATGGTGCGCGCGGCGAGCTCCGTTTCGCCTGGCGTCTTTTCATTCGCGTGCGGGAGGAGCGCTCCGTCAGCCATCACGCGGAAACCAGAAACCCGGCTGAGCGCTCGTTGGAAGGCGGCATTACGGCTTGCAAACTGGCCGGCGTTGTAGTCCGCAAAACGGTACTGGTATTGATCGTAGTGCGGTTCGTAGGCAAGCAGGTGACCGATGCCGAAATAAAGGCTGCCCCGGCGCGAGAATACTTCATCCGCAATGCTGACTTTCACGGGATAGGGATACGGCCTCGCCGCGGCATATTGCTCCGCGAATGCAACGTTGACCTGCATGGGCCCGCGCGTCCGCACCGGATCATGCTCAGCGAACAGGGTGCGCCCCATGGGCACCGCGCCGATGAATTCCTCGAATATGTTGCTCAAGTCCTTCTCGGTCTTGGCTGCGTCAATGCGTTCGCTGTAGGTTACGCCGGAGGGTGAGCGTAACTGCAGCGCGCCGTGCACGACGAACCGCGGAACTCCCGCGTGGGCTGCCCGCAAATCGATTTCTCGCCACGCTATCGCGGCCAGCCCGGGGATCACAGGATCGACGTTGAAACTCGACTCTTGTTCGATCACGGCCACTGCCGCGCAAATATTGTCCAGACTGGGGTCGATCGACTGCAGAGCAAATGCGGCGAATATATCGTCAATCCACCCCGCGCGATCATACAGCGCGCGGGGCAGGGCGGCACCGATGATGGCCCGCGCTTGGTCCGGCCTCACGGACGGCGGCGCGGACGACGGAGTGCTTGCGCAACCTGCAAGCCATACCATCAGCGTGACGATAAATACAGAACAATGCGGCCGTAAGAATGTCCTTACATCGGGAATGCGATTTGGAGTATGGAAAAGTACAATCAATGCGAGCACAGTTTTCTCCGCCCTATAGTTTGGCTGCTCTCGTCACGTACCAGCGTCAATACTACAAGAACCGGACGGCGACGAGATATACAAAGCCACGCGCCATCGGGACTTGGATGTCTTCGAGCCTTAGCACGTCGCGCAGCATCGGGCTGTCCAGCAACCGCCACTACAAGTCCACTTCATTGAATCGGCGTATCAGCCTAAGACGGGATTCCCGCAAGGGCGCACCACTATCCGTGGGTTTTGCCCGTATCGGCGACCGGCCACCTTTCTGACACGTCCAGTTGATTTTTCTCGATATCGCGCTCGTGAGCCGTGTGGGGTAACGATAAAATTAGTAACTGTAGGTCTTGGTGAAGGGTCTTAAGGAGGGGCACAACTGCATTACCGAATACCGGTCGACACAGTAAATACCCTTGAAGGAAAATCGACCGGTGTGCTAACAGCAGGGCCAGTTGCTCCGGCCGCTCAACGCCTTCGGCCGTGACTTCGAGGCTTAGACTTCGGCACAGCCCGATAATTGCTAGCGCGATAGCAGCTGAACGAGAGCTCGTGTCGATGCTCGCGATTAAGCTTCGATCGAGCTTGATACGGGAAAGAGGCAATTGCTCCAAGGAGGCGAGTGAGGAGTAGCCGCTGCCGAAATCATCCAGAGCAATGTCGATACCAAGAGAATGGAGGCGACGCAATGCTTCGATGGTAGCGGACCCGGTCTGTAAGACGGTTTCCGTCAACTCAATTTCAATACAGCGCGCCGGCAAATCGAACTCCTGCAAAAGATTCGAAACGCGATCGACGAAACGGCTATCGAGCAACTGTCGCGGCGAGACGTTTATCGCAACCCTTGCCTGCGGCCACGCACCGCGATGGCAATCGGCCGCTGCCTCGATTGCCGATCGCAGCACCCAGTCGCTGATGTCTATGATCAGGCCGGATTCTTCGGCTACTGATAGGAATTCATTTGGCGACGCCAAGCGTCCCTCAGGCAGGCGCCAGCGCAACAACGCTTCAACCAATCCGACTTCCAGGGTCTCCACATTTATTTCCGGTTGAAAGACCAGCTGGAATTCACCACGCTCCAAGGCACGCCGCAGCCTTGTTCAGTCGCGAACTTGGCCGATGCTGCTTCCAGCAGATCCGGGGTAAACACATTCAATTGGCTGCGGCCCAACGCCTTGGCGCGGAACAGTGCCGCGTCCGCCGCGCGCAACAGGGCGTCCGGTTCGGACGCGTGGTCTGGAAATACGCTTATGCCGATGCTTACCCCAATTACCAATTCTCGATTATCAATCAAGAGCGGTGTCTGAAAGGCGCGCACGAGCTCCGACCCAGCTGCGCGGATTTCCTCAACGCTTTGCGCCCCCGTGTACACCAGGGTGAACTCATCGCCGCCGAGCCTCGCCGCAAAACCGAATCGTCGTGCCGCGTCGTCTAGGCGCCGCGCGATCGCAATCAATACACGATCGCCGAAGGCGTGACCCATGCTGTCATTGCTATTCTTGAAGTTGTCAAGATCCAAAAAGAACACGCCGACGAACCTATTATTTCGTGATGCCTGGTCTAAGGCGTTTCCCAACGACGCAAATAGCTGGCGGCGATTGGGAAGCAATGTCAATGGATCGTGCTCAGCAAGTTCTTGCAGCTGTCGCGTACGCTCGTTGATCTTCGCTTCGAGCTGTTGCTGAAAGCTGCGTGTAATCTCCTGAGCCGCAGAAAGCTGATCGGCCATTTGGTTGAAGGCGACGGCAAGGTTATCGAGCTCTTGAATGCCGCCGCGAGGAACGCGCACACCCATTTCACCGTTTGCGATTTTCACGGTCGCCTTGAGCATTCGTCCCACGGGAGCAAGGACACTCTTCACTATAGCCGTACCGATCGCGAGCAATACCAGGAGCACCGTCCCACTTATATAGGCTATCGTGGTATCCCGGTGGTCGTCCGGAGGTGCGAGAGTTTTTGTCTGCGTTGGCTCTCGAACGGTAGGTCCGACGGCGGGCGTGGAGTCAACTGTTGCGACGGCGACATGGGGGGGGAGGGGTGCCGGGGATTCTGCGCTGGTTTCTCCCTATCGGAATTTCTAGTACCAATAGATTTAAGAGCTTTGAGTGTGCTTGAGCAAAGCTATCGAGCGTGCGCTGGCGCTCATTCTCGAGATCTAACAATGTGGCACCGAGTGCGACGATTTTTGTCGAGTCATCGCTCATGCCTGTTACCCATTCGGAGCCTTGGGATCGCTTAAGACTCGGAATGTTTGTTTTCAATGTGGCGACGTAGGCCAGTTCACTCGCGGCGAGCACATCGAGTGTGGGCTTATCGTAGCCGCCTCCACCCTTCAAATGTTCGAAGCGCACTCGGATTAAATCGAGATCGTTGCCGAGTTTGATCAAGTATTGTCGAGCGATCACTCTGTTGAATATTTTAAATGAACGCTCAAGTGCGCGTTTCATCCGTACGTTCATCGCCTCGAATCGCTTCGAATATTCGGCAAGAACTATGCGCTGCGCGTCGGCAGAATTTATTGCTTCGCTGCCGCGCTTGTCAAAATCGTTGAACGCAGCCGAAACATTCGATGAGTAGGTATCGTTCGCGGTTGTAGCGGTATAATCCAGATAAATGCGTGCCTCACGCTCAAACTTCCGCCGTTCTGACTGAAATTGCATTTCTGAGGCTGGGTTACTATTTCCGATTCGATTGGACACCGCGCGCTCGAAGTCTCCTATCGCGGTAAGCGGAGCCTCTGCGGAGATGTTTTTGAGCTTCAGCCCGGATTCCCGTGTGGCTGGCAATATGGGCACTGGCGCCAGGCTAGTTACGGGCGGCGGCGCTGCCACCTGCTTTTCGATTGTCGTATGCGTAGTCAAGACGCCGCGCTCGACGATCAGGTTGGCGGCGACAGCAAGAATCGCGACAGCTAGAAACCCGACGCCGAGCCAGCCTGCGACACCCAATCGGTAAGGTGAGTTTTTCGCAGCGGAGAGGCGCTTCTTCGGCCGCGGTATGCTGGCCGCGACGATTGCTGCGGGTTTTTCCATGGCGCCGATTGTCGTGAACTCCCAAGCAATTCAGATACTTGAGTGTGCCACTAGGCACTCGTGGCTTTCTGCAGCCCATGTCGCATTATGGTGCCACTGGTACGACTTCGCTTCACGGCAAGGGCCTAGTGTCACGCTTAGCTGGCTGCGATTATGTCGTGTTAGGGGCGGGGACCGGGTGGTCAATTTTGCACGTGTAGGAGCGGTCCTACCACCCATGTACTAAAGACGTAGTTCCGTGGGCCCCGAATCTGTCGTATTTTGAACCCATCGTGAAAGAAGCTCCCCAACAAGGAACACGAATGCGTAAATTACTGGTTGCCTTATTGGCAGGTGCACCGTTAATGATGCTGCCGGGTATTAGTGCCGCCAAAGGGTGCTTGAAAGGGGCCGCAGTTGGCGGGGTAGCGGGACATGTGGCGGGCCATCACGCCGTAGTCGGGGCCGCGGCAGGGTGCATCATCGAACACCACCGCGAGAAAATGAAGGATAGGGCTGCCGCGCAACAGCAGCAGCAACGACCAGCGCCAGGGCCAAACAGCGTAGCTCCTCGGGAACCGACCCCACCACCGCCGCCGCGTGCGCCTCCGATCACCACTTAGAGAAACTTAGGCCTGATTGGGTTGGGCACGTCGGCGCGTGCATTCGGGGCACGTGCGCGGCTTTTCCGTAAAGGAATTGCGGCTACACGGTGCTATGGCCGCCCTTGCTGTAGTTGAAATCGCCGAACTGAGGTGCGTTTTTTCCTGGCGACTCTATGTGCCGGGAGGCGAGAAGCCAACCTTGTCGGAGGTCGTCGGGCTTTGCAAACGTAGCAGAAACGTAGTGTTTGATGCCTTAAAATGCGCCTTTATGCAGGTTCGAGAGTGCATGGGCCTCTAGCCGTCGCACTCGAGCGCGCGGCTTTCGCCGCGCCGTCGCTCGAAGAAAAAATGATCTACTTGGAACCTACGACTTCGATTTCGACACGCCGATCCGGCTGCAAGCAGGCGATCAGCTGCGGAGTGCGCTTCTCGCCCTTGCATTCGCCCGTTTTCGTGATCGGATTCGAGATGTCCTTGCCGGAGACCTCGATCTTCGCTGCATCGAGCCCTTCGGATTGCACCAGATAGCGCTTGACCGCCTCTGCGCGCTGCAGTGAGAGCTTGTGATTGTAGGCCTGCGACCCTAGCCGGTCGGTATACCCCTCGACGGTGATGGTTTGAAACGTTGTGCCGACGAGTTCGTGCGCAAACTTTTCGAGCGCCGCCCTGCCTTCCGGCCTCACGGCGGAGCTGTCGAACGTAAAGAGCGAATCCGCTTGGAAACTGACCCGGCGGCGCAGGGGAGGCGGAGGTGGCGGGGGCGGCGGCGGCGGAGCGACCGGTTCCGGCGGGAGAGGGGGCGGCACGTACTCAGCCTGCTTCGGTGGTGGCGGCGGGGCCGTGCGGCCGAACGGAATAACCAGACTCACGGAGAACAGATTGATGTCGCCGTGATTGCCGATCGCATCCGGTACCCGGTAGCGCTCTGCTTCCGCGCGCACCAGCACGTATGGGCTGATGGAGTATTGCAGCCCGCCGCCGTACTTGAAGCCGACCTTGCGTTCACTCGGACTTGGATTGAGAACCACAACGGCACCGCCACCGGTGAAGTTATCGCGCGCATCGGCATAGATCGCTCCAACACGCCCGATGGCCGAGAGACGGTCGCTCAAGGGCAGGGCACCGATGACATCGAAATTGACTCCCTGCAGCTTGATCCTTCCATTCAGATATCCGGAGGGCGCTGTGGTGGCGATGTAGCCGAATCGACCCAGATTAAAATAACCACCTTCCAACGCGAAATATCGGCTGAATTGGTATCCGGCGAAGACTTTCCCGGCGAAATGTTTTTCGTCGCGAGTGATGTCGGTCGGTGTCAGGCCCGAGTTGCGGAGCTGCGAGCCGATGCGGTCCACATCGATCCGTGCGCGTGACTGGCCGAGGCCAAGGCCACCGTAGAAGTAGCTATCCTCGTCGGCCATGGCCGAAGAGGCCAGCACCGATGCGATCGCCGCGGCCAAGATCAAATGGCGGGTAGGAATTTCTTTCATGTCGTTTTTCCAGACTGACTTAGAACGTCGGTAATAGGCATGCTGCGTAGCGTTATGGCGCGACGATCGTGGTGTTGACCATGGTTACCGAGGCGTTGAGACCGATGGCACGCCCCGTCAAGACGGTTTGAATAGTCGTCCCGGCGGTTGAGATGGTGACTCCCGCTGAGCCAACGATGGTGCCAACCATGTGGCTGCCGATCTCGATGCGGGCAGCGCTGCCCACCTGCCAGTAGACATTTTTCGCCTGCGCGCCATTGATGAGGATGACTTGACTGGGCGTGGCCGGGAGCCCGACGGTGAGCGAGCTCGCGGCTTGAAACACCCATTGCGCATTGGGATCGCCTTGCGCATCCAGAGTCAGGTTACCGTTCGTTATGGCGAAGGTGCCACCGGGTGCCGTGTAAACGGCCGGCGGCAATGTCAGGCCCGCTAGCTGGGCGGCGCTTGGATTCGGCGGCAGGCCTGCCATCTGGTTGTACGCCGTCTGCGCATCGGCGAGCGCCTGCTGCGCGATCTGCATGCTCAGGGCCGTGCCTGGTGCCGGCGGCGCGCAATCGATGGTGCCGTTGACGGCGCCGATGTTGAGCGTCGTTTGCGTGTACACGTTGTTGGCATCGTGGAAACCGGTGACGAGCGTGCATGCACCAGTGGTTCCGAGATTGCCATTGACCACTGTGTTAATGCCTTGATTCGTGACCCCTGCTGCACCGCCAAAAGCGCCGAACGCCGCGGCGCTTCGCAGATTGATGATGGCCGAGCACGCCTGAGTGCCGGTCGTGAAACTCCAGACGGTGTCGGCGGACATGGCATTGCCCGAAAGATCCTTGACGCCCGCGTTGCCGGACTTGACGGTCGCGGTGAGCACCGTGCTGGGGGCAAAGCCGGATGCGTTCGTGGGCGTAAACGTAGCCTGGTCACCGGCTGCGCTGTAGGTGACGGAGCCGGGTACCGCGATACCGCCCGCGGTCACGATGAACGTCGTGTTATTGATGGTCGTGGGATCCATCGCCGTGCTGAACGTCGCGGTCACGGCTTTCGTCAGGCACGTGCCGCTGGCGCCATTGAGAGGGCTGACGAGGGTTACCGTCGGGGGCGTGGTATTGGCGGCCGCGCCCGTTGTAAAGGTCCAGACGTAGTCGCTGGCGTTCGGCAGGGCCGCAGCCGTGCCCGCCAGGCCATTGCCCTCAAGATCCGTGGCAGCCTGTTTGATCGTCGCCGTAAACAACGTGTTGCTCGCCAACGGGAGAGTCGTGGGCGTGAAGGTGGCCGTGCGCGCTGCTGGCGAGTATGCGACCGACCCGGCGACTGTGGTACCCAACGTCGTGTTGGTCACCGTGAAGCTGGCGGAGGTAAGCGTTGTTGCGTCCATGTCTTTGCTGAACGCGGCGGTGATCTTCGTGTTCGTGGCTACCCCCGTGGCGTTCGCGGCCGGGTTCGTTGAGATTACCGTGGGGCGCACCGTATCCGACAATAGCCCGGTCGTGAACGTCCACACGTAATTGGCCGCGGGTCCGTTGCCGGCAAGATCGGTTGCGCCGGTCGTGATCGTTGCGGTGAATACCGTGCTCACCGGCAATATGGCTGGTGTGGTGGGAGTGAAGACGGCCGTTCTGCTCGCCGCGGAGTAGCTGATCGTTCCCGCGACCGCCGTGTCGAGCGTGGTATTCATGAGTGTGAACGTCGTGGCGGACAGCGTCGTCGGATTCATGTCGACATTGAATGTCGCACTGATGTGCGTGTTGGTCGGCACATTGGTCGCGCCCTCTGCGGGAATGGTCAAAACGACTATTGGCAGCGTGTCGGTTGTGAAGCTCCAGACGAAGTTGCTCGCAAGCCCGAGCCCCGCGGTATTTTGAGCGGCGGTCGTCACGGTGGCAACGCATAGTGTATTGCTCGGAAGCGCCGCGCTCGGCGTCAGCGTCGCCATCTGTGTCGCCGCGTTATACCCGACGGTCGCGGTGATCGGCGTCCCGGCGGGGCAGGCGAGCGTAAAGCTGGTGGGCGTCAGCGTTGATGCAGTCATCATCTGGCTGAACGTGGCCGTTACCTGGCTGACCACGGCGACCGTAGGCGGAGTAGCGGCAACGGGGGAAGTGGCGGTGACGGTCGGCGGCGTGCCGATCGCGGGAACGCCGAGGATTTGCGTTTGACCGCCGCCGCTGCAGGCTGCCGCCGCGGCCATCAACAATGCGCAAACCAGTTGCATGGGCGGTTTTACGAATCGGACGAACTGGTTCATAGGGACTTTCACTTTGCCGGGGATGCGGTGCTGTTCTTGAATCGCCCACACTTAATACAAGGAGCACGGCAGGTAGGTCGGTGCGGTGGCGAACATAAAGGCGGAGGGTGTAGGCTTTTGTGAATTGTGTCTCGAGGTCGCTCATAGATCGACGTTACTGAATGTAAGGACGAGGGCGTGGCTGCATCAAAGGCAGTAGCGACGTAAAGTAGGGAAGACGTGGCCGCGAGATAGGTATGATTAACGAGATCGGGAGAACACGATGAAACTGGATGGTGGTTGTTATTGCGGCGCGGTGCGCTACGTAGCCGAAGGGGAGCCCATGCTGAAAGCGCAGTGCCACTGTCGCGAATGCCAGTACATCACCGGCGGCGCTCCAAACATGTTTCTTCTCATGCCGCCGGCTGGTTTTATGTACACCAAGGGGACGCCCAAGCAATACACGCGCAGCGATATTCAAGGCGCCGTGACGCGAGAATTTTGCGCGGAATGCGGCACACATTTGACCACCCGTCGGCCGCGTTTGCCCGCCGTGATTGTGAAAGTCGGCACGCTCGACGACCCAAGTCTATTTGGCGGCCCGCAGATGGCCATATACGCGGTCGACAAACAGGCCTTTCATTTCATTCCCGATGGGCTACCGACCTTCGAGGGATTGCCACCGCGATAAAAAAGGGGGCCGGAAGCCCCCTTTCTTAGTACCCAACGGTAACGAGTTTTACGGATTGCTGGGCGTCTGAGGCAGCCCGGCCGCCGGAAATCCCCTCAGGCCGAATAGCTTGCGGACATCAGGACTGCCGTTGCCGTAGATATAGTTGTAGTTGTAGCTCGGAAAGCTGGCATCCCAGTAACCGTCATTTCCAGGAATGTTTCGACGGTAGAACTGAAAGGGAGCGGGAGCGTTGGCACCGCCTAACAGGGTCTGAAAGGCACCCGCCGCATAGAGGAAGTAGTTGACGTTCCCCAGTCGATGATGCCTCCCGAACCTCTGCTCAAACAGAGCCAGAGCGCCGACGAATTCCGGCGAGGACACCGACGTGCCGATCACACCGTAGAATCCGCCGCCTGCGCTGACGCCATACGCCACCACCGCCGAGCTATCGTCCGCACCGCAGCTGGTCGCAAGGCCGCTTGGGCAGCCACCGACCTGCATGCCCACATCCGGTTGAGTGCGCCAATGGTGCGAACCAGTCCTCGCCCAATATTGGTATGCGGGTTTTTTGAATACCGAACTGACGCCGCCACCCGCGCCCCAGACACCGCCCGAAACGTTCTGCCCAAGCCCGTAAATATCGTACGGAGCGTCCGGGTCGGCGAAAGCACTCTCTCGTACATAGGTAGAGTCGAGGATTCCGGCCGTGGCGACAGTGATCAAATTGCCGCCGCCGACCGAGGTCACGTTTGGATCATCCGATGGGGTGCTGACACCCGCGACGAAAACCGGCGCAGCACCCGGCGTCCCATAATCCACGCTCGGACACAGAAGGCCTCCCTGATCGCCGGAACTTGCCACGAAGGTGATGCCCTGTGCATTACCCTGCTCGAAAATTTCGTGATAGGTCTGGAGAATGGACGTTAAATCAACTCCGCCGTTATAGGCGGCCGTGTATTCGAGTTCGCAACCACCAAAGGATGAGTTGACGATATCGAATTTGTTGCTGTCAACGATAAAGGTGTAACCGTCGATGATGCTTTGATCCAACAAGTCAGGAATGCTGACCAAGGTGACATTCGATGCCGGTGCGCCGCCGAGCACTTGTTGCACGTCGAGGCTTGCCTCGAATGAGCCGTTGCCATTTTCGACGCCGCCGCCGTCGACCAGCACCGTGGTTACACTGGGCGCAGCCACGCCGGTGATTGGAGTGAACTTCTCGTGGTTGAACGCCGCAGCGACGTCGTCGGGGAAGATCAGGTCGGCCATGAGTACGGCCACATTGACACCCGCGCCGTTGGTCTTGGGACCGTACGCCGGATAGTCATAGGCTTGTTTTAGATCATCAAACCAATACGGACCGGTCACACCGTACCGATTGTCAACGATATTGCTGACCTGTCCCGTGACGCGCGCATGCACCTGGCGTTCTGGAACAGAGGCGAGTCCCAGGACCCGTACGTTGAGCGCGGCGAGTTCGCCAGGAAGCTGTAGCTCGGCCTTCGCCATGAAACGCGTCCGGCCTTCTTGAGTGCGACTGTGAATGGCCACGCCGAAGGCGTTGGCCGCCGCGCTCGCCGACCCACGCACACGCATGCCATGCGCATTGCTTTGAATTACGGTGAATCCACGGGCAGTCAGCGCGGCGCGCACCGCCGCAAGATCGGCCGGTCTCGGGCCGAAACGCTGCATGAAATCAGATGGCTGCAGCCATTGCTGATAGTTGGGAGAATCCTTATCGTGCAGTTCGGTAAGTAGACCGTCGAGCTGCTGTGCATTTCGCAATGGCAGATAGACGGTGAATTCGATCATGCTGGTCGGCGCCGCAGCTTGCACCACTGCCGGCGCCATCTGCGTTCTCCCCACTCGTGGCGCCGTCAGCGCGGAATGCGAGCCCAATGCCAGGGTCAGCGATATGCCGACGCCCAGCAAACCTTTGGTCTTCATTGGTTTTCCCCTGTATCCATGGCGTGAATAAAATTCCCTGATCCGAGATATTAGTCCCGCCATCGCAAAGAAGACAGTCGAAAACTGACGCGCCGCGCCGCGCTCCCATGAGGTGAGCGAGTTCCATGGACGCTTGGAAAACCAACGCCCGGCGCCATGCGATATCCCGAAATAAGGATGTCTTGAATTGAACACATTTTCCGGATGTATGCCGGCGGTTCAGGCTGTTCTGCCGTTAAGTTTCTCTTAACGCATGGTCAGGTATGGCATTTGTCCTCGGCCGTCGTCCGTCGCAAAGTAGCTGTGCCCCGCAGCGAATTGTGAGACGAACCATGAGATCTACAGACCAAAATACAACTGATCAGCCCTCTGCAGCGATCGTTTGGTTCGGGCGCGGTGTCGCGGGGCTGCGCGCGATCGGGCCTTACGCGGCCATTGAGTTGCTTCTGCCGGGCGGCTCGCTGATGGCGCTCGGGCTGTGGCTATTTCAAAAAAGATTCCGGCGCAACCACCCGAGAACCCCAGGAGCGTGGCGGTTCCAGGATCTGTGGCGACACATACGGCGGGTGGTCAGTCCTGCCGCCCTTGCCGAATAGCCGGGCTGCCTAGACCTGCGTTGGGCCGGGAGGGACGGGCGATCGACCACTTTTCCCTCGGCAAAAGCTATGCCGATCGCCACGAAAGTGAGTGCAGTCTACAAGCCGCCGATGTCCATGGCGTGAGGATGCCGCGCCTCCTGCTGTGGCAGAATCATGCCCTCACTATCCCGTAGAAAGTAGATGCCCGCAGCCGGGGTACTTGTCTATTGGCAAGAAAGGGGAATTCCATGACGAAGATTGACGGGACGGTCACGCCGGTGCAGCCAACCCGGGTACCGAGCGCCCGTACTTGAGCCGGCTGGATTTCAAATTGGAGGCCACGGCCTCCGGATCGCGTGCTCGTGCCGCATGTTTTACCACGCGCCATAACGAAGTGTTGACGCCGACCTTCATGCCCGTGGGCACGCACGCGGCGGTCCGCTCGCAGCGCCGTGAGGATCTTCTCAGCTGCGGAGCCCAGGTGTTGCTCGCCAACACCTATCACCTGCTATTGAGGCCCGGTGTCGATATATTCGAGAAATTCGGCGGAATTCATGGCTTCATGAATTGGCCGCGATCGGTGTTGACGGACTCGGGCGGATTTCAAATCTTCTCCCTGCCGGGAAGCCGAACCATGCGCGAGGAGTACGCGGAGTTCACCAGCTATGTCGACAAGACCCTGGTGCGCTTGAGCCCCGAGCGGAGCATCGAGACTCAGAAAATCATCGGCTCGGACATCATGATGGTGCTCGATCACTGCGTGCCGTCGACTGTGGAACATGATGTTGCCCGAGAGGCGATGGAGCTGACCCATCGTTGGGCGCAGCGCAGCCTTATCGCGCGCGGCGATTCCAATCAGGCCTTGTTCGGCATCGTGCAGGGCGCCAGTTACGAGGACCTGCGGGTTGAGAGCGCTCATGCCATCACCGACATGCCCTTCGACGGCTATGCCATCGGCGGCCTTGCGGTCGGAGAAAGCAGCGCACAGCGCGAGGACTGTACCGCGACAGTCACTGAGTTGCTGCCGCATGACCGACCCCGCTATCTGATGGGAGTCGGCACGACCCGCGATCTGCTCGAGGCCGTGCATCGGGGCGTCGACATGTTCGATTGCATTCTGCCGACCTCGCTCGCCCGGCAGGGCGTTGCATTCACGAGCCAGGGAAGACGGGATCTGAGGCGCGCCGCGTATCGCGACATGGAGGGTCCGATCGACCCGGCATGCGATTGCTACACGTGCAAGACCTACTCCATTGCGTACCTCTTTCATCTGCGGCGAGTGCATGAAAGTACGGGCTGGCAGCTCCTGGCCCTTCACAATGTGTATTTCTACATGCGGCTGATGCGCACCATGCGTGAACACATAATGGCGGATACATGGATGACGTTTTACAGCGCCCAGCGTCATTTGCTCGATGCGCGCGACAGCTATGGCAAGGCGGCCACGCATGTAACGAAGGCGACGCGCCGCCAGCTGCAGCGCAAGCGTGGGCGCTTTGAGATCGTGGTGCGGGACGATGTCGGCTTTATAAAGGACACCGGGTCGGGCGAGGTCATGCACCCCATCAGCGATCCAGCGCTGGAGGCGCGTTCGTTATATGTAGAACAGTCGCGGCTCATCGAGCGTTTGCGCGCTCCCGTAAGCGAGCCGCTGGTCGTTTGGGACGTGGGGCTGGGCGCCGCCGCCAACGCCATGGCTGCCATCCTCGCTGTCGAGGGTTCGGGTATCCCACCGGGCGGTCGGCAGCTGAGCCTGGTGAGTTTCGAGAATGACCTGGATTCGCTTAAGCTGGCACTGGATCACGTGGGATGGTTCAAGCACCTGCGCCACGCAGCACCACGAGCTCTGTTGTCCGATAACCGCTGGTCAAATGTCGCATCGACAATCGAATGGTTGCTGCTAACGGGCGACTTCGCCGTCAGAAAATTCGACGCTGCGTTGCCCGATATTATTTTCTTCGATCCGTTCTCGTTCAAGACCGACGGCGCATTGTGGACTCTGCCGGCGTTTCGAGAACTTGCCCTGGTGTGCAGGCAAAAGCCGGTCGAGGTGTTCACCTACACCTATTCCACCAGCGTTCGAGCCGCCATGCTGGCCGCGGGCTTTTATGTTGCCAAGGGCCGCGCCACCGGCGCCAAGTCCGAGACCACCATCGGGCTTTCGCCCGCGGCTGCGATGGCGCCCCATGGTCGTGAATTGCTCGGGGCCGAATGGCTGGCCAAATGGCGGCGTAGCGATGCACAGGCGCCGTTCGGGAGCGACGCGGACGATGCCTCCTGGCACGATGCCGTGTCCCGACATCCACAGTTCCTTATCTAGGAGACCGCCCCAGAAGCCCTCCAAATACAGTGCGGCGGGCGCCTCGGCGGCCGGATCAAATTCCTCTTTGCGACGCAATTCACAATGACGCGACACCGCATTGAGACGCGGCCTTCTACCCAATGAACCCCGGCCGGGCGCAGCATCAACGGACTTGCTTGCCACGGGTGATGAATGGCCCTGTTTTTCACGAGATCGGTCGCCGTCATGATCGGTGCGCTAGTTGGCGCACCGGCCTTGATGTCAAGTATCGTGGGTTGTGCGGCGACGTCTGCGACCCTGCTGGTCCAGCGTGACTTCTCGGGCGAGGGCCGCGGTTACCCTGCCGGCAACTCGGACATTGACGTTTGCAGCTCCGAGTATTCACAAGCGTTTGAACGAGCGAAGGACGATGCGCCGCCGGATCCCATGCCGAGTGCCTCGGGTTCTACCATGGCGATCCAAGCAGCGGCAAGCGTGGACGTCTGGAGGTCCAAGGCCAACCAGGCCTTCACCGACTGCATGCGCTCGAGAAAATAAACGACCGATGATGCCTCCCGCAGCCACGACCAACTTGGCGTGGTCGGTATCTGGGTGGCAATGAGTATCGATGGAGGCATGACGGGTCAGAAGGCTACGCCGGCGGAGGTTCTGGGCGAGCGCGGCACGAGAGCCGTGCGCGACTACCGCGGCCACAGCCAACCGAAGATCCCCGCGGTCAGCAGCGAATAGATCAACCCGTCGAACAGATAGGCCACGGTGGTGCGCCACTGTTGGCGGTACCAGATGGATTGGTGGGGGTGGCCGACGGCATAGGCCATGAGCGATACGAGGACGACAAACTCGAACACTGCCGTGTAGGGCGCTCCAGCGGAAATGACTTCCTTCGCCAGATAGGCGGTTAGCAGCGATATGGCCAGCAAATAGATGAACCATTGCGCCAGCGGCTTGCCCATCCCGGGGTCGGGGCCCGTGGCCAAGGTGAGAAAGAAGGCGGGACCGCGCTTGCGCTTCTCCACGTAGTCAGGCAGACGCATTTGCGCGGATGTATTGGCGAACGGCGCCAGGTATTGGCCTGAAGGAACATTCATGGAACGCAGTGTATCGAGCACGACCTCTTCTTGAGGTAGCTTGTCGAAGTCACGGCGATGGAAAGGCAGAAACATGTGAACGAGCCAACTCGTCAGAAAAACAGTCACGGCAGAGACGATGATGGGCAACCACAACGAGGCTAGGGGCACCATGGACTACTCCTTAAGTTTTTCGTCCTTCGAGGATCGGCAGCGCCTGAGAAGCCAGATGCTAGACCTGCGGCGCATGGAACGCTATATGCCGGCAGCCCGCAGGATCTCGGGAATCCGGTCCTCCCCGCCGATGGCCATGAGATGCACGCCGCCGCAGAAATCGCGCAGTCGCCGGATGGTTCGGGCCGCAATATCGATGCCCACGGCCGCCTCGCCTTCGGCTCCGGCGCGCTGTAATTCCTCGAGCAGCGCGTCGGGAACTCGAATACCCGGCACATTGGCGTTCAGCCATGCCGCCATTTTCGCTGATTTCAGCGGGATGATGCCCGCCAGAAGAGGCACACTCCCGAGCTTGGCAGCATCGACGAATCGCGCCAGCGCAGCGGCGTCGTAAACAGCCTGAGATTGAAAAAACTGCGCGCCCGCGCCGATTTTTCGATGCGTGTTCTCGACCTCGCGCGCGAGATCCGGCGATCCCGGATTTACGGTCGCGCCGAGAAACATGGGCGGCGCGCCGTGCAATTCGTTGCCCGCAAGATCGCGGCCGCCGCGCAGCGAGCGGGCGGCGTTGAGCAGTTCGACGGTCGTCAAATCGAATACGCCCTTGGCGTCCGGGTGGTCGCCCTTTGTCGGGTCATCACCCGTCATGAACAAAAAATTGCGGATTCCGAGCAGGCTGGCCCCGAGCAGGTCGGCCTGCACGGCGATCCGATTGCGGTCCCGCGCGGTGATTTGCACAATGGCCTCGATGCCGCGATCCTGCAGCAGATGTGCGACGGATTTGGGCTCGACCGCCATTCGAGCGCGGGGCGATTCGGTGATGTTGATGGCGTCGACAAAGCCCTGGAGCGCGCCGGCTTTGGCGAAGAATTCGGACAGATCGACGCCTTTCGGCGGTGTCAATTCTGTCGTGACGGCAAACCGGGCAGCCGAGAGTTTTTCCTCGAACCGGCCCAAGGTCATTTAATGGCGCGTCGATATTGAACGAAGCCGGAGCGCTCGGCGATGCGGTCGTAAAGCAGCATGGCGTCGGTGTTGGTTTCATGCGTGAGCCAGTGCACGCGTGCACAACCGGCGGCCCGCGCGACGTCGTATACATACTCGATGAGCTTGCGGCCGATGCCGGTGCCGCGTTCGCCGGGACTGACGAACAAATCCTGCAGGTACACATAGTCGCCGGTGGTCCAGCAAGAGCGGTGGCGAATGTGATGCACCAGACCCACGGCAGCTGCGCCGTTCCACGCAAGCGCCGCACCCATAGGCTCAGCAGGATCCAACAACCGCGACCAGGTTACCTCCGTCACCTCGGGCGCAATGTCGGTTTTGTAGAAGGCTTGATAACCGCGCCACAGCGGCAGCCAGTCGGCGCGCTCATGTGCTGCAATGGGACATATCTGAATGGTTTGATTGCTCATGGTACTTACTTTGTTGGTGGATCAGGCATTAATCAAGCCGTGCCGAATGGCGATCAATGTCAGTTCGGATTGATTGGTGACGCCGAGTTTCTGCTTGATATTGTACAAGTGGGTGCCGATGGTGGAGGCGGACAGACTCAGATCCGCGGCGATGCGTTGCACCGTCGCGCCGCCGGCAAGCCGCACGAACACTTCGAACTCGCGCTCCGACAGCCGCTCGACCGGCGATTTCGTGGCGCCGTCGAATTCCGCCAGCGCAAGCTTCTGGGCGAGCGCCGGATCGATATAGCGGCGCCCCGCGGCGACGACGGTTACGGCTTCGAGCAGTGCTTCCGGCGCGCTGCGCTTGGACAGAAATCCCAGCGCGCCTTCTTGCAGGGCACGGCGCGCATGCATGGGGTCATCATGAGCGGAGAGCGTCAGCACCTTTGCCGAGGGCTGGCGGGCGCGAATTCGGCGCAGGGCCTCAAGGCCGCCCATGCCGGGCATGGCGAGATCCATCACCACCACATCGGGGCCGATCTCGGTATAGAGCTGGCAGGCGGTTTCGCCGGAGTCAGCCTCGCCGACCACCGATATGTCCGCGACGGATTGCAGCAGCAGCCGAAATCCCATGCGTACCACGGCGTGATCGTCCACCAGCAAAACGCGGATCACGTCTGCGCGCTCATGGGAATGTCGGCGCGCAAGCGAACGCCGCGACCGTCCCGATTGCCGATGTCGAACGTGCCGCCCAGCTGTTGCACCCGCTCTGCCAACCCGCGCAGGCCGAAATGTCCGGGTCGGGTCCAGTCCTCTGCCAAGCCAACGCCGTCATCAGTCACGGTGGCGCTGATCCGTTCGGCATCACATTGAACGACGATGTCCACTTGCGAGGCCTGTGCGTGGCGCAGCGCATTGATAAGGCCCTCCTGAACCACCCGGTAGATGGCGAGAGCGATGCTCGGCCCGAGTTCGAGAGGCAATTCCTGGTGAAGCGACAGTAGAATCGAGGGATGGCGCCGCTGCCAATCGCGGACCAAGTTCTCCAGAGTGGCGGCAAGGCCGAGCGAATCCAGCGATAGGGGAGTGAGGCGCGGAATCAGGCCGTGCATGGCATCGTACAACCGTGCCGCCTCTTCCGAAATCAAGCGCGCAACCTCGCCGGTTGCGGGGTCGCGCACCCCGCCCTGGGTGGCAATGGCCATGGCCAGGCTGCGGATTGCGGTGACCGACTGGCCGAATTCATCGTGCAGTTCGTGTGCGATCAATCGTCGTTCCTCTTCCACCCGTTGGTCCGCGAGGGATTGCATTTCGCGCCGTTGCTCGAGACGGGCCTCGGCGTCATGCGCCTTGCGCTCGGCCAACACCTTGTCCTCGACGGCTTGCGCCATGCGATTGAACGCCGTGCCGATGGCATGGGCCTCGGTCCCGGCGAGCGGCGGCAGGCGGAAGGACAGATCGCCCTGCTGTATTCGTTCCAGACCGTCCGCAATGACTGGAAAGGGCTTTAGGGCCCGCTTAACCGACCAGAACGCCAACCCATTCGCGATGACGAACATGATGGCGGCGATGGCGGAAAGGCGGATGATGTCATCCCACGCATCGAGCACGGCCCGCGAGGGCTGGGCTTGCACCACCAGCATGACATCGCCGCGAAGGGCGAAAACGTACTTTGCCGGATTCGGCGCCAACAGGTGTGAAAACCAGTCCGGCGCTTCGCGTCCCGCCTTGTAGGTGGCGGCCGGCGACCGGTAGAGGATCTCGCCTGCGGAAGATTCCAGAGTCACCTCGTTGGCACGCACCCGGCCCAATTGCTCCAAAAACTGCAACACGAGGTCCGGTCCCCCGACGCGCGAATACACTCCGGCCAGGCGGCCCAGGAGCTGCGATGCCACGCGGTTGGCCGCCTCGGTCTCCTCGCGCACAGAAGTCCGGGTGCTCTCCACCTCAGCCGCAATCAGGACGATCAAGAAGGCGGCGCTCAAGGCCGCTACGACGAGATTCAGGCGGGTCCGCAGTCTCATTGGGCGCATGGTACCAGGGCAGTGTCGGGGCGGGCGGGGCGTCGGCCGCTCATGAAAATCATGAGTCCAGTTTCATGAAGCCGTTGATTCGGTGCAACCCGCCTTAGGCGGAGGATGAGGCCGTATCTAATGTAGGAGCTCCGAAATGACCTGGGAAACCCCTCAAGCAGTTGAATTGCGGTTTGGTATGGAAATTACGATGTATGTGTCTAATCGCTGAATAGCGAGGGCGCGCGTCCGAGCGTGCGGCCGGCGCCCATTTCTTCGTGAAAATCCGGGTTCTGGGGTCGGCCGCAGGCGGTGGTTTTCCCCAATGGAATTGCAATTGCCCCAACTGCAGCGGCTTACGCTCGGGCACCTTGCATGGGCGGGCCCGCACCCAGTCTTCCATCGTCGTCGGCGACGGCGCTTGTTGGGCGCTGGTCAATGCCTCCCCGGACATCCTGGCGCAATTGCAGGCAAATCCTGACTTACAGCCCGGTCGCGGCACGCGGGACAGCGCCATTTGCGCCATTGTGCTGGTGGACGGACAGGTCGATCACACCACCGGGCTTTATATGCTGCGAGAGGCGGTCCGTCCGTGGCCCATCTGGTGTACCGACAGCACTTTTGCCGACCTTACCCGCGGCAACCCGGTATTCGGCGTGCTGGGGTATTTCTGCGGCGTCGATCGGCACCGTATCGGGTTGGATGACGCCGGGTTCACCATCGATACCCTGCCCGGAGTGAAATGGCGCGCTTTGCCGGTGGCCAGTAAGCCCGCTCCCTATTCGCCGAATCGCGATGCTCCCGTCGCGGGCGACAATCTAGCTCTGGTGATCGAGGACGCAAGCAGCGGCAAGACGGCGGTCTACGCTCCCGGGTTGAGCGCCATTGACGACGCGGTGTGGCAAGCCATGCAATCCGCCGCATGTGTGATGGTCGACGGCACCTTTTGGACCGACGATGAGATGGTGGATCTCGGCATCTCACGCAAGCGCGCGCGCGACATCGGTCACCTGCCGCAAAGCGGCGCGGGTGGGATGTTGGAATGGCTGGATCGCCTGCCGTCCGGCACGCGCCGAATTTTGATTCACATCAACAACACCAATCCCATCCTCGACGAAAGCTCGGCGCAGTCGGCCGACCTTAAGCGCCGACGCGTCGAAGTGGCCTGGGACGGCATGGAGATCGTGCTTTGAACGCTGCGTGGAGCAGAGAAGAATTCGAGGCGCAGCTGCGCAGCCAGGGCCGCGCCTATCACATCCATCATCCGTTCAATGTGCTGATGAATTCCGGCGGCGCGACGCCCGAGCAAATTCGCGGCTGGGTGGCAAATCGCTTCTATTATCAGATCAACATCCCGATCAAGGACGCGGCGATCCTATCCAATTGCACGGACCGCGCGGTGCGCCGCTCCTGGGTGCAACGCATTCTTGACCACGATGGCTACGGCAACGATCCCGGCGGCATCGAGTCCTGGTTGCGACTGGCGGAGGCGGTGGGACTTTCGCGGGAAACGGTAGAAAGCCTGGGCGAAGTACTGCCGGGCGTGCGATTCGCGGTCGACGCCTATGTCAATTTCGCGCGCCGTGCCCCCTGGCCGGAGGCGGTTTGCTCCTCGCTCACCGAGCTGTTCGCGCCGGAGATTCACAAGCAGCGCCTCGCGAATTGGCCCCAACATTATTCATGGATAGACCTTGCGGGCCTGCAGTACTTTCAAAGCCGGGTCAGTCTGGCGCGCCGCGACGTGGAGTTTGGTCTCGCCTTCACCTTGGACCGCTTCAATACGCGCGCCTTGCAGGAGCGTGCGCTGGATATACTGAAGTTCAAGCTCGACGTGCTGTGGCAGATGAGCGATGCCATGGCCCTGCGCTACCAGGTGCCCGCATGAGTGATATGGCAATCGAGGCGAATTCGCGGCCCGGCATCGAACGCGGCTACCGGCTGCAATGGGAGCCGGCGCAAAATGCGCACGTGCTCCTCTATCCCGAAGGGATGATCAAGCTGAACGGCAGTGCGGGCGAGATCATGAAGCGCTGCGACGGCGCAACGACCATCGCCGACATCACCGCGGATCTGGAACGCGCCTTCGCCACGACCAATTTGTCCGCGGATGTCTTGCGTTTCGTCCATATGGCGCTGGAAAAGAAATGGCTGCAAATCCGTCCTTGAATGACTCGGCGCCCCCCCGGCCTGGGCCACCCCGTCCTGGGCCGCCCCTCTGGCTGCTGCTCGAGCTGACGTATCGTTGTCCGCTGCACTGCGCGTTTTGCTACAACCCGACGGATTTCGCCGGCACAGGAGCGGAACTCGCCACCGAGGATTGGCTGCGCGTATTGCGTGAAGCACGCGCTCTCGGGGCCGTGCAATTGGGTCTGTCGGGCGGTGAACCGCTGACTCGGGACGATCTGGAGCCCATCGTAGAGGAGGCCCATCGGCTTGGTTTTTACATCAATCTCATTACGTCCGGCGTGGGTCTCAGTGAGGCCCGACTGGGTGCGCTGAAGCAGGCGGGGCTCGACCATATACAGCTGTCCTTCCAGGATAGCAGCAAACAAATGAACGATTTCCTGAGCAGCACGCGCACCTTCGAATTGAAGTCGAAAGTTGCCGCCTTGATCAAGCAATACGACTACCCCATGGTGCTCAATGTGGTCCTTCACCGGCTCAACATCGATCATGTGGAAGAGATACTGGAGATGGCGCTGCGCTTCGGCGCCGATTATGTGGAATTAGCCAATACGCAGTACTACGGATGGGCGTGGCATAACCGCGAGCAACTGCTGCCCAGCCGCGACCAAGTCGAGCGGGCGGAACGCACCATGCAGCGTTTCCGCGAACGCGTCGGTAAGCAGATGCAGATTTTTTTCGTGGTGCCCGATTACTTCGAGAGCCGTCCCAAACCCTGCATGAAGGGCTTGGGTTCGATTTTCCTGACCATTTCACCCGACGGCACGGCATTACCCTGTCATGCCGCGCGCATGTTGCCGGGACTCGATTTTCCGAATGTGCGCAGCGCCAGCATCGAGGAGATTTGGTACCGCACGGAGAGCTTCAATCATTTTCGCGGCGATGCCTGGATGAAAGAGCCTTGCCGAAGCTGCCCCGAGAAGACCCGCGACTTCGGCGGGTGCCGCTGCCAGGCCTACTTGATGACGGGAGACGCCGCGAACGCCGATCCTGTGTGCGATTTGTCGCCGCATCACCACTTGGTGACGGCCGCTGTGGCGCGCGCGGACCGTCCGGACGCGGCGGCGCAGCTCGATGCGGGTGAGAAGCCCTTGGTGTTTCGCAGCGAGCGCAATTCGTCTACGCTGTTCCCCAAGCGAGATGGAATCTGACATATGCAATGGTTGACTTGGGCCTTTCTCATCGCCGTCACGGCGGAGACACTGACGCGCCTGTGGCTGGGATCGCGTCAGATTGCCGCCGTTCAGGCGCACCGAAACGAAGTCCCTGAGCCCTTCCGGGGTCAGGTGGCGCTCGCGGATCAGCAGAAGGCGGCTGACTACACCACGGCTCGGGTGCGGATGGGAAAGTACGCGACGGTCGTCGAGGCATTCGTCAAACTGGGGCTGACCCTGGGTGGAGGCCTGGCCGGCGTGGACTCTCTGTGGCGCCAATCCGGCTTGGGAGAGCCGTGGCGCGGCGCCTTGGTGGTGGCAACTCTGATGTTGATTCTGCAATTGGTCGGACTACCGTTCTCGCTCTGGAGAACTTTCAAGATAGAAGCCCGTTTCGGCTTCAATCGTGTATCGCCGCGACTGTACGCGCTGGACTTCGTGAAACAAATGACGCTGGCCGTATTGCTCGGCGGCCCACTGCTACTCGCCACGCTGGCCTTGATGGAGCGCTCCGGCGCACGCTGGTGGGTGTGGGTATGGCTGATCTGGCTGGCATGGACCTTGGGTCTCACCTGGGCGGCACCAAAATTCATTGCGCCGTTCTTCAACAAATTCTCGCCTCTCACCGACGAGTCGCTCAAGAAGCGCGTGGAAACTCTTCTCGAGCGCTGCGGTTTCGCGGCGCGCGGCGGCGTGTTCGTCATGGACGGCTCGCTGCGCTCGGCACACGGCAATGCTTATTTCACGGGTATCGGCCGTAACAAGCGCATTGTGTTCTTCGATACTCTGCTGTCGCGGATCGAGCCCGACGAGATCGAAGCTGTGCTGGCGCATGAGCTGGGACATTTTCGTCTGCATCATGTGCGCCAGCGGCTCGTGGTATCCGTCGCGATGACTTTCCTCGGCCTGGCGCTGCTTGCATGGTTGGCGGCGCAGCCGGCGTACTACGCCGCTCTCGGCGTGCCGGTGCCCTCGAACGCCATGGCGCTGCTGCTGTTCATTTTGACGGTGCCTGTGTTCACTTTCTTTGCGACGCCGCTGCTGTCGTGGTGGTCGCGCCGGCACGAGAAGCAGGCGGACGATTTTGCCGCCAGCCACGCCGATGCCGGCAAATTGGCCGCCGCCCTGGTGAAATTATTCCGCGACAATGCCTCCACGCTGACCCCCGATCACATTCATTCCGCTTTTTTCGATTCGCATCCGCCGGCCCTGGAGCGCATCGGCCGGTTGTATACTCTCGTTCCCGGTTCCCGGTAGACGATTCACGACGCCGTGTTGAGCCCCAGCCCCTCCTCGTTGATTTATCCGCTCGAGCTTGAGCCGAAGACCGGCGATGGCTCCGCTGTTCTTGTGGCACCCGGTGTGCTGTGGTTGCGCATGCCCCTGTTCGCCGCGCTGCCCTGGATCAACGTGTGGGCGATTGCCGACGGGGAGGGGTGGGCGATCGTCGATACTGGACTCAAGACTCCCGCGACCATCGATGCATGGCAGGCGGCGTTCGCGAATTTTCCGGGAACCGCACAGGTGACACGGGTCATCGTGACGCACATGCACCCCGATCATTGCGGCATGGCGGGTTGGATCGCCGAGCGATTCAAAGTGCGGCTGTGGATGAGCCGGTTGGAATATCTGACCTGCCGGCTGATGGCGGCGGATACGGGGAGATCCGCGCCCACCGACGGTATCGATTTCTTTCGATCCGCGGGCTGGGATGCCGACGCAATCGAGAAATACAAGACGAAGTTCGGCTCATTCGGTGAAATGATTTATCCGCTGCCCGATTCGTATCAGCGGCTCAGCGACGGCGATGTGCTTAAAATCGGCGCACAGGTATGGAGGGTGGTGATGGGCAACGGTCATTCCCCGGAGCATGCCTGCTTGTATTGCCCTGAATCGAAGCTGCTCATCTCGGGAGACCAAGTACTGCCGCGGATTTCATCGAATGTGTCGGTGTACCCCACGGAGCCCGATGCCAACCCTCTGGACGATTGGCTCACGTCGCTGGCCGCCGTCAAAGCGCGGCTACCGGACGATGTGCTGGTGCTCCCGGCACACAATAGTCCGTTCAGGGGGCTGCACGCGCGCATCGACGAGTTGACGCAGTCGCATCGGCGCAATTTGGCGCAATTGACGGAAGCCTTGAGCACGCCGAAGCGCGTGGTCGATGTATTCGGCGCGCTATTCTCGCGTCCCATCAAGTCGGGCGTGCTGGGCATGGCCACCGGCGAGGCGGTGGCCCACCTCAACTACCTGTTGCACGCGGGGCGGGTGGTGCGCGAACTCGACCGCGACGGTGTCGGGTGGTGGAGGCGGAAGGACTAGGCCTTAGGCCGCCGCCCGTTGCGCGGGCAAGTCATCCAGTGCACGGGCCAGCACGTCGTCTATTCTCTCTGCCCATACGAATTCGAGCTTCGCGCGCACGCTCTCGGGAATGTCCTCAAGATCGCGCCGATTGCGGGCCGGAAGAATGACCGTGCGAATGCCCGCGCGCGCTGCGGCCACACATTTTTCCTTGATGCCGCCGACCGGCATCACCACGCCGCGCAAACTGATCTCGCCCGTCATTGCCACGTCGGCTCGGACGGTGCGCTGGGTGAGCAGCGAGGCCAGGGAGGTCGCAATGGCGACGCCGGCGCTCGGTCCATCCTTGGGGATTGCGCCCGCCGGCACATGAATGTGCAAGTCGCTGTCGTCCAAGCTCAAGGGATCTATTGCCAAGCGGCCTGCCTGGGATTTGACCCAGGTCACCGCGGCCTGGGCGCTTTCCTTCATGACGTCGCCGAGCTGACCCGTCAGGATGAGCTTGCCGCTGCCTCTGACTTGACTGGACTCGATAAAGAGAATGTCGCCGCCGGCCGGAGTCCATGCAAGGCCGGTCGCCACTCCGGGAGTGCTGGTATGCAGGGCCACGTCGCTCTCGAAGCGCGCGGCACCCAGGATGCGCGCCACTTCTTCCGGGCCGATCGCAACCTTGTGTGAATTGCCGGAGGCGATGCCGACGGCGGCATTGCGCAGCAGTGCGCCGATCTGACGCTCCAGGCTTCGCACGCCGGCTTCGCGCGTATAGTCGACGATGACGCGGCGTAGCGCCTGATCGGAGACCTCGACTTTTTCAGGCGTGAGTCCATTGGCCGTCAACTGCCTCGTGAGCAGGTAGCGCTTGGCGATTTGCAGCTTCTCTTCTTCCGTGTATCCGGTTAGTTCGATCACTTCCATGCGGTCACGCAACGGCGCCGGGATGGAATCCAATACATTGGCAGTGCCGATGAACAACACCTTCGACAAATCGAAGGGCACGGCGAGATAGTTGTCGCGGAAAGTGTTGTTCTGTTCCGGATCCAGGACCTCGAGCAGGGCAGAGAACGGATCGCCCTGATGGCTGGCCGAGAGCTTGTCCACTTCATCGAGCATGAGCACGGGATTGCGCCGGCCGGCTTTGCGCAACGCTTGCGCAATATTGCCCGGAAGGGAACCGATGTAAGTGCGCCGATGGCCGCGAATTTCGGCTTCATCGTGCACGCCGCCCAGGCTCACCCGCCCGAACTTTAGCCCGATGGCCTTGGCAATGCTTTGGCCGAGCGAGGTCTTGCCGACTCCCGGCGGGCCCACGAAACAGAGAATGGGGCTGCGGCCTTCCGGGTTGAGCTTTCTGACCGCCAGGAATTCCAATATTCGACGCTTCACTTTCTCGAGGCCGTAGTGATCCTGGTTGAGAATGGCGCGCGCCGCGTCGATATCGACCGTCTCGGGATCGACCTTCGACCAGGGCATGGCCAGCAGCCAATCGAGGTAGGTTCGGGTCATGGAGTATTCGGCCGAGGAGTCGCCCATGCGCTCCAGGCGCTTGAGTTCGCGCTGTGCTTGTTCCTCCACTTCCGCGGGCATGCCGGCGTCTTTAAGAGTTTGCTTGAGGTCCTCCAGTTCGGCGGACGACGTGTCGGTGTCGCCCAGCTCCTTCTGGATTTGCTTGAGCCGCTCGCGCAGCACGGCTTCTTTTTGCCGCTCGTCGAAGGCTTCACGGGTGCGCTCGTCGATTTGGCGCGAGACTTTCAAAACCTCTATGCGCCGGCCGAGAAGGCTCAGCACGCGATCCAGCCGCGTCTTTAAATCGAAGGTGGCCAGAATTTCCTGTTTATCCGCCGACTTCAGGTCCATGAAGCTCGCCACCATGTCGGCGAGCACGGAAATGGATTCGATGCTGCGAATGGCGTTGACGAGTTCCCCGGGGGCATGTGGCAGAAGCTGCACGGCTTCCAGCGCCTTCTCGCGCAAATGATGGCCGCGAGCTTCGATTTCACTATCGAGCACCACCAGCTCTTTGTGCGTCTCGATGCGCGCCACCAAGAAGGGCTCGCGACTGACGTAATCCAATACCGTGAAGCGCTCTTCGCCTTGGGCAATCAGATGATGCGTGCCGTCCGGCGCGGTGATAAAGCGCACGATGGTCGCGGCGGTGCCCACCCCGTGCAGGTTCTCCGCGCCCGCCTCAGTCTGCAGCAATAGACCCACGCGGCGCTGGGTGCGCACGGCTTCTTGAGCGGCGGCCAAGGCGGCGTCGCCCGATACGGCGATCGGCAGCACGACGCCGGGGAACAGCACGGCGTTGGTGACGGGCAGAATAATGAGTACGTCTTCAGCGTTCATAGCGCCTCTCTCGTGAGCCGCAGAAATAAGTAGCCGCGTTCGAGGCGGCGTTCCACCAAGGCATAACGCCCGGGTGGAATGTCGATGCGTCGGCGGATTCGCCCGTAGGGAATCTCCAGGCGCAACACATTCATGTGGGCGCTGAACGAGGGCGGCGGCACGGTGGTGTCGATCTGCAATCCGGTCGCCGTGATCTGCACGGCAACCTCTTCCGCGTGGGCGCCGGGCAGCGCCACAACTATCTGGAGATCTGGACCGTCCGCAAAGATATCGGCCGGCGGTTCCCACACCGGACGGGCCGAGGGGACCGCCAAGAGGTCGAAGAAGCGCCGATGTTTGTGTTCGGCCTCATCGAGCAGGGCGCAGGCTTCCGCCCACATCCAGGATTTTCTGCGATTGGCATTCATGCGACATGAATGCGGCCGCCCCCCTGAAGTTCAAGGGCGCGTAGGCTTGTCGACCACTCTTACCGTGTAGCCGCCGGATTTTTCGTCGGCCCGCAATTGCAGCAGTCCGCGCTTCTCGCCGTCGGCCAGCAGGTCATTGAAGGATTTGAAGCCATAGGCGCGTTCGTTGAAGCCGGGATGCCGGCGTTTGATGGCCTGCTTGATCATCGAACCCCAGATTGGTTCGCTTCCGCCGCGTTCCTCAGTCAACGCTTCGAGCGTTTCGGTGATGAGTTCCAACCCATCATTGGGGTCCGGACCCTTGTTTTCAACGGCGGCGGTGCCGGCCGGCGCGGCAGCGGAGCGGGGAGTCGCGGTGCGGCGGCGCGCCTTGGAAGGCTCTTTGCGCACCAGATCGTCGTAGTAGATGAACTCGTCACAATTGTTGATGAACAAATCCGAAGTCGAATTCTTCACGCCCACGCCGATGACGGTCTTTGCGTTCTCGCGCAATTTGCTGACCAGCGGCGAGAAATCCGAGTCGCCGCTCAATATTACGAAGGTATCGACGTGACCCTTGGTATAGCAGAGGTCGAGCGCATCGACGACCATGCGGATGTCGGCGGAATTCTTTCCCGACTGGCGCACATGCGGAATTTCAATCAGCTCGAATGCCGCCTCGTGCAGACCGCGCTTGAAGTCCTTGTAGCGATCGAAATCGCAATACGCCTTCTTGACGACGATGTGCCCTTTGAGCAGCAGGCGCTCCAGCACCTTCTCTATATCGAAGCTCGGGTACTTGGCGTCGCGGGCGCCCAGCGCAATGTTTTCCAAGTCGAGGAAAACCGCCATGGTGGCGTCAGATGTTCGGGTTGTCATGGGTGGTCAAGTTTACTCTTTAAAACCAGTTGTAGTTGAAGCTGATGCTGATGCGTTCCGCATTGACGCGATTCGGCACCACTTCATGCCGTAGCCAACTCTCGAACAGCACCACTTGGCCGGCTGTTGCCGGAAACGTTCCCCAGGGACGCGTCTCGCGTTTGGCTCCGGCTTTGCGCGGCGGCGCAGCCATGAAGCGATCCAGGCGCGGATCCTCGAATTTGATCCCGGGCGTTCCCGCAGGGACGTGGACGTAGTAGGTACCGCTCACGGTCGACAGGGGATGCAGGTGCAGACCATGCACGACATGTTTGGGCATGATGTTGATCCAGCAATCCGTCATTTTCAACTCGCGTCCGTCAAGATCCCATTCCACGGCCTTGGCGAAGGCCTGGACATGCCTGCCTAATTTTATTTCCAGTTCCTTGAATGTCGGCGAAATGCGCTGCAGCCAATGCACCGATCCATAGGAAGTATAGCCGCCGGGATAATTCTCGGCCGACCAGCGCCGCCCGGCCGCATCGTCCAAGCGAAGTTGCCGGCACTCCTTCAGAAGCTGCCGGTTGAACTCCTTTGCGCCGCGCTTTTGCAGGGTGTTCGCGTACACGAAGGTCGGGAATAGTTTGTGTATGGTCATGGAGCCAAGACTAACGGGCATCGCCGCCCAAGGGAAATCGCTATAAGATCTGTCATGAATTCCGCGCAGACCGTGATTCGTTCCGCTCCTCAGGCCGGCATCCCGTGGCGGGTGGCGCCACCCTTGGTCAGCACTGCGCTGATCATGTTGGGTTCAGGTTTCTTGGGCACGCTGCTGCCATTGCGGTTCTCCGCCTTGGGCTTTTCCGACGGAGTGATCGGATTGATTGCCACCGGTGAGGCGTTTGGATTTCTGGTCGGCTGCCTGTACGCACACAAGCTCATCGCTCCGGTTGGTCTGGAGCGCGCCTATGCCACCTTCGCGAGCCTGAAGTCGGTCGCCATCCTCGGCCTGTATTTCGCGGATAGCGTCCCGGCGCTGATGTTGCTGCGATTTCTCATCGGCATCAACGCAGCCGGCCTCGCCATCATCGTCGAGAGCTGGCTGAATGCCTTGGTGCCGAACGAGCAGCGCGGTCGCATTCTCACGATCTACGTGCTGGTCTATGGCTTGTTTTTCGGAATAGGTCAGTTGTTCAGTCAGTCGCTGAATGTCAGGGGACCTGAACTGCTGTTCATTTCCGGAATGTTGACGACACTCGCTCTAGTGCCCATGGTTGCCATCGACGTGCGCGCACCCGTACTGCCAAGCCGCGTGAAGCTGGAGATTCTGAAGGCGCTGCGGACCTCACCCGTAAGCGTCACGGCCTGCTTGCTGAACGGGCTCATACTCACCGCCTTCACCACCGTGGGCCCGCTGTTCAGCGCGCGCATCGGTTTCGATCAGCAGCATGTGGTGCTGTTGATGGCCTGCGTGTCGCTGGGCGGATTGTTCCTGCAATGGCCCATCGGCTATCTGTCGGACAAGGTGGACCGGCTTTATGCACTGATCGGCTTGGGACTAGGCATTCTGGCGGTGGCTGCCGCGTTGGTGTGGGCCGAACATTCCATGCCGTTTGCCTTGCTGGCGCTGCTGTTCGGCATTTTCGGCGGGCTCGCCGAGAGCCTTTACGCGGTGGGCGTCGCCCACGCTAACGATCGCGCGGTCTCGACGGACTATGTGGCGCTATCGTCCACCTTGCTGTTCGTCTGGGCCTTGGGTTCGTCGGTGGGTCCCCCCATCGGAACCTTCGCCATTCAACTCATCCGGCCGATCGCATTCTTCGTGTACGTGATCGTGCTGACCACGGTTTTCACGCTGTTCGCCGTCTGGAGGCTGTCGCGGCGCAAGGTTGATCGAGTCGTCGAATCGCGCGAGGAATTTCTCGCCTATCCGCAGACCTCGCCGGAAATCTACGCGTGGCTGCCTTATCATAGAGACGCGAAGCCCAAGTCGCCGCCCGCGGATGAAAAGCCCGAATGAGTGGACAGTGCAATTGAAGGTGCAGAACATGATTTCTCGATACATCCTAGGCGTTGCCGCGCTGTGCCTGGCCTTACCTGCGCGGACCGCCGATTACACGCCTATCGTGGCGACCATGAAGGATAAAACCGTCACCTTGGACGGGCACAGTCTGACGATAGATCAAATCGTCATGGTGGCGCGCCACGGGGCCAAGGTTGAGCTGAGCGGCGATGCACGGCGGCACGAGGCCGAGAGCTATGGGTTGCTGCTCGAAGCCGCTGCCGAGGGCATCCCCGTGTACTGGTTCAATCGGGGAGCCGGCGATCAGCGCGAGACGGTGATGTTCGAAGGCGATCCGATGACGCCGACGAATCATGCGCTGATCGAAAAGACGCAAGCGGAGCGATTTCGATCCGGTGCGCTCTGGGGCACAGGTCCTGAGGTTCCTAGCGAGGAAGTTGTACGCGCCATGATGGTGGTGCGCGCGAATGACATGGTTTACAACGCGCCGAGTCCGCAGCTGGCGCAAATGCTGTTGGACTTGCTCAACCGGCGAATAACTCCCGTGGTGCAATCGCGCGGCACTTTGGGCGAAGGCGACCTCGCGCAATTGGGCAATGTCGGTGCGACGATGGTGGGTTCGGGTGAGGCCTATTTTCAAGGTGTTCGCATGAAGGCCGATCAGGCTCTGAAGAGGGCGGGCTTAACCGCCATCCAACCTTTTGCCGCCGACGACAATGCGCTCACCAGCAGCAATGCCTATGCCACGGGGCAGGCGGCGCTTCTGGTTCACGACGCGCGAGCGGCGCTGGAATGGGCCGATCTGATCTACGCCATGGACTTGAACGGCATGAACAGCAGCATCACTCCCCTGAGCCTGGTCGTGCAGCGAGACCGTCCGGAGAAGTGGTTGAACTGGCATGCCGGCCGCGTGCTCGGCATGATCAAGGGCAGCTATCTATTCGGTAACGATGCCAGGCGCATCATTCAGGATCCCGAGAGCTTGCGTGCCTCCTCGATCCGCCAGGCATCGGCCTGGGAGGAGTGGGGAGCGCTCAAGGATGCGGTAAGTTTTCAAGCCAACTCGTCGGATCACAATCCCGCCGTGAACGTGGGATTGAGTCCGCAGGATTCCTGGGAACTCGCGAGCCCTCAGTTGATGCGTTTCTTCGTCAAAGGCGGCCCGCATAGCCACGGGCAACATGGTTATATCGTGTCCAATGCCAATTGGGATCCTTACCCTCTGGCCAATAAAATAGAGAACTTCGTCATCGCGCTCGCCAATATGGACATCGCCGTGATGCTGCGTATCGAGCGATTCCGCAATCCATTCTTTACCGGCGTCAGCGCCGATGAAGTTCTGCCGGAGGCGAGCAGATCCTTTACCGACTACGCGCCAGTGGATCTGCAGCAAGAAATTCAGAGCTTGATGAATCCGGTCGCACCGTTCGGCAGCGCCATCGTGGGGACCGTCGAGGATCTGCAAGCGCAAACCCGCATCAAGGTGCAACGAGCACGGCAGGCGGTGGCTGCGACGGTCGACCTGCTCAGCTTCGATCTGATCGAAGGCAGCCTGTGGATGGATGTGCGCAAAGCTCAGGATACGACTCGAAATTTCGGTCTTGCGCCGACGGCGGCATGGATTGCGTTTCGCAGGCGTGTGCCGTTACGGCAGGATTTCAGCGCGCCGGATGCGCAATCTATATCGATGGTGGCCGCAGAATTCCTCAAGAACGTGCCGGCGTCGACCTTTTACGAAGGCGAGCCGCCGCCGGGCAGCTAGCATTGCGACCAGCGCGGCATGGCTAGGGCGCCGCGGCCGAGCCCGCCGGTGCGCGCGAATCGTTGGCCCCGTAGAGGATTCCCGGGCGCGGAAATCCCAAGGCTTTTGCCCGGGCGGCGTCCGCAGGAGCGATGCCAATCACTTCGGCCGCGTTGCCGGCTCCCCAGGGTTCCAGAGGCTCGAGGCGATAGCCCATTTGAGTCAGCGCCTTGGCCGTGTCGGCCGAGAACGCAAACGGCTCACCGGCCAGGGTGTCCGGCAGCCATTGATGATGAAATCGCGGCGCATCGACGGCCTCTTGCAAGGTCATCCCATGATCGAGGACATTGACCATGATTTCCAGGACGGTGGTAATGATGCGCGACCCTCCCGGGGTGCCGACCACCAACAATGGTTTGCCGTCCTTGAGCACAAGGGTGGGCGTCATGGAACTCAATGGCCGCTTGCCCGGGGCAATGGCATTCGCCTTGCCTTGCACCAAGCCAAACATATTCGCAGTGCCTGGCTTCGCCGTGAAGTCATCCATTTCGTCATTCAGGAAAAAGCCGGTGTCGCCGGCAATGACCTTGGCGCCGAAGTCATCGTTGATGGTGTAGGTAACCGATGCGAGGTTGCCCCAGCGATCGACGATGGAGTAGTGCGTGGTCGTGGCGTGTTCGTCGGCGGTCGAAACAGGTGCAAGCGTGGACGGACTCGCCCGGTGCGGCAGAATGAGCGCGCGAATCTCTCGGGTATGGGGCTGCGACAGCAGCCGCGCGATCGGATTCTCGACGAACTCAGGGTCGCCTAGATAGGTATTGCGATCCTGATAGGCGTGCCGCATTGCCTCCGTCATCAGATGCAACGAAGCACTGGAATGATAGCCCAGCGCATCGAGAGGATAGGCTTCCAACACTTGCAGCATTTCACACAGCGTGACGCCCCCCGAACTGGGCGGAGGCGACGACACAACGGTATAGCCGCGATAGCCGCAGGAAATCGGCGCGGATTCGGTGACCGAGTAGTCGGTGAAATCCCGCTTGGTGAACAGGCCGCCGTTGGCCTGCGACGCAGCGACCACGGCGTCGGCAATCGAACCCTGGTAGAAGGCCTGGGTGCCGCCGTCGCTGACGGCCCGCAGAGTAGCCGCGAGATTTTTCTGCACCAGTCGCTGGCCGGGTTTGAAGGGCACCCCCTGATGAAGGAATATCGCTGCCACATTCGGCCGGCCGCGGAATGCCGCGGCTCCCGCATCGAGCACATCGACGTCGCCGCGGGTCAAAATGAATCCGTTCTCGGCAAGGCGGATCGACGGCGCGATGAGCGCCGCCAGGGGCTGGGTGCCGTATTCTCGGCGCGCGGTCTCAAGGCCAAGGACGGTTCCCGGCACGCCCGCCGCAAGATAGCCGTTGATGCTCCTATCGGTGACAGGATTGCCATGCGCGTCCAGAAACATGTCGGCGCGAGCGGCCCGCGGCGCCTTTTCGCGAAAGTTGATGAAGGTATTTTTGCCGTCGGCCTGGTGCAGCACCATGAAGCCGCCGCCGCCGATATTCCCGCAGCAGGGATGCGTCACGGCGAGGGCAAAGCCGACCGCCACCGCGGCGTCCACGGCATTGCCGCCGCGCCGCAGAATGTCGGCGCCCACGTCGGAGGCCAGGTGCTGGGCAGTCACTACCATGCCGTCGGCCGATTCCAAGGCGGGCGGGGCCGCGGCTTCGGCGGCGCCGGGCGCCAGCAGCGCCGCGGCCAAGGCAATCGACGAGAACGATACGGTACGAGTGGGCACTACGAGTCCGCCTTAGGAGTAAAGTAGTAGCATGACCGGAACCGAGACGGCACTCAATCTGGCCCGAGCGCAATTCGCGTTCACGGTGTCCTTCCACTTTATTTTCCCGGCATTCTCGATCGGCTTGGCAAGCTACCTGGCCGTGTTGGAAGGCCTGTGGCTCAAGACGGGCAAGCCGGTCTACGAAAACCTGTTTCGCTATTGGATCAAGATCTTCTCCATCGTCTTCGGCATGGGCGTGGTTTCCGGCATCGTCATGTCCTACCAATTTGGCACCAACTGGGCGGTGTTTTCGGACAAGACGGGTGCGATTGTGGGTCCGCTGATGGCGTACGAGGTGCTCTCCGCGTTTTTTCTCGAGGCGGGATTTCTCGGCGTGATGCTGTTCGGCGTCACCAAAGTGGGCCCGAAGCTGCATTTTTTTGCGACCTGCATGGTGGCGTTCGGCACACTCATATCGGCGACGTGGATCTTGGCTGCGAACAGTTGGATGCAGACGCCGGCCGGCTTTACGCTGAACGAGGTCGGCCAGTTCGTGCCGAAGGGTTCATGGATTCCCATTATTTTCAATCCGAGCTTCCCGTATCGCTTCGTGCACACGGTGATAGCCGCCTTCCTCACGACCTCCCTGGTGGTGGGCGCGGTTGGCGCCTGGCACTTGCTGCGTGATGGGCAGAATGCGGGCGCGCGCACCATGTTTTCCATGGCGATGTGGATGGCCGCCATCGTCGCTCCGATTCAAATTCTCGCCGGTGATACGCAGGGATTGAATACCCAGGAATATCAACCGGCCAAGGTCATGGCCATGGAAGGGCATTTCGATTCTTATGCTGCGGGCGCACCCTTGGTGCTAATCGGCATTCCCGATGAGGAAAATCGCCGCATGTCCCACAGCTTGGAGATTCCAAAACTCTCCTCGCTGATTCTCGCGCATGATCTGAATGCGCCGCTTGCGGGATTGGATACGATTCCGCGCAAGGATTGGCCGCCCGTGGCCATTATTTTCTGGTCGTTTCGCGTAATGGTCGCATTGGGTGTTGCGATCCTGGGGTTGGGTCTGTTCAGCGTGCTGGCACGGGCTCGAGGCAAATTGTATGAATGGCCCCTGCTGCACCGCCTGGCGGTATTGATGGGCCCGGCGGGATTCATCGCGGTTATCGCCGGATGGGTGACCACGGAAGTCGGCCGGCAACCTTTTACCGTTTACCACGCGCTGCGAACCGCCGAGTCGGTGTCGCCGATTGCCAGTCCCGGCGTGACGGGATCCTTGATTGCTTTCGTCGTCGTGTATTTCGCAACCTTTGTCTCCGGAGGCATCTACATCGTCAAGTTGATGGCCAAACCGCCGAGCACCCACGAGAGCCTGCCCGAGCCGGCGTCCCCGCGCACGGCCGGCATTACGCCCGCCGCAGCAATCAAGTCGGGCGGGGGTGCCTGATGCAGTCGGAATTGACCGTGATTTGGGCCGGCATCATCGTGTTCGCCGTGGCGATGTATGTGGTGATGGATGGCTTCGATTTGGGAATCGGCATTTTATTTACCCGCTTCCGCGTGGGTACCGAACGAAACACGGCGATGAACGCCATCGCTCCGGTCTGGGACGGCAATGAAACCTGGTTGGTGCTCGGTGGCGGTGGCTTGATGGCAGCGTTCCCCTTGGCGTACGCCATCATTCTCCCCGCCTTGTACGCGCCGATGATCGCCATGTTGCTGGGGCTGGTGTTTCGCGGCGTTGCATTCGAATTCCGCTGGCGCGACCCGAATCATCGCGCTCGCTGGGACGCGGGATTTTGCATCGGTTCCATCGTCGCGACATTTGCGCAGGGCATTACACTCGGCGCGCTGTTGCAGGGGATCAAGATCAGCGGTCGCGCCTACGCGGGCGGCTATTGGGATTGGATTACGCCGTTCAGCTTGCTTACCGGCGTGAGTCTCGTGGCGGGGTACGCATTGCTCGGTGCCTGCTGGCTGATATGGAAGACGTCGGGTCAGGTACAGGAAGAGGCGCGCCGCTTCGCCAAAACCCTCACTTCCGCCTTGCTCGCGGCGATTGCCGCCGTGAGCGTCTATACGCCGTTTCTCAACGTCAAATACTATGACACCTGGTTCACTTGGCCCGGTGTGTGCGCGTTGGGGGTGATGCCCGTCGTGGTCGCCGGCATCGGTCTGCTGCTGTATCGGCGAATCGGCAAGGGTCGCGATTTCGCGCCGTTTGCACTGACCTTGGGATTGTTCGGCTTGTCCCTCCTCGGGCTCGCCATTTCAATGTGGCCCGACCTTATTCCGAGCCGATTGTCGATATGGAATGCTGCCGCGCCGAGGAGCAGTCAACTATTCATGCTGGTGGGCGCCTGCGCTCTCATGCCGCTTATTCTCGGGTATACCGCGTGGTCTTATTGGGTGTTTCGCGGCAAGGTGTCCGAAACGGGATATCACTGAACATGCCCGCGTTGCGCGCTGCGGGTCCGCCCAGCGGTGTGCCGCCCAGCCCTCTCTACAAGCGGCTACTGTGGATGATCGCCATCTGGTCGCTGAGCGTGCTGGCGCTTGCCTTGTTGGCGGCGCTGATCCGGCTGGCGATCAGACACTGACGGGTGCAGGCAAAGTCCCGAGCGCGCGCTCCAGGTTCAAGCCGAGCGACAGCAGTGCACGATCGCCGCCCGCGGGCGCATCGAACTCCAGCGCCACCGGCAGTCCGGCTCGAGTGAGGCCGGCCGGCAGCACCAATCCAGGCAGGCCCGCGGTACTGCCGGGTGCGATATTGCGCGCCACGGCGATATCGAAGCGTAGGGCGCGACCGCGAACCTCTACCGTGGTTTCCTCGCCGATGCGCGGGGCGGGGACCATGGTGGCCGGGAATACCATGGCAGCCACCTGCCATCGGGAGAAGTATTCCTGGTAAAGGCGGCGCAATGCCGGCAAGTGTTGGTCGCGCGCTGCCGCGTACGCAGCCTCCGAAACGAAATTCGCCCCGCCTGGCAGCACATCGCTGCGAAACGCCTTTTGAATATCCGGGCTCGCTTGTGCAACCAGGGCTTGGAAATCGACGCCGGCGCCGTACTCCTTCAAGTACGCGGGCAGCGCCACTCGAACATCGTGGTTCTGGACTGCGTCGGTGGTTAAATTAATCAGCGCAGCCAGCCCCGGCAAGTGCGTATCGATGATCTGCACGCCCGCGTCCTTGAGTCGCATCAGAGCGAGTTCAGTCAGACGCTCGACTTCCGGATCGAGGTCGGTAAACCAATAATCGCGAACGACGCCGAGCCGCACGCCTTTGAGCGATGCGGCATCGAGCTTTTTTCCATCCTGGCCGGCGACCGAATCGAACAGTGCGATATCGGCGACGCTGCGTGCAACGGGACCGACTTGATCGAAGAGCGGCGAGATGGGCACACAGCCGCGCGTCGAGTAGCGCCCGGTGGTGGGGCGAAATCCGGTGATGCCGCAAAGCGCCGCAGGCACGCGGATGGATCCTTCGGTGTCCTCGGCGATGCCGAGCGGCGCAAGGCGAGCGGCAATGGCCGCGGCGGTTCCACCACTGCTCCCGCCCGGTATGCGCGTGGCGTCGTAGGGATTGTGCACGGCGCCGTACGCAAGATTGTTGCTGGTCCAACCATAGGACAACTCATGCAAATTGGTCTTGCCGAGCACCAGCGCTCCCGCCGCGCGCAATGCGGCAACCACCGGCGCGTCCTCTTTGGGACGGAAATGACGCAGCGCCGGCGTGCCGCCGGTGGTGGGGTAGTCGCGGGTATTGACGCTGTCCTTCACGGGAATGGGAAGGCCGAACAAGGGCCCCGGCTTGGCGCCCGCGAGACGCTCACGGTCACGGGCTCGAGCGTCTTCCAGCACGTGCTCCGGCTCCAGGGTGATGAAGGCATTGAGAGAGTGCGTGGCTCGGCACCTGGTGAGCAGGGCTTCGGCGTAACGCTCCGCCGTCAGCGACCCCTGCGACATATGAGTCACCGCTTCGGCCGCGCTCAGATTGCAAAGCGCGGCGGTGTCGGTACCGGCCGCGGAAATCGGGGATTTACCGGAGCCGGAGCTTGAAGCTCCGGCCGCCGACATGGCCGCGGTCGCCGTCGTGGCCAGCACGAAGGCGCGCCGCGAGATATCAGCGGGCCCGGACACGATCACGTCGCAGCGCTTGACACATGCAATGCACGGCGCCGCCGCCATTGCCGATCATGGACACATCTGGATCGTAAACAGTGAGACCTTCGGCGCGGCAGGCGGCGACGAGATTCTTGCTGGAGGCAGGCACCAATACGCGCCCATCGCCCAGCGCTACGACATTGCTACCCATTTGCATGGTGTCGCTGTAGGGGATGGGTATGGCGCGAATGCCTTTTGCCCGCAGCCAATCGACCAATTCGGGCTCGACCGCTTCGACGCATACCACAGCCAGTCCTTCGGCGATCATGCCCATCTGCACATCCAGATGCAGGAAGTGTGAATCGAAGGCATAGGTATGAAGCTCCCAACCCTCAGCCTCGAACCAGTTCTGCAGCTGCCGCACGGCCGGTTCGATCGAGCGTTCGCCCGAATAGCCGCAAACGGCCACGCCGGGCTGCAGCACCATGAAGTCGCCGCCCTCGATGTTGCCTGCCGTAATGAGATCGTAAATCGGGATGCCGGCGTCGCTGTAGAACTGCAGGCACGCCGCGTATTCGCCGCGCCGATATGGCTTTTGCAGCTGCATGATCACGGCGCCCCAGGGAGTCATGACGCTGCTGTCGCGCGCGAAGATTTGGTACGGCAGGGTCGCTTCTGCGGTAAGAAAGTGGACTGCGACGTTCGCTTGCCGGTAGGCGTCCAGCATCTCGTTGTACTGCTGCCGCGCGATCGCGAAATCGAACTTAAGTCCGACGCGCTCGGCGCGCTGGCAGACTGCATTGCCGGGCTGCCAGGCGAAATGATCGATGGGTCCGATCAGGACGTCGCGCAAGGTGCCGTATTCGCTGTCGATGCCCCAGGTGTCCAGCGGACGTGTGCCGCCGCCCTCGATTCTCGTGCGCAATTGCATGGTGAGATTCCGCCTCGTGTCTTGCTTAGCCGGCTCGCGCGACATCATACCAATCTCAGGCTCTGGGCGTGCCGCATCAGGTAATCGTGGATTTTCCGCAGAATCGACGCCGCGGGGTTGTCGCGGCTTGCACCTGGGCGGGATGGGTGATGGGCTCGCCAGTCCAGTGCGTGCCGAGTACATCGCCCATGCCGGTTGCCTGTCATGCCGATATCAAGCGGCCGGGATTTTTCAAGTACTTGTCCTTGAGTGCGGCCACCGTCCAATAGGTCAGTGCACCCAGCGTGCCGGTCGGATTCCAGGAGGCATTTTGCGGAAAGGCCGACGCACCGATCACGAATACATTCGGCACATCCCAGGACTGCAGGTAGCGATTGACGACGCTGGTTTGCGGATTGTCGCCCATCACGGCGCCGCCGGTGTTATGGGTGGATTGATATTGTTGAGTGGTATACGGGCCCTTGCGCGGATTGGCGGCCACCTGCTTGGCGCCCATGGCCTTGCCGATCTCTTCCGCTCGCGCAGTCACGTAAGCAGACATTTTCACGTCGTTCTGCGGAAAGTCGAAGGTCATGCGCAGCAGTGGCTGGCCCCAGGCGTCGCGGTAGGTCGGATCCAAATCCAGATAATTCTGCCGCCGGCTCATTGAGCTGCCGTGAATGCTCAACATGATGGTGTGGTTGTAGTGTTTGACCACCGCCTGCTTCCAGCCTTTGCCCCAAGCAGGCGTCCCCGGTGGCGTGGGGTGATATTGGATGGGACGGCCGCTGGAGTTGACGGCGCCTATATAGGCGCCGCCGATGAATCCCAGCGCGCCGTGGTCGAAGTTATCGCCCCCAAAATCATTGAGCACGGTGCCGGAGGAGCCCGAGGCCATGAAGGGATTGACGATTACGTCGTCGTCGAAGAACGCACCGACGGAGCTGGTGGTTTGGTACGAATAGTTTCGCCCGACGACGCCGCTGCCCGTGGCTGGGTCGTAGGGAGCGCCTATGCCCGACAACAGCAACAAGCGGACATTGTTGAGCGCGAACGCGGTTGAAACGACCAGTGACGCCGGTTGCTCGTATTCCCGGCCGATGGCGTCGATGTAGGTAACCCCGGTCGCGCGCGTCTTGGTTGAATCGAGATTGATACGCTGTACCTGGCAGCCGGTGCGCAGCTGGAAATTCCGGTTCGCGAGCAGTACGGGGAGAATGACGGTTTGCGGCACCGATTTGGCGAAGTGCTCACAGGCGTGGCGTTCGCAGAAGCCGCAGAATACGCAGGCATTGAGTTTCATGCCTTCAGGATTGGTATAGGGCCGGCTCAAATTCGACGACGGCTGCGCAAAGGGGTGGTAACCCAGCCCCGCAGCGGCCTTGCGGAATAATGCTCCCTGAAACAATTCCTTTTGCGGAGGCGTCGGATATTCTCTGGAGCGCGCAGATTCGTGCGGATCGCCGCCCGCCTGCAATTGATTCCCGATATTACCGGCTTTGCCGCTGGTTCCCAGCAGATATTCGAAGCGATCGTAGTGCGGTTCCAAATCATCGTAGCTGACGCCCCAGTCCTGGAGGGTCAGTTCCGGATCTAGGAAATTATTGCCGTAGCGTTCGCGCGTGTGGGTGGCCAATTGGAAATCGCTCGACGTGAAACGCCAGGTCTGGCCATTCCAATGAACCATGGATCCGCCGAGCCCGGTCCCGGGAAGAAACGATTCCCAACGCCGCAGGGGCAGCGCGACTTGCGATCCCTGATTGCGAAACGTGACGGTTTCTCGGGATGTATCCTGCATCAGAGCTTTGCGCACGGAAAAGCGCAATTCATCGTGAATGGCCGGACTCTGAAATTCGGGCACCGTGTAGCGCGCCTGACCTCGCTCCAACCCCACCACTGTGTAGCCCGCGGCCGCTAATTCCTTGGCGACAATGCTACCGGCCGCGCCGACTCCGATGACGACGACATCGACTTCCTTGAGAAGCTGGGTCATTTTTGCCCTGCGATCTTGTTGTGTTCGAAATATACTATATTCACCGCACGCAGCCCCCGAACTATGGAGTGTGATTGCAAACTCTTCAGCGATTGAGTGCGACAGGCGGTCATGGTGTAGGATCGTAAGAGGTTGTCTACGAGAGCCGTCGATGAGCCGACTAGGATGTATTGGGTTGTTCGCTTTTATCTCGGGCTGCGCCGCGACGCACCCGGCTGCCACGTCTGTGGGAGCGGATGACGCCCGGGTCACTCCGCCTGCTGCGGCGCAGCCGCAGGCAAGTTCGCCGCCGAATTTGCCGCCACCAAGCACAAGTCCGGTCCCGAATCCGCCCGCGGCCGTCGCGACTCCATCGCCGACGCCGACCCCGTCAGCGGTGGGCGCCGCGAAGCCGGCGCCGGTCATGCGCCCTGTCAAGCCAACGGTGACGCCGCCACGGTCGGCGGCTGCACAGGCGACCCCCGCAAAGCCGCCCCCGTCGCTCCCGGTCGCGCCGACCACGCCGGCCCCAGCACGGGCAGCTGCTCCGGCCGTCGCGGCGGCGCCGACTCTCAATCTGACCGACTTGGAACAGCGACTGCGGAATACGCGTGCCATCGGCGTGTTCACGAAACTGTCCCTGAAAAACCAGGTGGATGATCTGCTCGCAGCATTTCGCACCGTGTATCAGGGGGCCAACAAGCGGCCGCCGCCGGAATTGCGGCAGCGTTATGATCAGTTGCTGCTCAAGGTTCTCAGCGCGCTGCAAGACGGCGACCCGCCGCTTGCGGCGGCAATCGCCTCTTCGCGAGAGGCGATATGGGGCATTCTGGCGGACCCGGACAAGTTCGCACAAATTTAGAAATAGTTTAGGAGACACCATGTCAATCCGCACTTGGCCTTTCACACGCAGCGCCGCGACCCTGTTTGGCGCAGTTGCCATGTTCAGCGCCGGCTCGTTGCTTGCCGACGACGCGGCGTTGGGTACGGATCTGAAAGCGACGATTGCTTTGCAGGGACAGCCCTGCGATCAAATCGTGCAGGCGAAACGTAACGGCGATAGCGACTACACGGCTTCGTGCAAGGACGGCAACCACTATCACATTTTCGTGAATGCCCAGGGCCGCGTCGTCGTACAAAAAATGTAGCGTTTGGCCTCGCGCGAGGCAGAGTCGCCGGATCAAGAGGGCTTCCTCGTCATTACCGGTGGCTATGCCGATATAACGAAACGATATTGATAATATCCGTGGCGGCCCCAGAGTAGCGGGACCTTGTAACGGAACCACTTATGACCACGCTTTTCGATCCCATCACGCTGGGCGACCTTGAGCTTTCCAATCGCATCATCATGGCGCCGCTCACCCGCAGCCGCGCCGGCGTCAGCCGCATCCCGAATGCCTTGATGGCCGAGTACTATTCGCAGCGGGCCTCGGCCGGCCTCATTTTGTCCGAAGCGACGGTGGTGTCGCCGATGGGCATTGGATACGCCGGAACGCCGGGGATCTGGTCCGCCGAACAAGTCGAGGGATGGAAGCTCACGACGCGGGCCGTGCATGCGGCCGGCGGACGAATTTTCTTGCAGCTGTGGCATGTGGGCCGGATATCGGATCCGATTTTCTTGGACGGCGCACAGCCCGTGGCGCCGAGCGCCGTCGCCGCCAAAGGCAATGTCAGTCTGGTGCGCCCGCCGACACCCTTCGTTATGCCGCGGGCACTCGATCGCACGGAGATTCCGGACATCGTCGAGGCTTATCGCAGAGGTGCGCAGAATGCGCAGCTCGCTGGATTCGATGGCGTCGAATTACATGGCGCAAACGGCTATTTGCTGGATCAATTCCTCCAGGACAGCACCAATTTGCGGACGGACGACTATGGCGGTTCGCTCGAGAATCGTGCCCGGCTGTTGTTGGAGGCGACCGATGCAGCCATTTCAGTCTGGGGAGCGGGGCGAGTGGGTATGCACCTAGCGCCGCGCGGCGATGCGCATTCTATGGGCGACTCCGATTTGCCGCGAACATTTGAATATGTCGCCCGCCGGCTCGGCGAGCGGAAAATCGCCTTCCTCTGCGCACGGGAATACGTGGGCGACGATCGTCTCGGGCCCAGACTAAAGGCGGTTTTCGGCGGCGCCTATATCGCGAACGAGAAATTCACCTTCCAGAGCGCCGAGCAGGTGGTGGAATCCGGCGAGGCCGACGCGGTGGCCTTCGGCAAGCTGTTCATTGCCAACCCCGATCTGCCGCGGCGATTTGCATTGCAGGCGCCCCTCAATGAACCGCTGGTGCCGGAGTTCTACGCGGGCGGTGCGGTGGGATACACGGATTATCCCAGCCTCTCTTCTGCGGATCAAAGTCCGGATTTGAACATCAGCCAGGCGCGTGTGAACGCGCGAGTTTCCTCCGCGGTATAGACGCGCTGCAGTTCGAGGCGGCTGCGCACGGCCGGTACCGGGTAGATGATGGTGTTATTGCGGACCGTGGGCTCGAGAAATGGTAACGCCGCCGAGTTTGCCGTGGCGAAGCCGATGAAGCGAGTCACCGAGGCGGAAGCCTCGGGCCGCATGACAAAATTGATGAAGGCCAAGGCGGCGCCGGGATTCGGCGAATCCGCCGGTATCACCATGTTGTCGATATAGAAGGGCACCATTTCGCGCGCAAACGAGTAATCGATTCTTACCTTGCCCTGGGATTCACCGACCATCCGCCGCGCGACCATGGCGTCGCCGGAATACCCGATGGCCAGGCATAGGTCGCCTTCGGCGATTTGCTGGTAGTAGCCGGCGGTGTTGATACGCCGCAGGTAAGGCTGAATCTCCTGAAGCTTGGCCATGACGGCATCGAGGTCCGCCTTGTCGGCAGAGAGTCGCGGCTGATGCAGATAGCGAGACACCATGGGCAGGACATCGCCCCAGGAGTCGAGCATGCTGATGCCGCAGACGGCGAACTTCGCGGCGATGTCCTTCTTCAGCACCATGTCGAGGCTGTCGAGAGGCGCGTTCGACATGATGGCTTTGATCTTGTCGACGTTGTAGATGAGCCCGGTCGTGCCCCACATCCACGGCACGGCATATTGGTTGGCGGGATCGACGGCCTTGAGCAGCTGCATGATCTGCGGGTCCGCATTGCGCGCATTGGGAATTCGCGACTGGTCGAGTTTCAGCCAGAAGCCCTTCGGAATTTCGCGCGCGAGTTCCGGCGCCGCGTTCATGGTCACAAGGTCATAGTTCGAGCGACCGACCGACAGGATGGTCTCCGCGGTCTCCGGAGAATCAAACACGGCGTAGTTGACGTGGATGCCGGTTTCGGCCTGGAACTTAGCGACCAGCGCCGGCGGAAAGTACTCGGCCCAGGCATAAATATTCAGCACCTTCGAGCGGTCGGCCGCCGCGGCGATATCGATTCCGTGCAACAGGCTGATGCCGATGGCTGCGATCAATGGGCCTTTGCTTCGTACGACCATCGTAAATCGCCGTTCGGCCAGAGTTACCCGGATGATACAGGTCGGTGGCGCGCCGCCTGTATTTCAATTGAGTGTCAAACTTTTTCGATTGAGGTTAGTCTCAGTCGGCGTACCTGTCGTGACAAAAGGGAGACCGTGGTGGCTGCACGATTCTTAACAATAGGCGCCATGACGGCACTCACAACCATGGCGGCCGTCGCGGCCGTCTCTACGCTACGATATCAGCATATGCGGCCGAGCATGATCGCCGGCAATGCCCGCCTGCATGCATTCGGCAGCCGCAGCCCCCAACAGCGATCTAGCGCGGCGGCGGCCAAGTTCGACGCCGCGCTCGCGGACCTGAGCCGGCACGCCTCTTTGGCGCGTCCCGACCATGCTCTTAACGATTTGCGCGCGCTCGCGCCCGGAGTGAGATTCCGCCAGGCCGGAGTAGGCGCGGTGCCGTTGGTTCTTATCGATGCGGTCACCGTCGGCGATCCGCAAAAATTGAAGGCGGCTTTGGTTGGCCTAGGGTTGCAGCGAGCTTCGGTGTACGCGAACGATGTGGGCGGATGGTTGCCGGTGACTGAGCTCGACGCGGCGACGGCCTATACCGAAGTTCACTCCATTCGCGCCTCCATGTCCCATAGGCGCAGCGGCGCGGCAATGACCCAGGGTGACTTCGCGCAGCACAGCGATGTGGTGCGTTCGGCCAATGCGCTCACCGGCGCCGGCGTGACAGTGGGTGTGCTGTCCGATAGCTTCGACTGTTACTCGGTGTATGCGGCGAACCATGTTGCCGCCGCTGGTGCCGTGGGCTATGCCAGCAATGGATTTCTCGCCACGGCGGCTGACGATGTGACCAGCGGCGACCTGCCTGCGACGGTCACCTTGGCCGCCGCCAATAGTCCCGGCGATCCGGACTGCATGGCGTCCATTCCGCCCGGCCACCTGCCCTTGACCGATGAGGGCCGGGCCATGCTGCAGATTGTGCACGACATTGCGCCGGGCGCCGGTCTCGCGTTCTACGCGGCCGACAACAGTGAAGCCGATTTTGCGAACGGCATCGCGTCGTTGGCGGCTGCGGGAGCGAAGGTCATTGCCGACGACATCGGTTATTTCGATGAGCCGTTTTTTCAGGACGGCATCATTTCCCAGGCCATTGACGCGGCGGAGGCTCAAGGGGTGGCGTATTTCGTCGCGGCCGGGAATGACGGGAACTCCGCCCCTACCACTGCCGCCAACCCCAATGTCGCTCTGGCCTATGACAACACCACCCCGGTTTTCAGCACCGTGTCGACGGCCGCACCGAACACGGGTGAACATCTGCTTAACTTCGATGCGTCGGGTGCCACCACGACGACGTCTCTGCCGGTCACCATCGCCTCGCTGGTGCCGGGCGAGTTTGTTGCCATTGTGGTCGAGTGGGATCAACCCTATGTCACCGGCGCGCCCACCAGCGGCGGTGCCACGAGTCATATCGATGTGTGCATCACGGGCGCTTCCGGGACGGATACCATCACCGATTACTCCGGCAATGCCGTGAACTGCACCGGACCGAATGCGACGGGGGCCGATTCTTATCAGATCATGATCGTGGGCAATCCGGTGACTGCCACGGCCAACACCGCCGCAGAGACGCTCAATATTCAAGTTGGCTTGGGTGACGGCACGGCCGCTCCCGGACTCATCAAGGTGGCCGTGGAAGATAATGGCGCGGGCAGCACCATCAATGCCTTCCAAACCAACAGCGCGACGATTCAGGGCCATGCGGGCGCCGCTGGTGCCATTTCCGTGGGTGCGGCCTTCTTCTACAACACGCCGTCATGTGGAACCACCCCCGCAAGCATCGAGTACTTTTCATCGCAGGGCGGCGCCCCGATTCTATTCGACAGTGCCGGCAGCCGGCTGGCGACACCCATCGTTCGGAAAAAGCCGGACGTCGTGGGCCCTAACGGCGGCAATAATACTTTTCTGGGATTCACTCTCGCGACTGCGGGAGTCACCAATGGCTTGCTCAGTACCAGCATAGCCGCCTGTCAGAACAGCCCTGGCTTTCCTAACTTCTTCGGCACGTCCGCGGCGACACCTCATGTGGCCGGTATCGCGGCGCTGATGCTACAGGCCAACCCGGCAGTCACGCCGACGCAGATTTACGACGCGTTGCGCAACAGTGCATTGCCGATGAGTTCATCGTCGTCCGATTACAATGCAGGCAGTGGTTTTGTCCAAGCCGATGCCGCGATGGCGCTCATTCCCCAGGTGGTGCCCGCGGCACCCACCCTAACGCTGGCCCAAAGCTCTCTGACGGCGGGCGGCTCAACCACCATTACCTGGTCTTCGACCAACGCGACTGGCTGCACGGCGACGGGTAGTTGGACGGGGGCGTTGGCAAGCAGCGGTAGTCAGACATTGACCCCCTCCGCGGCGGGGACCGATACTTACACGTTAACCTGCGCAAACAGCGCAGGCTCCTCTCCTGCGGCCTCGGTTAGCTTGACCGTCACCAATGCGACCATCACGAATCATAGCGGAGGCGGTGGGCTGGATATCCTGGCGCTGCTAGGTCTGGCCGGTTTAGGCGTTGCGCAGATGCTTCGTTTGCGGCCGCGCGTGGTAGGCTAGATTAGTGGAATGGCATGTTAATAAAGCGGCATTGAATCGATTGGTCGGGTTTGGCGGCGCAGCCGCGGCCTCGCTCGGCATTTTATTATTCGCAGGTGCGCACCCTGCGTATGCCACCACCTTCACACTCTCGAGCCGGGACGCGACCTTGGTGGGCGCGGACCAGACGGTCCAGACCGTCTACGAAGACACGCTGTACGATCTCGCCAACAAGTTTAGCTTGGGTTCGGAGGAGATCATTCGAGTCAATCCGGGCATTGATCCCTGGTTGCCGGGAGCGGGTAAGACTGTCGTCATCCCCGGTCGTCATCTTCTGCCGCCGGGACCGCGCGAGGGGATTGTCGTCAATCTTCCCGAGCACCGGCTGTATTACTATCCGAAGCCCAAACGCGGTGGCCCGGTCGAGGTCATCACCTACCCTGTCAGTATCGGCAAGATGGATTGGCGCACACCGCTCGGCGTCACCCATGTGATCGCGAAACAAAAGGACCCGACCTGGTACCCACCCGAGTCGGTTCGTAAGGAGCATGCCGCTGCGGGCGACCCGCTTCCCGCACGAGTGCCGCCGGGGCCCAGTAATCCTCTGGGGGCATTCGCCATGCGTCTGGCCGCCGGCAACGGCACGTATTTAATTCACGGCACCAACAACCCCATCGCCGTCGGACTTGCGGTTACACATGGTTGCATTCGCATGTATCCGGACGATGTCGCGGCCCTGTTTCCATTGATTCCGGTGGGCACGCAGGTGCGTCTCATCAACGAGCCGGTCAAAGTCGCCTGGGTGGAGGGGCAGCTGTTGCTGGAAGCTCATCCGCCCGTCGATGCGCAAGGACAGTCGTTCGAGCCCAGCCTAGATCAATTCTCGGAATTGCTGCAGTTGGCGGTGGGCGATACCACGATTGCAATTCATTGGGACTACGCGCGTGAAGTGCTGCAGAAAGCCGACGGCGTGATTGCAACGGTAGGGCTTGAGGCCGACAACCCGAACTTGCCGCTGGACTCTGGGTCGGCGAGGACAGACCCTTCTCCTGCGCACGTGGTTGCGGAGCCGGAGATACGTGCGCGAGTGATACCTGCGCCCGTCGATGAATCCAGCGCTGCCGCTCCGGGCGCGACATCCGACATGTCTGCCGGCGGGGATTCAGTCCGGCGTCAGTGAGTGCGGCCGACACGGCTTCAGACGAATTGGGATCCTTTCTCGGTGCTATCGTAGACCGGGGCGCAGCAAGCTCAGCAGGCCGAACACCAAGCCCACGCTGGATAAGACTAGTAAGAAAATAATGAAGAGAATTGTCAAGGCCGACTCCGTGTCTGTTGCAGCATCGAAGGGGGCTGGGATTTTGCAACGAAGTCGCGCTCTGCGGGTGTAGGGAAAACACTGATAATTTTGTCAGGCCGGCTTTTCGCCTAGGTCGATGGCGGGCAGCACCGTGCCTTGTGCGGTTCCGAAGCCTATTTTTGCAGCGCCGGCTCGTTCGCACCACCCACGAAAGATGACCGTATCGCCGTCCTGCAGAAAACTGCGGGTTTCGTCGCGCGCGATCTGAATGCTCGTGCTGCCGCCCGCACTGAGTTCCAACAGCGATCCCGCTTCTCCCGGCGTCGGACCTGATTGGGTGCCGGTGCCCAGCAAATCACCGGCCCGCAAATCGCATCCGTTGATGGTGTGATGAGCAACGAGCTGCGCAATCGTCCAATACGCGTGTCGAAATGTAGTGGAGGAAAGACGCTGCGGGGGTTCGCGCCGTTCGCGCATGGCCGCGCTTTGAATCAACGCCTCGAGGCGAATGTCGATCGCGCCCGCGCGACGATTCGTTGGCGAATCCAAATACGGCAGCAGAGCAGAGGCGCCTTGCGGCCGCTCGAATGGCACGCGGTAAGGAGCCAGCGCCTGCAAGGTGACCACCCAGGGCGATATCGTCGTCGCAAAATTCTTTGCCAAGAACGGACCCAGGGGTTGGTATTCCCAGGCCTGAATGTCACGCGCGGACCAGTCATTCAGCAGGCACATGCCGAAGATATGTTCTTCCGCATCCTGCATTGAAATCCGCGCGCCGCGGGCATTGCCCGCACCGACAAAAATGCCGAGTTCGAGTTCGTAATCCAGCCGCACACTGGGACCGACGACGGGTTGCGTGGTACCCGGCGGGAGCCGCTGGCCCAGCGGTCTGTGGAAGGTCTGTCCCGACACACCGATGGATGAACTGCGGCCGTGGTAGCCGATGGGAACCCATTGATAATTCGGCAGCAGGGGATTATCAGGCCGCATCATGCGCCCGACCGCCGTGGCGTGATGAATGGAAGTATAAAAATCAGTGTAATCGCCGATTTGCGCCGGCAGCGAGAATTGCGCGTCGCTTTGCGCCACCAGGCAGGGTTGCAAGCCTGCCTGCAGTCTCGATCCCATCAATAACGCTTCGAAAAGGGCGCGCCGCACGGCGCTCCAGACGCCGGGCCCCAACCGCATCAAGGCATTGAGCGAGGGTTGTGCGGCGGCGCGGATTCCGATCTCGGCTTCGCCCCGAAAAGAGCCCAGCCCGGCGGCGGCCGCGAGATCGACAATTTGATCACCGATGGCCACCCCACCGCGAAACTCTTCCGCGGTTCCGTCGCGACGGAATACCGCGAACGGTAGGTTTTGGATGGGAAAGTCACTGTCGGCCCGATTGGCCGAAGCCACCCAACTGTGCGCACGCGGATCGTGCGTCTCATCGAGAGACGTGCGATCGGTCACGGGCGGCTCGGGTCGAAGTGCTTTTTCAGCTCGAGCCAATTGGACATGTAATCCGCCTGCAGCGCGGGCACGCCCTGCAATGCGCCGCGAGTCGGTTTGATCACCAGCCGCGTTTCGAACATAAATGCCATGGTGTCGGTGATATGCGTGGGGATGGAGGTGTCGGCGGCGGTTGCCTTGTCGAAGGTCGCCGCATCTGGGCCATGCCCGCTCATGCAGTTATGCAAGGACGCGCCGCCGGGGGCGAAGCCGGTACTCTTGGCGTCGTATACCCCGGATATCAATCCCATGAACTCATTGGCCACATTGCGGTGAAACCACGGCGGGCGGAAGGTGTTCTCCATGGTCAGCCAGCGCGGCGGAAATATCACCAGGTCGATATTACCCGTGCCGGGAATCTCGCTCGGGGAATGCAGCACGGTGAAAATCGACGGGTCCGGATGGTCGTAAGAAATCGAACCCATGGCATTGAAGAGACGCAGGTCGTACTTGTAAGGAGCGCAATTTCCGTGCCACGCAACCACATCGAGCGGCGAGTGATCCATGGACGCCGTCCAGAGGCGACCCAGAAATTTTCCGATCAGTTCGCACTGGCCGTCGCGATCCTCGTAGTGGGCGCGTGGCGTCAGGAAGTCGCGTGCATTGGCGAGTCCGTTGGAGCCGATGACGCCAAGGTCGGGCAACCTTAAAGCTGTGCCGAAATTCTCGCAAATATATCCGCGTACGGCACCTGAGTTCAGGCGTACGCGAAACCGCAAGCCGCGTGGAATAACGGCAATTTCCTGCGGCTCGACGCGCAGTCGGCCCAGTTCGGTGTCGATGTCGAGTGAGCCGAGCTGCGGCACGATGAGCAATTCGCCGTCGGCGTCGTAGAAAAATCGCTCCCGCATCGATTGATTGGCGGCGTACAAATAGATGGCGCATCCCGAATGGGCTTCGGGAGAACCATTGCCGGCCATGGGCACCAGCCCAGCGATGAAATCCGTGGGTTGGCTGGGCAGTGGCAGGGGATCCCAGCGTAGTTGATCGGGCGAGGTCGGCATATCGCTCGGCGCCTCGTCAATTCGCGCATGTTCCAGGCGCTGAAACGGCCGGTGGGTTACCGAAGGGCGAATACGGTACAGCCAGGAACGGCGGTTGGTGTGCCGCGGAGCCGTGAATGCGGTGCCGGAGAATTGTTCCGCATACAATCCGTACGGGCAGCGTTGCGGCGAATTGCGGCCCGACGGCAGGGCTCCGGGCAACGCTTCGGTGGCAAATTCATTGCCGAATCCGTTTTGGTATCCGGGCTCATCGGGTTGTGACACGATTGCGCTCACAAAAGTTATTCAGACTGTGGGTCGGCCAAACCCACAGTCTATAATATTGGGGCAACCGAGTCGCGAACTGCACATATGGTCAAGGTCAGTCTACCGGAACGTGCGCCGTCCGCGGCGCAGGAGCTGAAGGGTCGAATCGTCTCTTTTATGCAGGGAGCGTCCACGGAAATTACGCCGTCCGAGGAAATCCGGCTGCCCGAGCTCACCCGCGTGCTGCCGGCTGGTACTGCCGTCTATGTGGCCCATACACCGAATGCGAGCTTCGCGCAGGTGATCCATGCCGCACTTGCCGTGCGGCGTGCCGGCTTTCTCGCGACACCACATATCGCCGTCAGGCGCCTAGCGGATGCCTCGATGTTGCGGACCGGACTCGCGGAATTGCGCGCGGGCGGCGTCGAACATATCTTGTTGATCGCCGGCGATGCGCCCAAACCGGTCGGGGAATTCAGCAGCACCCTGGATGTGCTCCACGCCGCGATCGTGGAGGAATCTGGCATTGCCTGCGTCGGCGTCGCCGGACATCCGGAGGGCCACAATGCCGTCGCGCCGGCCTCGCTGTGGCAAGCGCTCGAGGCCAAACAGAATATAGCCGCGGCGTCGGCGCTGAACATGCATGTCGTTACGCAGTTCGGACTCGATGGCGGCGCGTTCAGGATTTGGGCGAATGAACTCGTGCGCCGCAGGATTCGCCTGCCCGTGCGGGTCGGCATCGCAGGCCCCGCGCCCATTGCAAAACTGGCGCATTTTGCGATCCAGTGCGGAATCGCGGCGTCCATGCGTGCTTTGACGCGCAATTTGAGCACGGCTGCCCACTCGTCAATCTTATCCTTAAGTCCCGATCAGCACCTGCTGAGGCTGCTGGCCTCGCCACTGCCGCCGCAAATCGTCGCTCCGCATTTCTTTGCGTTCGGCGGCGCGCTCGAGACTGCGCGGTGGATGCGCAGCATCGCCGCGGGGGACTTCGACATCAATGCGCAGGTTGCGCAATTCAATATCCCGGGCTCCGCAGCTCGAGCCTAGGGCGCGCTACTCATGGTCTTGAGTAACCGATACGTGAACTCGACGCTTTCGTCGAAGGCCTGCACGCCGACACGTTCGTCGCGGCCATGCGCGCGGTTTTCATCCACGTCCTGCCAGATGCCGCCGATGTTGTAGGTGGCCATGCCGGCACTGCGCGTCTGGCGGCCGTCGCTGAAGCCGGTTGCCATGGTGGGAATGATGGGCACATTCGGCCACATAGAATCCATCAGCAGAGCTACTTTGTTCATGATCTGCGGCGTGGGCGGGGATTCCGGGCTCACGATGGGCGGCGCGTCCAGGGTGACGTGCACCGCTGGATCGGCGAGGGTGGCGACGAGGAGATGCTGCACATTCGATGCCGAGTCTCCGGGCAGCATTCGGCACTGGATAGTGGCCTTGGCGCGCTGCGGCAGCGCGTTTTCGGCGTGGCCCCCGGAAATCAAGGTTGCAACGCAGGTGGTTCGCAGCAGCGCATTGAGGCGGATATTGTCGCTCAAGCGCTCGGCCGCGGCGAGATCCGGCGGCACTTGAGCGACCGCGTGCATATCCGCGGCGAGCGTGCCGGTCTCGAGCATCGCAAACCGGTCAAAACTTGCGCGAGTCGTCGGCGTCAGTGTCACGGGAAACTTGAACGCCGCCAATCGATCGAGGCCGGCCGTCAATTTGTAGATGGCATTGTCGGGACCCGGCAGCGAGCCGTGCCCGCCGGGGCTGGTGGTTTCCAGTGTGAAGGTCAGATAAGTCTTTTCGCTGGTGCCCAAGTTGAGGAACTGGCGGCGGCCGTTCTTGGTGGCGCCGCCGCTGCCATCGAGATTGATGACCAAGGCGGCATCGATCAAGTTGCGGTGCTCGCGTAGAAGGAACTCGGGCCCGTTGGCATCGCCGCCCGCTTCTTCGTCGGCGGTGAACGCCGCAATGATGTCGTGATCCGGAATGTATTTTTCGCGCTTCAGCCGGATCAGGGATTCGGCCAGCGCGGCATCGCCGTCCTTCATATCGATCGTGCCGCGACCGTAGAACCAACCGTCTTGTTGAGTCAATTTAAACGGATCGACCGACCAGTCCTCGGACTTGGCTTCCACCACGTCGAGGTGCCCCAGGAATAAAACGGCATTACCCGGGTGCTTGCCGCGATAGCGCACGATGAGGTTTCCCTTCGTTGGTTTGTTGTCCGGCTCCAGAAAAACTACATCGTCTGCCGGGAATCCCGCGCTCAAAAACCAGCCTTGAATGGCCTTCGCGGCTTCGGTTGAGCCATGCGCGTGAGTGGTGTTGATTTCCACCAGGCTTTTCAGCATGTCCCGGGCGAGTTGTTGATCGCCCGGCGGCGGCATAGTCGACGCCGATGCCGCCCATGCGCCGGTAGCTACAGCCAATCCCTGGATCAGTGTCCGTGCTTTCATTTGAGTTTTTCCCATGCTTGCGGTTCACTAAACGGAATACCCGAATCAAAGGACCATTCGAACGATGAAAAGCGGCAGATTGGAGGCCTTCAGTGATGGCGTCGTCGCCATCATTATCACCATCATGGTGTTGGAGCTCAAGGTGCCGCACGGCGAGACTGTGGACGCGCTGGTGCCCATGATTCCCCTGTTCTTGAGCTATGTTCTGAGCTTTGTCTACGTGGGCATTTACTGGAACAACCACCATCACATGCTGCATACCTGCGCGGAAGTCACCGGTGGCATTCTGTGGGCCAATCTGCACCTTTTGTTCTGGCTCTCTTTATTCCCGGTCACGACGGCTTGGATCGGCGAGAACCATCTTGCCGCCGCACCGTCGGTTCTGTATGGCGTGGTGCTGCTGATGGCCGCCATTGCTTACTGGATTCTGCAGCAGAGCATCATTGCTGCGCAGGGGCCGGCTTCGCTGCTCAAGAAGGCGGTGCGCGGCGACTGGAAGGGTAAGCTGTCCCCGGTTCTGTACTTGACCGGGGTTGCCGTGGCATGCCGCGCCCCCTGGCTGGCTCAGGCAATTTATATCCTGGTTGCCCTGCTTTGGCTCGTGCCCGACCGCCGAATCGAGAACGTGCTGGCTAAATAATTCCTTTCGCTTTCAAGGCGTCGATGTCTGCCGCAGACATGCCCAAGCGCCGTTCGAGCACGTCGCGAGTTTGCGCTCCCAGGAGCGGCGGAGCGGAGCGATAGGTCACCGGTGTTTCCGACAGGCGCAGGGGGCTTGCTACCAGAGATACCGTGCCGGCAACGGGATGGGGCAGTTCGACACGCATGGCGCGAGCTTGGACTTGCGGATCCGCGAAGACGCCTTCCAGGGTGTTAATCGGACCGGCGGGAACGCCGACCTCCTCGAGCGCGTCGACCCAGTGGGCGGTGGGATGCGTCACGGTAACCGCACTGAGAGTATTGACCAATTCAATTCGATTGGCGACGCGTTGCTTATTGGTGGCGTAGTTTGGATCGAGCGCGAGATCGGAGAGCCCCATGACGCCGCACAGCCGCGCAAACTGCGCGTCATTGCCGACGGCAATGATCAGGTACCCGTCGCTGGTGGGAAAATCCTGGTAGGGCACGAGATTCGGATGGGCGTTTCCCGTGCGTCGCGGGGCGCTGCCGCTGACCAGGTAATTCATTGCCTGATTGGCAAGACAGGCAACCTGGACGTCGAGTAGGCCGATGTCGATGTGCTGTCCCAGCCCGGTTTGTTCGCGGTGCGCCAGCGCAGCGAGAACACCGATGGCGGCGTACAGTCCGGTGAGAATATCCGTCACGGCGACGCCCGCTTTTTGTGGTCCGGCGCCCGGCTCATCGTCCCGGCGTCCGGTGATGCTCATCAGGCCGCCCATGGCCTGCACCAACAAGTCGTAGCCGGCGCGCGGCGCATAAGGGCCGGTTTGTCCAAATCCGGTAATGGAGCAGTAGATGAGTCCTGGATTGAGCGCGCGCAGCGACGCATAGTCCAATCCATAGGCCTGAAGGCCGCCGACCTTGAAGTTCTCCAGCACCACATCGGATTTGAGCGCCAGTTCGCGAATGATGGCTTGGCCCTCCGCCGTCGTAAAATCCACGGTGACGGATTGCTTGTTGCGGTTGGCGCACAAATAGTAAGCCGCATCGGCGCCGTCGTTTCCTTGCGCATCGCGCAAGAAAGGCGGACCCCAGCTGCGCGTGTCGTCGCCCATGCCGGGCCGCTCGATCTTAATGACGTCCGCGCCCAGGTCGGCCAGGACCTGTCCCGCCCAGGGGCCCGCCAGGACCCGCGAAAGATCCAGCACCCTGAGGTGTGAAAGCGCACTATTCATGGGGACAACTTAGCATGATCGAAAGGCACACCGGCCCTCAAGATTATGCGATGCTTTGCAACCTCGAAGGGGACGGAAGGCTGGACTATGACGCGTGGTAGTTTTCATTGGGACGATCCGTTGTTGCTCGATGGGCAGCTGACGGATGAGGAAAAAATGGTGCGCGACGCCGCACGCGACTATGCGCAGGGCCGGCTGGCGCCGCGCGTCGTCGACGCCTTTCGCCGCGAGTTCACCGACCCCGCCATTTTCAAGGAAATGGGCGAGCTGGGATTGTTGGGCGCGACCATCCCCGTGGAATTCGGCGGCGGCGGCCTGAATTATGTCAGCTACGGACTCATCGCACGCGAGGTCGAGCGCATCGATTCGGGATACCGATCCATGATGAGCGTGCAGTCCTCGCTCGTCATGCTGCCGATCGACCGCTTCGGCACGGAGGCTCAGAAGCGCAAATATTTGCCCGCGCTGGCGCGCGGCGACTTGATCGGCTGTTTCGGCCTGACAGAGCCCAACCATGGGTCTGATCCCGGCAGCATGATCACTCGTGCCCGCAGCGCCGACGGCGGCTACCGCCTGTCGGGCGCCAAAACGTGGATCTCCAATAGTCCCATTGCCGATGTGTTCGTGGTGTGGGCGAAGACCGACGATGATGTGATTCGCGGGTTCATTCTCGAGAAGGGCTGGAAGGGCCTGGCGGCGCCGACCATTCACGGCAAGGTGGGACTGCGGGCCTCCATCACCGGACAGATTCTCATGGACGAAGTTTTCGTCCCCGAGGAAAATCTATTACCGGGAGTCAAGGGATTGAAGGGGCCGTTCACCTGTCTAGATTCGGCGCGTTACGGTATATCCTGGGGCGCCCTCGGTGCGGCCGAAGATTGTTGGCATACCGCGCGTCAATATGTCCTGGACCGCAAGCAATTCGGCCGCCCGCTCGCCGCCAATCAGCTGATTCAAAAGAAGCTGGTCGACATGCAAACGGAAATCACGCTGGCGCTGCAGGGGTGCCTGCGTCTTGGCCGCATGAAGGACGAGGGGACTGCGTCAGTCGAGATCACCTCCATGCTCAAGCGCAATTCCTGCGGCAAGTCATTGGACGTGGCGCGCGCCGCGCGCGACATGCTGGGCGGCAACGGTATTTCAGACGAGTTCGGCGTGGCCCGCCATCTGGTGAATCTCGAAGTGGTCAACACCTACGAGGGCACACACGATATTCACGCGCTCATCTTGGGAAGAGCGCAGACCGGGATTGCGGCGTTCAGCTGACCTTACGGATAGCCGGGCGAGGCTGCCCCCGATGCGCGGGGGACCCTAAACAGCGGCTTTAGTCCCACGGTCCACACAGCGTTCGTCGGCGCAGCGGCGCCCGGCGCAGCGGCGCCCGACGAATCGGCGCCCACTGTGATCCGGCGAGCCGTGGATTCTTCAGTACGCTCCAAGCTCGGATGCCAAACGCGCACCGAGTATTCACCGGGCGGCATATCCTCGATGGTGGCGGTTCCCGCGATTTCGGTCTTCGCGAAGAACGGAGTTTCGGACACGTAGATATAGCCCACCATCCAGTCGTGAATGTTACAGCCCAAGACCACGACGCCCGGCTTGTCGAAGACCACGGGCGGTGCGGTAGTGCCGCCATACAGCGGCAACTCGAACTTCTTGGCAGGGGAGAAGGAATAGACCTGGTGGCGAACATGATCGCTGTTGGGAAACAGCACCTTCGAACCCACGTATACCGTTTTCACATAGGGCACGAATTGCTTGTCCACCTGATCGACGGCATCGCCCAACGGCCTGACTCGCTGGGCGGCTCTAGGGTCCAAGAGCGTGGCCAATATCACCGCGTCGGATACCAATTTACCGTGTTGATCTTTCACCATCACGCGCAGCTCGGCGCCCTGTCCCGGCGCAGTTGCCGCGATCAGAATCAGGCCGGCTCCCGCTGCAAGTAGTCTGTTCATCTAGAATTGGTGATCCCAGGTTATTTCCACGATCGACTTGATATAATTGTTGCCGCCTTCCGCGTGTGTATCGAAGCGCTGGAATCCGCACGAGATCAAGTTGTGCGCAGTGGGCGAGTAGTTGAATCCGACGCGAAATCCGTAGGTCGTGCCCTTGATCCGGTACGCGTAGTCTGCCGGCCCGAAAGCCGGGTCCTCCGCCAGCGCGCGGGACACTGCGTACACGTTATAGTTCGGTTGCGTCGTGGACACGACGTCGCCCCGCCGGCCCATGAGCCCCAACGCAAGATAAACATTCCCGCTCAACGCATATTCCACATTCAATCTGAGGCTGTGATCCACTTGACTGTACGCGTCGCCGGACAAGCCAGGCACCAGTTCTTCGTGAGTACGAGCGACCAAATCTTCGAATGTGTACTCTGCCCATAGGTTCCAGCGTTCATCGATGCGCCGTCCGGAGGCAAGCGTCGCGTGATACGCCCAGGCGTTGCGGTAGCTATAGTCGTAGCTCGATCGGCCCACGGTGATGCCGGCGCGCGCCCAAGGGACGAAGGGTCCGAGCCCCCATTTCTTCTTGAGCGAGAGCATGGCGTCCACGGACGCATTGTTCAGACCGTTAACTTGACGATACCGCTCGCCGTGGAGATTGCCGCCCACTGTCAGGCTGTAACCATCGCTCAAGGGCAATAGCTGAAACATCGAAAGGCTGGCTTTGAGGGTGGAGTCGGCAACGATATCGGATGCGGGTTGCGCATTGCCGACATTGCTGTCGTGCCGCAGGCCGGCTTCCGTACCCACCGTCCAATCGCCTTGTGCGGCGTAGGGTGTCCCCCCCAGGATGATGGCCCCACCAAAGGCCCGCAGGACCGTCGTGAATGCATGGCTGGGCTTGAGTGTTTGCCCTGTGAGGGCATCCGTACACGTGTTGAGTCGCACGTCCTATATTATGCAGAGTCCGCAGACGCTGCGTATGTTTACCTGCTACCGAGCCTTCGAAGCAGGCTCCCCCTGAGTGATCAGGCAGGCATTGCGGCTGCCGGAGACATAGATCCACAGCCAGCTCAAGGCTACGGCCAGCCGATTGCGTACGCCGATCAAGAAGTAAATATGGGCGAGACCCCACACCCACCATGCGAGCCAGCCGCGCACCTTGACCGTGCCGAAATCGATGACGGCCGCGCGTTTGCCGATGGTGGCCAGGTTTCCGGAATGCTGGTAACGGAAGGGACGTGGCGCGGTGTCGCCGTTCAATCGCGCCTTGATGACGCGGGCAACGTGGATTCCTTGTTGCTTCGCCGCCGGAGCAATTCCCGGGACCGGCTTGCCATTCCAGGCATTGATGGTGGCGGTGTCGCCGATCACGAATATTTCCGGATGACCGGGGGCCGTGAGGTCCGGTTCCACGCGTGCGCGTCCGGCATTGTCGGCCGGTAGCCCGGCCCAAGCGGCCGCGGACGACGCGCGTACGCCAGCCGCCCATAAAATCACTTTCGCCGCCAGAACCCGGTCGCCGTAGATCACGCCCTCGGCACTACAATTGCTCACCGGCGACCCCAGATGAATTTCCACGCCGAGGCGTTCGAGCGCGGCGTGGGCGTAGGCGGACAGATCGTCGGTGAAGCTCGGCAGGATGCGCGGCCCTGCTTCGATCAGCACCACGCGCGCCCGGCGCGTGTCGATGTGCCGGTACTCGTCCGGCAGATTGTGATGCGCGAGTTCCGCGATCGCACCCGCCAATTCCACGCCGGTCGGGCCGCCGCCGACGATGACGAAGGTCAGCAGTGCATCACGGCGCGACGCATCGGTCTCGCGCTCGGCGCGCTCGAATGAGAGCAGGATTCGCCGCCGAATCAAGGTTGCGTCTTCCAATGTCTTTAAGCCCGGCGCATAGGGTTCCCACTCGTCGTGACCGAAATACGCGTGCCGAGCGCCCGTGGCCAGCACCAAAGTGTCGTAGCTCACGGTGCCGCCGTCTTCGAGCAGCACGCTGCGATTCTGCATGTCGATTCCCGTCACCGCGCCCAGCAGGGTGGTCACCTCTTTGCGCTTGCGGACCAAATGACGGATGGGCCACGCTATTTCCGAGGTCGAGAGAGTGGCGGTCCCGACTTGATACAGCAGGGGCTGAAACAGGTGATGATTGCGCTGATCGATGATCGTGAGCTTGATGTCCGATCCCGCAAGACCATGCGTCGCCGCCAGGCCGCCGAAACCGGCGCCCACCACCACCACATGATGTGTCATGCGCCTTTCTCCACCGTATAGCCCGCCGCGACCCAGGCGTCGAGTCCGCCATGCAAGGGTCGAACACGCTTGAGGCCGTGATTCATGAGGATCTTGGCCACACGCGCCGCCGTGGCTTCATTAGGACAGGTGCAGTACAGAATAATGTCCTTGTCCCGCGGGATTTCCTTTAGGAGGCGGGCAGCGTCTTGCAGAGGAATGTGTAGTGCGCCGGGGATCCAGCGCGGCTCGAGTTGGCGGGCGGTGGCCGAGCGTACGTCGATGATCACGGGCGACGAACCGGCCTGGATGAGTTCATATAATTCCCCGACGCTGATCCGCGCCATGCGCAACATCTTGTAGAAGCGGCTGCGCTGCCACCACTTATAGGCGACGTAGCCAGCAAGGAGGATCACGACGCAAATTCCGACGATGCTGCCGATGTCGTTCAAGTGCTGCAGCATCAGGGTGATCTGCGATTTGAACAGCACGCCGGCGGCAAGGCCCGCACCCGACCACAGGGCGGCGGCGCAGGTGCTCAATAGGATGAATCGAGTCCAGCCGATGCGCATGGCGCCGGCCATCGGCGGCGCGATAATGGCGAGCCCCGGCACGAATTTCGCGATCACCAGGGAATTGACTCCCCAGCGCTCAAATCGTGTCTGTGTTTGGCTGACGCAAGAGTCTGGCTCCAGGGAAATTTTGCAGAGGATTTTCAGGACCCGAATGCCGTATTTCCGGCCCACCCAATACCAGCCGCAGTCGGCGACCAGGCAGGCAATGGTCGATCCGGCGAGCAACCCAGTCAGGGGCATCTTGCCGTCCGCGGCGAGCGCACCGGCGACGATGAGCGTAGGAACCGCGGGCACGGGGAGGCCGATTTGATCGAGAAGCACGTTGACCACCACGATGATCAATCCGTATTGGGAGAGGGTGAGAACGAGCTGGTGTGTCAATGGGCTTTGCGATGTTCGATATTGGGCAGAAACGCCGCCACCATGCCGAGCAGCGGCAGATACGCGCAAATGCGGAACACGAATTCGATCCCGTAACGGTCGGCAACGCCGCCGAGAACGGCGGCGCCGATCCCGCCGATGCCGAAGGCGAAGCCAAAAAACAAGCCGGATACGGCGCCGATCTTGCCGGGCATCAGTTCCTGCGCGAAGACGACGATTGCCGAGAAGGCCGAAGATAGTATCAATCCAATGACGAAACTCAAGATGCATGTCCACGTCAAATCGGCGAAGGGCAGCATCAACGTGAACGGCGCGACGCCGAGGATGGACACCCATATGACCCGCTTGCGGCCGAGGCGGTCGCCGATGGGACCGCCGAACAGGGTGCCGATAGCCATCGCGGCGAGAAATACGAACAGATAAAGTTGGGCGGATTGCACCGGGACATGAAACTTCTCTATCAAGTAGAAGCCGTAGAAGCTCGAGATGCTGGCGGTATAGAAATATTTCGAGAACAGCAGCACCACCAAAATGCCGATCGACCACGCGACTCGCCGCGCCGACACCGGACTTACCGCCGCCGCCCGGCTCTTGGCGCCGCGACGATCGAGATGTTGGCTCTTGTACCACGCGCCGACCCGCGCCAACACGGCGATCGCCAGCACGGCCGCCAGCGCAAACCAGCTCATGCTGTTGCGCCCATGCGGAATGATGATCAAGGCCGCGAGCAGTGGACCCATCGCGCTGCCGGCATTGCCGCCCACCTGGAAAATCGACTGGGCCAAGCCGTGGCGGCCGCCCGATGCCAGGCGCGCAATTCTCGAGGACTCGGGATGAAATATCGAAGAGCCCGCGCCGATCAGAGCGGCGGCCAGCAATACACTCATGTAGTTCGGCGCAAATGCCAGGGTGATCGTACCGATCAAGGTAAATCCCATTCCGACGCTGAGGGAATACGGCTTCGGATGCTTATCGGTGTACATGCCAACAAGCGGCTGCAGTACGGATGCGCAAATCTGATAGGTCAGCGTGATCATCCCGATCTGCACGAAACTCAAATGGAATTGGCCCTTGAGCAACGGGTATATGGAAATGATCAACGATTGCATCATGTCGTTGAGAAAATGCGAGAAGCTGAGCGCACCCAAGACCCTGAAGCGAGTTTGCGTGGCGGGGGCATGGGCCGTTGCAGCGACGATCGGCGAGGCACCGGTGAGACTCTCTTCCATAATCTCATACCCTACTAGCTACTTCGTTGTCTGTCCTGAGAGAATGCGCCGATGAATCGCCTCTCACCCTATGGATTTCTTCGCGACCTGGCGTCGCGCTGGGATGTGCTGGCGTTCATCGTCGTCATCGGATTGATCGCTTTTTTGGGCGAGACCTCACGAGGCTTGTTCGCGCCGCTGTCCCAGCTCGAAGTGGCTCCGTTGTCGCTCGATCCGATTCATTTGCCGGAATATGCGGCACGCACGACGTTTCGCATGTTGGCCGGGCTGTTTCTCTCGCTGGTATTCACTTTGACATACGCGACTTGGGCGGCCAAGAGCGAGCGGGCCGGCAAGTTGTTGGTGCCCATGCTGGACATCCTACAGTCGGTGCCGATTCTGGGCTTCATTTCCGTGACGGTCGTGTTTTTCATGTCCTTGGCCCCTGGGAGGGTGCTCGGCGCGGAATTCGCCGCCATCTTTGCCATATTCACCAGCCAAGCCTGGAACATGGCCTTTAGCTTCTATCAGTCGCTGCGAACCATCCCCAATGAACTGAGCGAAGCGGCCGAATCCTTCCGCCTGTCGCCCTGGATGCGCTTTTGGCAGTTGGAGGTTCCCTTCGGCATGCCGGCGCTCATCTGGAACATGATGATGTCCATGTCGGGCGGCTGGTTTTTCGTGGTGGCCTCGGAATCCATCAGCGTCGGACACACCACCGTCGCCTTGCCGGGAGTCGGTTCGTATATTGCGCTCGCCATCGAGCAGAAAAACCTGGCGGCCATCGGCTGGGCGATCGCCACCATGTTGATCGTGATCCTACTGTACGACCAATTGTTGTTCCGGCCGTTGGTGGCGTGGGCGGATCGCTTCCGCGTCGAGCAGGAGCCGGGAGTCCGGGTTCCCGATTCCTGGGCTCTGACCATGATGCGCCGCTCGCGGTTGATTCAAGCCGCCACGCTGGCATTTCATGCTGCCGTACTCTGGACCAGCCGCGCAGTGAAACGCGTCGACAAACCTGTCATGGATGAGGGCTCACCCAAAAAGCGCAGCCTGGATCTGCTCTGGGTGTCGCTGGTGATCGTGGCCGTGGTGGCCGGACTTTGGCACCTGGTCTGGGTGCTCATCAAGAACACCCCGCTCAGCGAAGCCTTGCAGGTTTGCGGGCTGGCGACGCTCACCATGTTGCGAGTGTTCATCTTGATTGCGCTGGCCAGCATCGTATGGGTGCCGATCGGCGTGTGGGTGGGAATGCGGCCGCGCGCGGCGCAAATCGTTCAGCCCATTGCGCAGTTCATGGCCGCGTTTCCCGCGAATCTGCTGTTCCCCATCGCGGTGTACGGCATTGTGGCGTGGCGGCTCAATCCAGACATCTACCTGAGCCCGCTGATGATTTTAGGCACTCAGTGGTACATATTATTCAATGTGATCGCCGGCGCATCGGCGATACCGGCGGAGATGCGCTACGTGGCTGCGAATTTCCACGTCAGCGGCTGGCTGTGGTGGCGTAAGGTGGCATTGCCGGCGGTTCTTCCGTTCTATGTCACGGGGGCCATCACGGCGTCCGGCGGATCGTGGAATGCGGCCATCGTCGCAGAAGTGGCGAGCTGGGGTACTACTCACGTGCAGGCCCGAGGTCTGGGCGCGTATATCGCACAAGCCACGACTGCGGGAGATTTTCATCGCATCGTGTTGGGAATCGGCACCATGAGTCTGTTCGTTGTGGTCATCAACAGGCTCTTTTGGCGACCCTTGTATTACTACGCCGAGCGCAAATATCGACTTACCTGAAGGGTTGGCCATGAACAATTCTCCGCTACTGCAGTGCACCGAAGTGCGCAAGGCCTTCCCCAAGCCGGACGGGGCGGAATTGCTGGTGCTCGACGGAATGAATCTGGAATTGCGCGAGGGCCAGATCGTCGGTTTGCTGGGTCGGTCGGGCTCCGGAAAATCGACGTTATTGCGCTTGATAGCCGGTCTGTCGGAGCCCAGCGCGGGACAATTGCGTTACCTGGGTCAGCCGATCTCGGGACCCGCCTCAGGAATCGCCATGGTTTTTCAGAGCTTCGCGCTGTTTCCGTGGCTGACGGTGTTCGAAAATGTTGCCTTAGGCCTGGAAGCACAGCGGATGCCGCGTGCGGACATCCGGAAAAGATCGCTGGCCGCGATCGATTTGATCGGTCTGGACGGTTTCGAGTCCGCCTATCCGCGCGAGCTGTCGGGCGGCATGCGGCAACGCGTCGGATTCGCCCGCGCTCTCGTGGTACACCCCAATATTCTGCTCATGGACGAACCGTTCTCTGCGCTCGATGTGTTGACTGCCGAAACGTTGCGAACCGATTTCCTGGACCTGTGGGCGGAGGGCCGGATGCCCATCAAGGGTGTCATTTTGGTCACACACAATATCGAAGAGGCAGTCTTGATGTGCGATCGCATCCTGGTATTCGGCAGCAATCCCGGCAGGATCCTGAGCGAAATTAAAGTATCGCTGCCACAGCCGCGCAATCGCCTCGATCCGAGCTTCCGCGAACTGGTGGAGAGCATTTATGTGGAGATGACGGCCCGTCCGCAGGGCGGTGCTAGCGCGAGGCACGAGCGCTTCCCGGGCTTGGGCATCGGCAGCCAATTGCCGCATGTGTCCTCCAATCTGCTGGCGGGCCTCATGGAAGCGGTCGCGGCAGTACCCTTCAACGGCAAGGCCGATTTGCCGGATATCGCTTCCGATCTGCAAATGGAAATCGACGAATTATTCCCGGTCGCGGAAACCCTGCAAATGCTGCGCTTCGCGGAACTGGAGGGCGGCGATCTGAAACTGACCGAGGACGGGATGGCTTTTGCGCATGCGGCCCTCGACGAGCGTAAGCGCATATTCTCCCGCCATTTACTGAACTACGTGCCGCTGGCGGCTCATATTCGGCGGGTTCTGGACGAACGTGCCTCGCATTCCGCCCGCAAGAGCCGCTTTGTCGACGAATTGGAGGATTTCATGAGCGAGGAGGCCGCAGATCAGACGCTGCGCGCAATAGTGAGTTGGAGCCGCTACGCCGAGGCCTTTGCCTACGACGATGAGAATGCCATGTTCAGCCTCGAGAATCCGACATAAAATGACGGCCATGACCGAGCCGGCATCCTATCTGTCCCTGTCTGTCCCCCCGGATGAAATGGTGAAATACATTCAGGATTTGATGACGCTGCCGCACGGCGAAATTGCCGCAAGTTCGGCAATGACCCTCGCCCAGCGGCACTGGGGTGGGGACACTCCGCTGGCCCGCGCCGCTCTGCTGCGTTGGGGTGCGCTCAATTTGGCGTTTCAAGACAAACGATTGGAAACCTGGACGGTGACCCGCGAACGCGACAGTATCCAGGTGCCTGCGGCATTGGTGGCGGCCGCGGGTGTGGCCCGCCTGGTGATCGACAACGAGCGGGCGGTTTTCGACATTGCCGCGTTGCTCGACGCCACGTTGGAGTTTCAGCCGCCAGCGGGTCAGGCTTAATCCTGCATGACTACCGCCGATCGGCCAGCGCCGGAGCCGCGCTTCAATATTCTGCGTACCATTGCGCTGTACAAACTGTTGAAGGTGCTGCTGCTGCTGGCTTGGGCCTATGGGGGCGTGCGCCTGCACGATTCCTCGCTCATCGCCAAGCTGATCGACTGGGCCTCGGCGCGTCCGTCCGGCGCGGAGCACGACATGGTCGTGCGCCTATTGCAATGGTTCAGCGGCTTGAGCACCTCGACGATGCGTACGCTGCGTGTCGTGTCATTGTCATATGCGGCCATTTTTGCCGTCGAGGGCATCGGCCTGTGGATGCAAAAGCGCTGGGCGGAGTGGCTCACCACGATTATTACCGCCTCCCTGATCCCCTTCGAGGTGTGGGAACTGCTGCATCGGCCGAGCGTGGGCAAGGCGGCACTGGTGGTGGCCAATGTGGCTATCGTCGCCTATCTGGTCTGGCATGTGCGCGCCAAGGGCAAGCGCTGACCATACGGGGGGCAAAGTCGGGCAAACCGGCCCCTGGCTCAATGATTGTGAAATGATCTTCATCTCGGCTGAATCCGGCAGATCCAGCGTATTCTTTGAACCGCTTGTTAATACCACCGTTTGGAGATCTCATGAATAAGTCCGGAACCTTGATCACCTCTGCGCTGTTGACTTTGGGCCTCGCCGCCGCCGCGATGGCTGCCGATGCGCCGAAAGCCGCTGCGCCGATGTCTGCGGATGCGCCTGCCGCCGCCGCGCCTGCTGCGGATGCACCGAAGCCTGCGAAGAAGCACAGCAAGAAGAAGAAGAAAGCTGCCGCTCCTGCGACAACCAAGTAATATCATTGGTAGGGCGCCCCGACTGCTTCACGGCGGCCGGGGCGTTTTTTTTGCGCGCTTGTTTCAGCGCTGCCGCAATAGAGAGATGTACACTTGGATCCGGTAATTGCAATAAAAGCCTTGATTCTCGGCGTCGTCGAAGGACTGACCGAATTCCTGCCGGTCTCGAGCACCGGGCACCTCATCGTCGTCGGCAGCCTCCTCGATTGGAATGACGAGAAGGGCAAGCTGTTCGAGATTGTGATTCAGCTGGCGGCCATATTCGCGGTGTGCTGGGAGTATCGCAAGCGCCTGTGGTCACTGGCCGCAACCCTACAGAGCGAGCCGAAGTCGCGCGCTTTTGCCTTGAACATCATTCTGGCCTTCCTGCCCGCGGCTGTGATCGGCGTGTTCATGGCGAGCACCATCAAACGCTATTTGTTCGCGGCCGTGCCGGTGGCCACGGCCTTCATCGTCGGCGGCATCATTATCCTGTGGATCGAGAGCCGCCAGCGCGCCGAACGCGTCGCGACCATCGACGGCATCAAGCCTCCCGATGCGATCTGGGTGGGATTTGCGCAAGCTCTGGCCATGATTCCGGGCACTTCGCGTTCGGGGGCCACCATCATGGGCGGCCTGCTGCGCGGCCTATCGCGCAAGACCGCCACCGAGTTCTCGTTTTTCCTGGCCATTCCGACCATGTTCGCGGCGACGGCCTATGAACTGTTCAAGGCGCGGAACTCGCTCAACCTCGATGATCTCGCGGTCATCGGCGTGGGCTCGATTGCGTCCTTCATCAGCGCGGCATTCGCCGTCAAGGCCTTGATACGCTATGTCAGCGGCCACAATTTCAAGGTCTTCGCCTGGTACCGGATCGTGTTCGGGTTCGTGATTCTCGTGACTTGGCACTATGGCTGGGTCAAGTGGTGAGGTAGAGGGAGGACATCGGCGGGTGTATCAGAGATTCCAGCGTGGGTGCGGTTGTGCGTTGCTGGCTCTGTGGCTCGTCGCGGGGACTCCGGCCACGGCGGCAGATTTTCGAATCGCCGATTTGATCGTCGGGCAAGTTCGATCGCATCCGACTGCGCCGGCGGCGGCTGTCGGCGTGGTGTACTTTTCAGTGACCAATGCCGGACACAGAATGGATCGTTTGCGGGGTATCACCAGCCCGATTGCGCGCGCGGTGGAAATTCACGAAAGCCGCAACGTCGATGGAATGATGCAGATGCGCGCCGTCGATGCGCTCGAGTGTCCACCCGGCATTACCGTCAAAAGCGAGCCGGGGGGACTGCATGTGATGTTGCTGGGTTTGAGCCGCCCGCTGATCATCGGCATGGAGTTTCCCATGGTGCTGCATTTTCAAGACGCCGGAATGCTGCTGGTTCGGGTCCAGGTGAGCGCACGCGAATGAACGGCGTCTTCGGCTTTGTCTCTGCTCCGACCCAGGCTGTCGACATCGCCCATCTGATCCAAGTCGCGCTCACGCCTATTTTCCTGATCTCGGCAATCGGTGTAACGCTCAATGTATTGACCAGCCGTTTGGCGCGCATCGTCGATCGAGCGCGCGTAATCGAAGACGTCTTGCGCCAAGCGGACCACAAACGCGACGAGCGGGAATTGCATGGCACGCTCGGTGTGCTGGCGCGGCGGGCCGCCTACATCAATGCGGCGATCACGTTGATCACCGTATCCGCCCTGTTCATCGCTCTAGTGGTGGTGATGCTGTTCGTCAACGCGTTTCTGCGCTGGGATTTATCAGCCTTCATCGCCTTGATGTTCATCTTGTCGATGCTATCGTTGGCCGCGGCACTGTCTACGTTTTTGATCGAAGTGCGCATCGCCACCAACTCGCTGCGAATCGGCATCGAGGAGGCCTCGCGCCACAGCGATTGAGCAGCCCTAGGGTTGGTCGCGCACCGCGATCGGCACATTGCACAGGTCGATGTGTCCGGCGGGAACCTTGAAGAAGCTCTCAGGCCGATTGCGGCGCGACTCTATCAGCGCCTTAAAGGTCGCGGTGTCGGTGCGAATGACTTCAAGATTGGAGCGCTGCGCCGCCGGGAGGTCCGCCGCCACCCGGATCGACTTGATCTGCAGGGGTGATTGGGCCTTGGTGTAAAAGCCCATTTCCGCGCCGCCGCGCGGCAGCGCGGACAGCAGCTCGATACCCTTCACCACGCGCCCGACCAGCGCTACGTTTCGGTCCAGGTGCCGGGGAGAGTGGCCGATGACCACATACATTTCGGCGCCGCTGCCGCTTTGCACGTCAAGGTCTCGTCCCACACCCACCATGGCGTAGCAGTGGGCCAGCCAAGCGCGATGCTGATCTGGCGCGCGGGCCACCGGCAGGCCGCCGGAAAAGCCCACTTGGCGGGCGAAGGCATCGCCGTCCGGCAGGGGAGTGAAGGGGGTCGCGGCCGAGATCGGGGAATCGAATTCCGGAGCCGTTTTGCCTATGCCCGCCGGCAGGGGGTGGCGGTTATCCGGATCGCCCCATTGCGCGACGTAGTTGTCCTGCACCCGGATAACGGACAGTGCGTCGAAATATTTCGCGCGCGTCAGGGTCTTGATATTGGCCACATGCAGCGGCGCAAACTGTGGCGCCAGTTCGATGACCACCCGACCGCCGGGCAATTCAACGTACAGAGTGTTTTCGGCGTCGAGCGGCCGCCAATCCGCAGGGGTGGATGCGGCCAAGACCTCGCCCATGGTCGGTCGTTGGGCGGCCAGAGCCGAGCTCGACAAAAAGACCAGCGTTCCCAGGATTAAAAACTTAAAATTGTGCAACATGTTGCGAGTATTGCATAAATCGGGAATCAGCCTCTTGGAGGGCAGAATGCGTCTGATTTTTTCGTCTTGGCTTGTGGTGCTGGTGTGCTGTGGGGGCGCCGCTCAGTTGGCAATGGCCCAGGGCTATCCCGGCGGCGGCCAAATGCCCGGCGGAAGGGGCGGTATGGGTGGCCCCACGGGCGCGGGCGCGCCGAGTGACGAAACCAGCAGCTCCCAATCTACGGAGAAGCCGGATGCTGCCGCCCGCAAGGCATTCAAGGCGGGCGTCAAATCGCTGGATCGGGCGCGCGAGTACGAAGGCATTGCGGCCAAGGCGACCAACCCCGATAAGCGGGACGATGCTCAGATCAAGGTCAACGACGCCTACGGCAGGGCGTTGGATCAGTTTACCGTGGCGCTCAGCAACAAGGGCGACATGATCGAGGCCTGGGACAATGTGGGCTACGTTCATTTGCGCCTGGGCGCCTATGGCGAAGCCATCGACGATTACAACCATACGCTGGCGCTCAATCCGGAACTGCTCGAGGCGGTCGAACATCGTGCCGAGGCGCTGATGGGCGTCGATCGCCTGGAAGATGCGAAGGCCACGTATATGAATTTATTCAATCATGCGCGCCCACTGGCCGATCAGTTGATGGTGGTGATGCAGAAGTGGCTGGAGCGCCACCGGGTGGCGGCGAACGGGATGCGGCCCGGCGACATCGATGCCTTCGGCAAGTGGCTGCAGGAGCGCGATGGAATCGCCAAACAAACGGCGTCCACCGGCCAGTGACCGGGCAGCCGAGGGTGTCGGCTGCAGCCCAGGGGGTCCCCGGCTGCGGCCTAAGCTGTTGATCCCGCCCTGAGGGCCGCCATCTCCTCAGTGAGTGAATCGATTTGCGCGCGCATCTGCCGCAAGGACTCTTCAAGATCGCCGACGCGCTGGCTCAAGGACGCGGTTCCCGCGGGGCCACCCGGTGCGCCAACCGCGACCGATTCTTCTGCGGCGGTTTCTTCGACGGATTCGATGATTCCAGAGAATAGATGGGCATAGCGGGACTCGCGCGCGCCGGCGGCCCTCGGCAGGCGCGCGATGAAGGGGCCATCTTCCCGCGCCATCAGATTCTTGAGCGTGGCCTCGACTTGCTCGGCATCGGCGAAATCGCATAGTCGATTGGTGCGCGCGCGCAATTCGCCGGGCGTCTGAGGTCCGCGCAGCAGTAACACGCAAATGATGCCCAGTTCCTGCTTGGAAAATTTCAGCGAGCCGAATTCCGTGTTGCAAAAACGGTGCTTGTACTTGGTGACGCGCCCGCCATAGCCGGCCGACTTGTCGCTCACCATGTACTTTTTCATCAGCGAGTCCACCGCCTGCTGCACCGTTGCCTCGCCCAATTCCAGGACCGGCTCGCGATTGGTCTTCTGATTGCAGGCGTTGGTAAGTGCATTCAGCGACAGCGGATACTGGTCGGGAGTGGTAATTTCCTTCTCGATCAGACAGCCGATAACGCGGGCTTCATTTGCGGAAAATTCAATATTCATGTGTTGCTTCCAAGTCGGCGCCGGTTGTTTTAGGGTAGCGCCTTGTTAATCGCCCGTTCAGGCCGCATTTTCAGCCCAAGTACCTAAGGATATCCTTTTCAATGAAAACTCAAGCCGCTGTCGCCGTCGCCGCCAACAAACCCTTGGAAATCATGACTGTGGAATTGGAGGGACCCAAGGCGGGCGAAGTACTGGTAGAGATCAAGGCCAGCGGGGTTTGCCACACGGATGAGTTTACCCGTTCGGGCGCAGATCCGGAGGGTCTGTTTCCGGCGATCTTGGGCCACGAAGGCGCGGGCATCGTCGTCGATGTCGGGCCCGGCGTCAGCACCCTGCGCAAGGGCGATCACGTCATCCCCCTGTACACGCCCGAATGCCGGCAGTGCAAGTCATGCACCTCGCACAAGACCAATCTGTGCACGGCGATCCGCGCCACTCAGGGCAAGGGCGTGATGCCGGACGGCACCAGCCGCTTCTCCATCGGCAAGGACAAGATCTATCACTACATGGGTTGTTCCACGTTTTCGAACTACACTGTAATGCCGGAAATTGCCCTGGCGAAGATCCGCGAGGACGCCCCGTTCGACAAAGTGTGCTACATCGGCTGCGGCGTGACCACGGGCATCGGTGCCGTGACGCATACGGCAAAGGTGGAAGCGGGGGCGAACGTCGTGGTGTTCGGTTTGGGCGGCATCGGTCTCAATGTGGTACAGGGTGCGCGCATGGTGGGCGCCAACAAGATCATCGGCGTGGATCTGAATAACGGCCGCAAGGCATTGGCCGAAAAATTCGGCTTGACCCATTTCGTGAATCCGAAAGAGATCGAAGGGGATCTGGTCGCGCACCTCGTGGCACTCACCGACGGCGGCGCGGACTATAGCTTCGAGTGCGTGGGCAATGTGAACCTCATGCGCCAGGCGCTGGAATGCTGCCATCGCGGCTGGGGCGTATCCGTGGTCGTCGGCGTCGCGGGCGCGGGCAAGGAAATCAGCACGCGTCCCTTCCAACTGGTAACGGGACGCGTTTGGAAGGGCACGGCGTTCGGCGGCGTGCGCGGACGGACCGAGTTGCCGCAGATTGTCGATTGGTACATGGACGGCAAGATCAACATCGACGATCTCATCACTCACAAGATGCCGCTCAAAGATATCAACAAGGCCTTCGATCTCATGCATTCCGGCGAGTCCATTCGCAGCGTGGTGGTGTACTAATGAGCGCATTGACTCTGGTTTCGGAGCACGCCTGTTACGGTGGCGTGCAGCGTTTCTACAAGCACGATGCCACCGAGGTTCGCGGGCCGATGAAGTTCTCGGCCTATATCCCGCCGCAGGCGCGCACGGGCAACGTGCCGGTTCTTTTTTTTCTGTCCGGCCTCACCTGCACCGACGAAACCTTTCCCGTCAAATCGCATGCGCAGCAACTGGCGGCGGAATTGGGTCTGATGCTGATTGCGCCGGACACCAGTCCCCGGGAACCACGACTGCCGGGCGATGCCGATAGTTGGGATTTCGGCTATTCGGCCGGGTTCTACGTCGATGCCACCGTGGCGCCCTGGTCGCAATACTATCGAATGTACAGTTATGTCACGAACGAGCTGCCGGAGCTCGTCGCCGCGAATCTGCCGGTGCAGCCCGGAGCGACCGGAATATTCGGTCACTCGATGGGCGGGCATGGCGCCCTGGTCTGCGCGTTGCGCAATCCCGATCGCTATAAATCGGTGTCCGCGTTTGCGCCGATTGCTGCGCCGATGCAATGTCCCTGGGGCAAAAAGGCGTTCACGAATTATCTGGGGTCGGATACCCAGAGCTGGCGCGACTACGATGCCAGCGAACTGGTTGCGCGCCGGCCGTTTCCCGGCCCGATACTCGTGGACCAAGGCAGCAACGATCAGTTTCTGGTCGAACAGTTGTTGCCGGAGAAATTCTCCGCGGCCGCCGCAAAGTCAGGCCAGGTACTGAATCTGCGCATGCAGCCGGGCTATGACCACGGCTATTACTTCATTCAGACGTTCATGGCGGACCATTTGCGCCACCATGCGAAGCAGTTGAAGAGCTAGGCGGCGACATTGAAGTCCGGTAGGGCCTTGGGCCGCGGAGCTGCCCTCGGATTGACCGCCCCGCTATTACGCGTATCATCCCGCCACGCGCAAGGTACCCGCAAGGGACTTAAATCGGAACGCGGTGTAATACCGCGGCTGCCCCCGCAACTGTAACCGGCGAGCGAACGTCCACGAATCCACTGAGGCAACGCCTTGGGAAGGGGGACGCTAGCAACGACCCGGGAGCCAGGACACCCGCCTCGCGCCGTCGTTGAGTTATTGGCCGGGGTGTGCTGATAGCCGCGTGGGAAACCGTCGCGACGACAGTGTTGGAGTCGTCGTCGCGGAGCCATCGGGTATGAAACAAATCAGCATCAATGCGCTTTCGCGTGCCGACTCTTGGGCCCCATCCAGGAGAATCTTGTGCACAGTTCGTCGTTCCTTGCCATCGTTACGTCCATCCCCTTATTCGCCTGCGCGTCGGTCGCCGGCGCGCAAGTCGCGGACGATTCATCGACCGTAGTCGTCACCGCCACCCGGCTTCCCACGCCGGAATTGCAGGTCGCCAGCAGTATTACCGTGGTTACGGCGGATGAGATCGCTGACCGGCAAATTAAAACACTGCCCGACCTGTTGAAAAGTGTTCCCGGGTTGAATGTAGTGCAATCAGGCGGCCCCGGCGGCCAGGCCTCGGTCTTCATACGCGGCACGAACTCCAACCACACCAAGGTGCTGGTCGATGGCATCGATGTCAGCGATCCCAGCAGTCCCGTCGGTTCGTTCGACTTCAGTCAGCTCCTGACGCAGGATGTGCAGCAAGTGGAAATTCTGCGCGGCCCGCAAAGCGGCCTGTACGGCTCGGATGCCATCGGTGGCGTGATCAGCGTCGTTACCAAGAGCGGATCCGGTCCGGCGCAGATCAGCGCCGGCGCCGAGGGGGGATCATTCGATACTTTCAATCAGTCGGGCGGCGTGAGCGGCTCATTGGCAGGATTTCACTATGCTGCCAACATCCAGCACATGCATTCGGGAGCGACGCCGGTTACACCATTGGACCTGCTGGCGCCGGGAGAGCAGCGCATCGATGACTACTATGACAACCTGACCGGATCGACAAAGCTCGGCTTTGACGTCACGGATAATTTCGACCTCGGCCTGGTTGGGCGCTACTCCGATACGCATCTGCGAATCACCGGAGAGAACTACAACAATTATCCGAACGACTACCCCGACTCGACGCAAAGCCATAACGACACGCGCCAGTACTACGCGCGAGGCACTGCGCATCTGAGCTCGTTCGGCGGCGCTTTGGCGCAAACGCTCGGTCTGGCATACAGCAGCATCAAATCCTATGACACCAGTCCCGAGAACCCCGAAAGCGACTTCTTCGGCAAGCGCTCGAAGATCGATTGGCAGGGCAATATCCGGCTTGCCGCCGACGAGAAACTCGTGCTCGGCGCCGAGCATCAACGGGACGAAATGACCGTTCCGCTGTCGGCCGCCACCACCATAGGTTCGGGCTACGCTGAACTGCAATCGAGTTTCAGCGACGCGCTATACAACACGGTGAGCGTGCGTTATGACGATAACAACCGATTCGGCGGCAAAGCGACCTACCGGCTCGCGCCGGCCTATGTCTTCCAGGAGACCGGAACGAAGTTCAAGGCCAGCGTCGGCACCGGCTTCAAGGCGCCAACCCTGTCGCAGATGTTTCAGAACTTTCCTCAGTTCTTTTTCTTTGCGAATCCTAATTTGAAGCCTGAAACCAGTCTAGGTTTCGATCTGGGCTTCGAGCAGAGCTTGATGGGGACGAAGGCTCGATTCGGTGTCACCTACTTTCGCAACAACATCAAGAACTTGATCGGTGAGAATGCGGACTTCAGCTCCTATGCGAATGTGGGCCGCGCGGTGACCGAGGGTGTTGAAAGTTTCGTGGCGTACCAGCCGCTGCAGAATCTCGCGTTCCGCCTGGACTACACCTTTACGCAGGCCACGGACGACATTTTGCACCAGGAGTTGCTGCGCCGTCCGAAACACAAGGCCGGGGTGAACGCCGAGTGGCACGCAACGAACCGGCTGGCCCTCAACGCCACGCTCCTGACCGTCAGTTCCTGGATCGATGGAAATAGGGACTTCTCGGTTCCGCGAGAGAACGCGCCGGGCTATACGACAGTGAATATTGCGGCAAGTTATGACGTGGCGAGCCATCTTACGGTGTATGGCCGCGTCGACAATCTATTGAACCGGCGTTATCAGAATCCTGAGGGCTTCTTACAGCCTACCGTAGGCGCCTTCGCGGGAGTCAAGACAAAGTTTTAAGGAGACGACGAGGGTGTCCTGAGCCGGACACCCTCGCCCTTACCGAATCTGAACCAACGGTTCCGAGGTTTTGCGTCCGTCGAAGTCGGTCCACACATGCTGCGCGAAGTCGTACAGCTTGCAGCGACGCACGGTGTTCCAGTAGTAGCGCCAGGTAAACACTTCTGAATTCAACCGTTCATCCAGGGTGGCGGTGAGCCGAGCCTGAGCCTCTTTGAGGCGATAAAGCGGAATGCCCATATTCACATGGTGGGCGCCGTGCTCGAGAATATAGTGGATGAGGCCGTCGAGCGGCCGCATGAGTTTGACGTGCACCGTGGTGGTCGCGTAGCCCGCATTCGCGGACCACTCGTCGCGGCGCTCGTACCACGCCACGCGTGGGTGGGTGTGCTGCACGTAAATCACGAAGCCCATGAGGCAGTTCCAAAGAAAGAAGGGCACCAGGAAACCGAATATCAACAGCGACCAAATCGACTTGCCGCTGTAGACGCCCCACAGGACCAGGCCGCCGATCCAAAGAATCCCGAACGCCGATACCAACAAACTGTCCCAGGTGTAGCTCTGGCGGCGGGTGGTGACGTGTTTGCGTCCCGGGAAGAACAGCTTCTTCCACCACATCTCGATCATGTAATACACGCCTTGACCGACACCGCTGCGGTAAATGCGCTCCATCATGCGCCGATGCCACGGCAGCTTGGCGAATTCGTCGGGCGAGTAAGGCGTCCAGACGTAGTCGCGGCCCTTTAAATTGGTGAAACCGTGGTGCGCAAGGTTATGGCCGATTTCCCACAGGCTGTATGGGGTCAATGACGGCAAGAACGCGATCCGGCCGATCCATTTATTGAGCGTTTTGTTGGATGTATAGGAACCGTGGCAGGCGTCGTGACCGATCACGAAGAGGCGCGCAATCCATAGGGCAGCCACCAAGGAGGCAAAAACTTTTACCCACCAGCTCTCGACGAACAGCAGGCTCGCAATCGATACGACGAGCACCAGCCAGTCGAGCAGAAACCAAATGATCGGCGTGGCGATGCCGCGTTCGACCGTAAACGGCTGCAGCAGCTTCTGAAATTTGAAGCGCGATTTATCCGGTGCCAGTGGGGCGCCGGACACTGGAGGGGTTTCGGGAGCGGGAAGTGGTTGCATTAAGTGTCCCGTAGGATCAACACGTTATGCCCGTATTATACGCCTGTTCAGGCGAATGGCACGAAATTGCACGCCGGGCCCCGTTCAGGCTGTTTCGGCATCCGGCCAGAGGAGAACCCCTAGGTGTTCGCAGGCTTCGATCAGGGCCGTGGCGGCCTCCCGGGTGCTCGCGTCCAGGCGTCTATCGTGGGTGAGCAGCCACGTGAGCCGGGCGCGTCTCGACCGGGCCGACGGCTCGCTGTCGAAAAGCGCCGGGAACAGCCCCAAGGCATCGACGAATTCACGCATGGCCCCGGTGGCGGGAGCGTTCGGCGCCGGAGTCAGCAGCAGCTTCAGCCAGGTGACACAGCGTTTGGCCAGGCCGGCACGCGTGATTCCGATACTGGTGCGGCGGCGCGATTCGCCTTCCGCCAGTGAGTCAGCGAGATTGCGGTAACGTTCGACCGCCGATTCCTCCGCCGGCAGGGCGGGGCTGGCGTCCGACAACACTGAGCGCAACAGGTCCGCGAGCAGCAGCGACAGCGACTCCGCCAAGAATCGTTGGCACTGTTCCGTATCGGGACGTGCCAATTGTTCCCATGACAGCGGACCACCAATGCGTCTGGCGTTCGGTGACTTAGACATGTCTGCCAGTGTAGCGGCTTCGGCGCTCATCGCAACTATGCCAAAATGCGACCGACATCACTGACATGATCAATATTCGCAAAAAAACGCTCGCCTCGCCTGCCGCTGGCAAACCGCCGCTAAAATTAATTAATTCAGGCGCTGACTGGCGCCGGTTGTATGGAAACTAGAATTGAACTCATTGCCGGGCGATGCGTGACCCTGGCGCCGGCGGTGCGCCGCATCGTCGCCGGCAATGCCGGCATGATGACCGGGCCGGGCACCAATACTTACCTGATCGGAACTCGCGATGTGGCGGTGTTGGATCCGGGTCCCGACGATGCTCGGCACTACGATGCCATCCGTGCGGCGGCCGGTGCCGCGATCCGTTGGATCATCGTGACTCATACTCACCCCGACCACTCGCCGCTCGCAAGCCGCCTGGCGCAACAGACGGGCGCGCAGTTGATCGGATTGCCGCCCCCCGGCGACGGTCGGCAAGACTTAAGCTTCATGCCCCAGCGTCAGCCGCTCGACGGCGAGTGCCTGTCCTTGGGGGAGATCCGGCTGCGGGCCATCCACACTCCCGGCCACGCGTCGAATTGCGTGTGCTACTTATTAGAATCGCAACGGCTGTTGTTCACCGGCGATCATGTGCTCGAAGGCGTATCGCCGGTGATCTTGCCGCCGGACGGCGACATGGCGGCGTATTTGCACTCTCTCGATAAGTTGCGATCCCTGGATTTCGAGCGAATTGCACCAGGCCACGGCGCCGTCATGGCGGACGGCAAGGACGTGGTGACCCGCTTGACCGCGCATCGGCTCACGCGCGAAAACAAGGTATTGCTGAGCCTCGCGCAATTGACCGCCGCCACGCTCGATGAGCTGACGCCGGTGGTGTACGACGATGTGGCGGCCGACCGGCATCGCTGGGCACGTCTCACTTTGGAGGCGCACCTGATCAAGCTGGCGGGTGAGCGCCGCGCCGCTGAACACAACGGTCGCTGGCGCCTGAATCGTCCATGAAGGGCCGAATGGCGATGCTGCTGCGCGCGGTAAGCGTGCGGCGAGACGACACCTGGGTGCTGCGGGACATTTCCTGGGAACTGCGGCCGGGGGAACGCTGGGCGCTGCTCGGCGACAACGGCGCCGGCAAGACGCAGTTGCTGAAGGTGCTGAGCGGCGATGTGTGGGCCGCAAGCGACGCGACTGCGCGCCGTTCGAACGGATTGAGCTACGCGGTGGGCCGGCGCGCGATCCCGCTGCTCGACGCCAAGCCGCGTGTCGCCTACATCGGCGCCGAACTGCAGGATAAATATGCACGCTATGATTGGAATCTGCGCGTGCGTGACATGGTGGCGACCGGATTGCATCGCACTGATCTGCTGCTGCTGGCGGTCACCGCGGCGCAGTCCAAGAAAGTGGCGGCCATATTGCGAACCTGTGGCTTGACGCGGCATGCGAGCCGAGAATTTCTGTCCCTGTCCTACGGCCAAAAGCGCCTCGTCCTGCTGGCGCGGGCCTTGGTGCAGAATCCGGACTGGCTGCTGTTGGACGAATTGTACAACGGGCTCGACGCCGCCTACCGGCGCCGCATGGATAGGGTGCTGGCCGCTGCCGCTCGACGTGGCCAGTCGTGGGTCGCCACGGCGCATCGGGCGGGCGACGTACCGCGAGGCACGCGCCATATATTGGAGCTCGACGCGGGACGAGTGAGCGCCGTCAAGCCGATTCGTCCAGCGGATCTCAAGCGCCTGGCGGCGCGCGCGCAGGAGAGGCCGGGCAGCGTGCGGCGTGCGCGCCGACCCACATCAGCCAACGCCGCCGCGCGCGTGCTGGTGAGATTGTCGAGAGTCGATTTGTATGTCGAGTACCGCGCGGTGCTGCGCGAGATGGATTGGCAGCTGCGAAAAGGCGAGCACTGGGCGATATACGGTGCAAACGGCGCCGGAAAGTCCAGTTTCTTAAAGCTGATTTACGGGGATCTGTCGCCGGCCTTGGGCGGCGTTATCGAGCGCGCCGGATTTACCAAGGGAACGCACATCGCGGCATGGAAGCGGCGCATCGGCTACGTGTCGCCGGAGCTGCAAAGCGATTATGCCGTCGATGTTACGGTATTGGATCTTGTGGCAAGCGGGCGGCACTCGAGCATCGGTCTCGTGGACGCGGCGAGCGCAGCGGATCGGCGCGTGGCATTCAAATGGTTGCGCTTTTTTGGTCTGCTGACGCTTGCCGAACGCAGACCGAGAGAATTGTCCTATGGACAACTGCGCCGCGCCCTGATCGCGCGCGCGATGGCGGCGGACGCCCGCATCCTGCTGCTGGATGAGCCTTTGACAGGACTCGATCCCCGACAGCGCGCCCTGATGAAGCAGATGCTGGAGCGTCTGATGAATCATGTGACGCTGATCATCGCCGTGCACCATGCGGAAGACCTGCCGCGCGGCATGACGCATGGCTTGCGTTTACATAATCGGCGGGCACATCCGGTAGATTCCTATTCTGCGACTTGAGTCTGCGGCAAGACTCGCCGCGCCCGGCAAGACTGTCCCTCCTGAAACCCAAGATTCAAGGATCGGATTATGTCGCGTGTTGCGGTTTTCTTCGTGGCCTGCGGGGCGGCGATCTTAAGCGCCTGCGGGCATTCGGCTTATGCGGTCCGCTCCGTGCCGAGCATCGCGGCGGACAACGTGGGACAACCTGTCAGCAGGCTCAAGGATGCTCTCGGTGAGCCGCGCAAGGTCGATCAGTCCTCCTCGAAGTGGGTGTACGTTTGGTTTCTCCCGGAGAAACCCGCCGGCGCGCCCACCGGATTCCATGGCTGCGAGATGGAAGTCACCGTGGATGCGCGCTCGCAACGCGTGCTGGGATATTCCCTGTCGAACATCGGATGGAGCAAGTGCCGCGAAGTGGAGCGTAAGATTCGCGTAGCGGAGCGCTAGGGAGCAGGGCTGCGTTTCTCGGTACAATGCAAGCGTCTGAAGCCTACCCAGCTTCGCGCCTACGGAGTTTGCCGCCGTTGTTGTTCATTATTCTTTCCCTCGCCTTGCAGGCCGGCTTGATCATGCACGTCATCAAGACGGGGCGGAACATGCTTTGGATCTGGGCGATCGCCCTGCTGCCGCTGGCGGGATCCATGGCCTACGTCGTCGTGGAAATGCTGCCGGAGTTCATGGGCGGCAAGACCGCGCGGCGCGCTAAAAGCGGTGTACAGCGGATGATGGATCCCAACCGCGACCTGCGGCGCGCCAGCGCGGAGGTGGAGATTTCCGGCAATGTCGACGCCCGCCGCAGGCTTGCCGAGGAACTCGCCGACCGCAGCCAGTACGACGCCGCCATCGATGTGTATCTCGGTGGCTTGAAGGGCATTTTTGAGCACGACCCGACCCTGCTGCTGGGATTGGCCAAAGCGTATTTCGGCAAGCAGGATTTCGGTGCGGCGCGGGCGGCGCTCGAACGATTGACCGAGCACAATCCGGATTTCAGATCCCAGGATGCGCAGCTCCTGTATGCCCGTACGCTCGAGACGCTGGATGCCCTCGACGAAGCGGAGCAGGCCTACGCGGCGCTGGCGGCAGGCTATCCCGGTGCGGAAGCACGCCTGCGTTTCGGCGTGCTGCTCAAGCGCCGCGGCAAGTTGGCCGAGGCGAATCACGTTTTGAAGGATTTGCTGGATGGGGCCAAGCTCGGTCCGGCCCACTACCGCAAGGCACAAGCCGAGTGGCTGGAGCGCGCGAGACGCGAAATGGGCTAGAATCGCGCGCCTCAAGCTACGCAATGGATTAGGAGTCCCCCATGCAAATCAGCCAACGTTTCTCTCGGTATACCTTGGTCTCCATGGCGGCGATCATTCTGGCGGCGTGCGCCGGCCAAAAGGAGCCCGCACAGAAGCTGCTCGGCGACATTCAGGCCACCGTGACCGCGGCGTCGCCGGAGGCCGCCAAGTACGTGCCCGATCAATTGACGGATGTACAAGGCAGGCTCGATGCGCTCAAGGCGTCCTTCGACAAGCAGGACTACGCTGCGGTGGTGACGGGTGCTCCCGCTGTGCTGAGTGCGGCGCAAGGATTGGCGACCGCAGCTGCGGCGAAGAAGGACGAAGTTCTCAAGGCGCTGAATGACGAATGGGCCGGGCTGGCCAGTTCATTGCCCGGAGCGGTCACGGCGATTCAGAGCCGCATCGACTTGCTGAGCAAGAAGTCCAGCAAGAAACTGGCGGCCGGTATCGATCTGGACGCGGCAAAGGCCGGACTTGCCGAGACGACCTCGCTCTGGTCCAAGGCCCAAGCGGCCTTCGCGTCGGGCAATATGGACGAGGCAGTCGGCGCCGCGAAAGAGGTGAAGGCGAAGGTTTCGGCCCTGGCGGCATCGCTCAAAATGGATTTACGGTCCGGCGCCTGAGGTTCGGGGTCCAGAGCAGGTACCGGACCGCATTGCCGGTCCGGTACCTGCCTGGGGTCGGGTTCACAGCGCCAGAGTGCCTTCGCTGACGATGACGGCGGTGCCGCCGATATGCGCGGCCAACAGCCTACCCTGATCCACTTCTATTTTCACGCTTACTTGCCCGGGCCGCTTCATTTGGCGGCCTTGGTTGCCCGTGAAGGTAGTCGAGTTCTTGCCGAATTGACCTAGATCCCACAGGTAAGCCGCCAACATGGCGTGTGCATTGCCGCTGACCGGATCTTCGGGAATCCCGATCGCCGGGCAGAACATACGCGCCTCGGTCGACCATTCGTCGGCGCTGCGATTCAGGGCGAAAACAAAGAACCCGTCGGCGCCCAGTTCGCTGCCAAGAGACAACAGCGTGTCAAAATTGGGGGCCAGATTGTCGAGCTGCCGCGCATCGGCTATCGGCACCAGAAGCCGCGTGCTCCCCTTGCGGGCAACCCGCGCCGGCATGATCTCGTGCAGTTGAGTGGCGGGCAGGCGAAGCGCCTCAGCCACTCGCAGCGTGGTTTTGAACGGCAGAGGCGGGTCCAGCTCCGGCACCGTCTGGCGAAACTCGATGAGGGGACTGATGCCGGTGCCCGGCTGACCCAGGTGCGCAGCGACCTCGATAATCCCAGTGCCTGAATGTTGACGGCTTATTCCCGCGCCACGCCTTCCCAGGGCGAGCAGCACCGCATGGGCGGCAATGGTCGCGTGCCCAATGAAAGGCGATTCCTTGCGCGCATTGAAGAACCGCAGACGAACATCATGGTCTGCGCCGCTGGCTGCGCAGACGAAGGCGATCTCGGCCTGTGAAAATTCGCGCGCGACGGCGAGCAAGGTGGCGTCGCTTTGTCCGTCCGCGTCCAGCACCACCGTCGCCGGATTGCCGGTGAAGCGGGCTTCCGTAAATGCGTCTACCTGAAAAATTCGCAAGGTTGTCTCCCCATCCCAGCGCAGGAGTTTTGCACGCATCTGCGCCCCAAGCTACACTTCCGTGAACCTTGGGGTGGTCCTAACAGGCCTGAGATGCGGGAGATCGAATCCTCGATTAGCCTGCGAACCCGTTGAACCTGACCCGGTTAATGCCGGCGTAGGGAGCAGGTAAAAATATGCATGCGGCCGTAGAAATAAGCATGTACCCGCTGACCCGCGAGTATCTGTCGCCTATTCAAGCCTTTATAGATCGCCTGAACACTCACGCCGGCTTGAGCGTGCAGACCAATTCTCTGGCGACTCAGATCTGGGGTCCATTGGATCAGATCATGACGGTTCTGAGCGAGGAAATGGCGCGTTGCGCGAAAGCTGCGGGGACTCCGCAGTTGATCTTCGTCATGAAGGTGCTTCCGGGAGTGAGCCGGCCCGACTCGGCGCCGGCGCCCCGGTGATACGCGAACTATCGGTCCAGCTCGTCAGCGCATGGCGCTACACGGGTTGGGTCGAGATCATTGCGGCGGTGCTCGCCGTCGTTTACCTGCTGCTGGCGATTCGACAGCGGATCGAATGCTGGGCGGCGGCGTTCGTCAGTTCCTCTCTCTATGTGTGGGTCTTATTCGACGCCCATCTTTACATGGAGTCCGTATTGAATGCCTTCTACGCGGTCATGGCGGCCTACGGGTATTGGCAATGGCGGCACGGAGCGGCCGGCAGGGAGCTCGGCGTGTCCCGGTGGCCGCTTGCACCCCATTTGCTGGGAATCCTGGGAGTGATCGTGCTGTCGGCGGTGAGCTCGTATTTTTTGAGGCGGTTCACGCCGGCGGCATGGCCCTTCGTGGATTCGATGGTGGCGTGGTCCAGCGTATTTGCCACTTTTCTGGTCGCACGCAAGGTGTTCGAGAACTGGCATTGGTGGCTGGTGATCGATTCCGTCAGCCTGTGTCTCTATTTTACGCGCCGCCTGTATCTGACGACGCTGCTGTTTGCTGTGTACCTGGTTTTGATCGTGGTCGGCATGCGGCAGTGGCGCCGCAGCTTGCCGCGCGCGGCCCATGTTGCTGGATGAGGTGGAGCGCCTGGCCGCCCGATACGTGCCGGGCTCGGGCAGTCTTGATATTGTCCCCCTATCCAAGGGGCTGGTGAACGATACCTACCGGGTGAGTCGCGACGGCAACAGCTACGCCTTGAGAGTGGCTGCGCCCAATAGCAGCGGTCTCGGTCTCGATCGTCACTGGGAGGCGCGCGTGCTCGAGCGCGCCGTGCCGGCGGGACTCGCCCCGGCCATGGAGTATTGCGATCCGAGTCACGGAATCTTGATTTCACGTTGGTCGAGCGGTCGGTCGTGGAACGCGCAAGATGCCCGGCGCGACTCGAATGTCGTACGAATCGCCGAACTTCTGCGCCGCATCCATGCGCTGTCCATGCCGGCCACGCCGCGCGTCATGAGTCCGATGATGTGGATCGATTTCTATACGGCCGCCGCCAAACTCGGCCGTCCAGGAGAGGGCTTGCAGGCAGGGAACGCTGCTGCATTGAAAAGCGCCGCCGAGCGGCGCGTGGCCGAGCTTGCATCCGGCCCGCAGGTCCCTGCCGTGATCTGCCACAGCGATTTGCACATTCTCAATCTGATCGACAGCGGTCAGTCATTGGTGCTGCTCGACTGGGAGTACGCGCATGCGGCAGATCCATTCTGGGATTTGGCGGGGTGGAGCGGCAACAACGACTATGAGGACGCGCTCATGGAGAATTTGTTGGTGAGCTACTGTGCGCGGCCGCCGACGCGCGATGAGCGGCGGCGTCTGCGGCTGCTGGCCTGGCTGTACGATTATGTCTGCTTGTTGTGGTGTGAGTTGGTGGCGGCGCCGGGCGGGACGGCCCGGGACGGCGTTGCAGCACGCGCCGGACATCTGGCGGGGCGCCTGCTGGCAACAGCAAGTAGTCGGGGGGGCTAAGTTCCGGCACACTAGGCGGTCTGGCGGCGAACCCCACGAGGGGATACTTAACGGAGAGCTCAATGGCGCGGATGATTGTGGTGGACCGGGACGGGAAAGAGCATGAGATCGAGGCAAAAACCGGTTTGAAGATAATGGAAATTCTGCGTGAGCTCGACTACGGGGTGGCGGCAATATGCGGCGGACTCTGTTCCTGCGCCACTTGCCATGTGTACGTGGATGAGAGTTGGGCCGGCCGCCTGCCGAAGCCGCAAAGCGACGAATTGGAACTGCTGCGGGAACTGCCCGACTTTAAAGAGGCCACCTCGCGCCTGTCATGCCAAGTCGATTTCACCGACGCGCTGACTGGCCTCAAGGTGGCCATCGCACCGGATTCGTGACGTAACGGACGCCGTGTAACGGACGCCGTGTAACCGATCCGCCCGCGGGCGGTTGCGGTCACTTTTTTTCGGTTTGACGTCGCACGGCTTCTTGCGCCGCGGCGATGGCTTGTTGGTCGCCGAGGAAGCGGCGGCCCAGCGGCTGCAGCTGCTCGTCCAGTTCGTAGAGTATGGGGATGCCAGTCGGGATGTTGAATTCCACGATCTCGCTCTCTGACATCATGTCGAGCATCTTGACCAAAGCGCGCAGGGAGTTCCCATGCGCCACGATCAGTACGTTCTTATTGGCGCGCAGCTCGGGCACTATGCGCGCCTCCCAATAGGGCAGTACGCGCGACAGCGTGTCCTTGAGCGATTCGGCCACCGGCAGCGACGCGGGCGCGACATCGGCATAACGAGCATCGAATCGCGGGTTCCGTGGATCGTCTGCGCCCAAGGGGGGCGGCGGAATGTCGTAACTGCGCCGCCAAATCTTGACCTGCGCCGCGCCGTGCTGTTCCACCGTTTGTGCCTTGTTGAGGCCTTCCAGGGCGCCGTAATGGCGCTCATTGAGGCGCCAGCTGCGCTCCACCGGCAGCCACATGCGGTCGGTGGTGTCGAGGATCAACCACAGGGTACGGATGGCGCGCTTCAACACCGAGGTGAAGGCAATGTGCGGCTCGAGTTTCTCGCGCTGCAGTTCACGCCCGGCCTGCACCGCCTCTTGCCTGCCTTGCTCGCTGAGGTCGATGTCGTGCCAGCCGGTGAACAGATTTTCGACGTTCCAGATGCTCTGTCCGTGACGAACCAAGATCAATTTTCCGGGCACAGTTCCTCCTATTGACGTATGGCTGCGGCAAACACTCCTTCGAAGAGCGTCGCCAGGGTTTGCTCGCAATGCATTTCCACGCGCAGACGTATCCGCCCTCGACCGGCACGCTGCATCATTTTGCGAAACTTGTCGATCTGCGCATCCGTCGGGGTCGCGACGCGGGCGCGCAATTCGCCGCGCACCGGCGCCAGGAAGCGCATGTTCGATTCTTGGATCACCGCGTCGGCCGACAGGTCCCGCGTCGCAAGATAGCGGGCTACCCAGGCCCAGCCCGCGAGTACCGCCACCGAATACAGGCTGCCGCCGAACGCCGTGCCTTTGTCGTTGACGTTGGCTGCGAGCGGTGCGCGCAGTACCACGGCGTCATCATCGGCGGATTCGACCACGATGCCGATGTGCTGAGCCAGCGTGAATTCGCCCGCGATGCGATTTTGCAGGTAGACCCTACCGAATTTCATGGATTTCTCGGTCACGCAATCAATCCTGCGCCAGGCGCCGGACCGCCTGCAGGGCCACGGATAGAGTGGCGAAGTCGGGCGGTGAGCCGGTGCGCAGATCGACCACGATCCGCTTCAGGGAATCAACCGCAGCGGAGTGGCGCTCCATCCACTGGCTGACGCGCGATGCTGCCTCACGGCCTTTGCAGGTCAAAACGGCGCCCGTAATCGTGCGCTGCAACTCGTACATATTGTCGCGCAGGGTGCCGCGTGCCACCGCCTGCCAATGGCCTTCCGCCACGAGGCTCTCGATCTGCTCCTTGATCCAGGTCAGACTGATGCGCTCGCCGAGATCGAAATACGCCCTGGCCGCGTAGCCGATGTCCACCCGCGCCGCCATGGCCGCTTCGACCAGATCCAAGGCGCAATGCAATACATCCAGCGACGCGATGCGGCTCGCCAGATGCTCCGGCACCTTCTGCGCGATGAGGTGCGAGCGCTGTATCCCCATGCGCGCCTGTTCCGTGGCGCCGAGTATCTCGGGGAGCTCGCGAAATAGCACCGCCACTTTGGCGGAATAACGCAGCACCGCACGCTCGATGTCCAGATCCTTGCGCCGGTTCTCGAGCAGCCAGTAGGTCATGTGCTGCAGCAGCCGTGTGGTCTTCTGCATGGCCGCGTATTGGACGGCGGCAGGCGTCTTATTGTCGAGGGTCTCGATCTGCGTCCAGATGGTGCGCACCGCAAATATCTCGCGCGCAATGGTGTAAGCGCGCGCGATGGCCGCCGGATCCGCGCCGGTGTCATCTTGCGCGCGGACCGGAAATACCGGTCCCATGCGGTTGATCACGCTGTTGGTGATCGCGGTCGCGATGATCTCCCGCCTCAGGCGGTGACGCTTGACGCGTGCCGCGAAGCGCTTCTGCACCGGCGTCGGAAAATACCGGGCCAGCTCGGCCGACAGGTAGGGATCCTCCGGAACATTGGAGTGAATGAGCGCCCGATTCATCCAGATTTTGCCGTAACTCAAGATGATGGCCATCTCGGGGCGGGTCAGGCCTTCAGCCGCTTTGCGGCGTTCGGCAATTTCCTCATCGGTGGGCAGGAATTCCAGCGCGCGATTCAAATCGCCGGATCGCTCCAGTGCGCGGATCACGTAGGCACCCTCGCTCAAGCGCTCCTTAGCCTGGAATTCTCCGGTGCTGATGGCTTCGCTCTGAAGATAGTTGTTGCGCAGCACCAGCACGGCCACTTCGTCGGTCATTTTTACCAGCAGCCGATCTCGCGCCGCGCGCGTGATTTCCTTGGCAAGCATCGCACCGTTCAGAAGAATCTTCAGGTTCACTTCGACGTCGGAACAATTCACGCCGCCGGAGTTGTCGATGAAATCCGTGTTGAGCCGTCCGCCGCGTCGCGCGAACTCGATACGCCCGAGTTGCGAGACACCCAGATTGCCGCCTTCGCCGATTACCTTGCAATTCAGTTCGCGGGCGTCGATTCGCACAGCGTCGTTGCTTCTGTCACCCACATCGCCATGGCTCTCGAAGGTGGATTTCACATAGGTGCCGATGCCGCCGTTCCAGAACAGATCGACGTGCGCTTTTAGAATTGCCTTGATCACGTCGTTCGGCGTGACTTGCGCGGGAAGTTCCAGCAGTGCCTGAGCTTCGCGCGACAGGGTCAGGTTCTTTGCGGAGCGCAGAAACACGCCACCGCCCTTCGAGATCGCGGCGCGCGAGTAATCTTCCCAACTGGAGCGCGGCATTTTGAACAGGCGCTCGCGCTCGCGGAACGAGCGCGCGGGATCCGGTTGAGGGTCGATGAATATATGCAGATGATTGAAGGCGGCAACCAGGCGGATGTGCGGCGACTGCAGCATGCCGTTGCCGAAAACGTCACCGGCCATGTCGCCGATGGCGGCCACGGTGAAGTTCTGAGCCTGAATGTCGACGCCGATCTCGCGGAAATGCCGCTTGACCGATTCCCAGGCGCCGCGCGAGGTGATCGCCATCTTCTTGTGGTCGTAGCCGGCTGAACCGCCGGAGGCGAATGCGTCGCCGAGCCAGAATCCATACTCCTCGGACAGGGCGTTGGCGATATCGGAAAAGCTCGCGGTGCCCTTGTCCGCGGCAACCACCAGGTAGGCGTCGTCTTTGTCGTGGCGCACGACCATGGCCGGCGGGACGATTGCGTCGTTGACGATGTTATCCGTCAGATCCAGAAGACCCCGGATGAGCGTGCGGTAGCACGCAATCACTTCGGCCTGCTGAGCCTCGCGCTCCGCGGGCAGGCGTTTGACGACGAATCCGCCCTTGGCGCCGACGGGAACGATAACGGTGTTTTTCACCTGCTGCGCCTTCATCAGGCCCAGTACCTCGGTGCGGAAATCCTCGCGCCGGTCCGACCAGCGAATGCCGCCGCGCGCGACATAGCCCATGCGTAGATGCACGCCTTCCATTCGCGGCGAGAATACGAAGATCTCGAACAGCGGCTTGGGCAGCGGCAGTTCACGCAATTGATGGCTTTCGATTTTGAATGAGAGGTATTCCTTGGGTTGGCCCGCAGCGTCAATCTGATAGGCATTGGTGCGCACGGTCGCCGTCAGCGCACTCCACAAGGAGCGCAGGATCCTGTCCTCGTCGGAGCGGGTGACTTCCTCGAGCGCCGAGCGTAGCCGTTCATCCAGGCGCGCGAGCGCGTTCTGCCGTGCTGCGGCCGCGCCGCCGGGGCTGAAGCGCACCACGAACAAATCGGCCAAGGTCTTGGCGATCGGCGGATTGTTCACCAGCACCTGAGCGATATATCCCTGGCTGAACGGCAGCCCGGTTTGCAGCAAGTAGCGGCAATACGCGCGGATCACGTTCACGGTGCGCCACGGTATGCCGGCGGCTAGAGTCAGCTGATTGAAGCTGTCGTTCTCCGCGCGGCCGGTCCAGACCGCCGTGAAGGCGCTTTTGATCTCGCGCTCCAAGGCCTCGAACTGGATCACCGTGGATGACTGCATAACCAGCTCGAGATCCTGAATCCAGGCGCGCCGGCTGCCCGAGAACTCAAGTTCATAAGGCCGCTCGGCAATCACCTTGAGCCCCATGTTCTCCAGCATCGGCAAGAGATCGGAGATGGGGATGGCATCCTGATCGCGAAAGATCTTCAGGAAGAACTTGTCCTTGCGCCTGGCCTGCGGCCGGTAGATGTCCAAATGCAGGCGCGCCGGTTCCTTTTCCACGGCCTCGAGGAAAGAGACGTCGAGAGCCGCGGGATCGCCGGAGAAATCCTCCGTATAGGCCGCAGGGAATGCGGGCCCGTATTTTTCAAAGAGCTGCAGGGCGTAGCCCTCATCGAAGCGCGCCAGCAGTGCGGCCTTGAAGCCGTCCTGCCATGAGCGCACCGCCGCCGCCACGCGTCGTTCCAATGCGTGCGGATCGACGCGCGTGTCATCGCTCGGATTGGTGCGCGCGAAGATATGAATTCTCGCCAGGTTCGATTCGGCGATCTGCACTTGAGTATCCATGCTGAATGCGGAAAACGCCTCACGGATGACTTTTTCGATGCGCTGACGGACCTGGGTGTTGTATTTCTCGCGCGGCACGAATACCAGGCAGGAATAAAAGCGCCGAAATGCATCGCGCCTGAGCAGCACGCGTACCCGCGGGCGCTCCTGCAAGCCGAAGACGCCGGTGACGATGCGGATGAGTTCGACCACGCTCGACTGGAATAACTCGTCCCGCGGAAAGGATTCGAGAATGTGCTGCAGCGCCTTGCCGTCGTGGCTGTCCGGAGCCAGCGCAAAGTGTTCGACCACCTGCAAAATCTTGTGGCGCAGTACGGGGATTTCGCGCGGATTGGTGCTGTACGCCAGTGAGGTCCACAGTCCCAGAAAGCGCCGCTCGCCGATCAAGCGGCCCTTGGCGTCGAAATTTTTGACCCCGACATAGTCCAGGTATCCCGGTCGGTGGACGGTCGATTCCATGTTCGCCTTGGTCACGAGCACGATCTCGCGGGAGCGGCTTTGGCGGCGGATGTCGCTGGACGGAATGCGCTGGGCGTTCTCGGCCTGTTTTTGACCCGGGCGCAGGATGCCGAGGCCGGTGTGTTCGACGGGCTGCAACGTTTCGCGGCCTTTGCGGCCCTGCAGCCGATACTCCCGGTATCCCAGGAAGGTAAAGTGGCGGTTTCCCATCCACGTGAGCAGCGCAACGGCTTCGCTCAAGTCGCTCGGCTGAAAGCGCGCCCGCGAAGCGGTCAAATCCTGCGCCGTTTGATGAGCGGCATTCTGCATCTTGAGCCAGTCGCCGCATGCCACGCGCACGTCGCGCATGCCGCGTTCGATTTGCGCCGCGAGGGAGCTGAGGGCGGCTGGATCCACGATGCGATCCACTTCGATGTGTTGAAAGGACTCGAGGCGCAATTTTTCTTCGCCCGGACGCCGGTGCGCCTTGGACGCCTCGCCGCGTTCGCGCAGCGATTGCAGATTGCCGGCACTGTCGCGCGCCACGGCAAAGATGGGATGAGTCAGAAAATGCAGCGTGAGCGTGCGCTGAGTGAGCACCAGATTGATCGAGTCGACGAGGAAGGGCATGTCGTCGTTAACCATCTCAATGACGGTGTGCGGCGAGGTGAATCCGTGATCGCGCAAGTTCGGATTGAACACCCTCACCAGGGCGGATCTGCGCCGCCGTTGAGCGAACATCAAGTGAGACAGGGCCACTGCGGCGAGCTCCTTCGGTTCGCGCGCGGCCAGATCTTCCGCATCGACATTGGCGTAGTACGCCTGCAGAAACCGCGGCCAATCGAGGTTGCGCAGGGTCTTGGGTGGTCGAACCGCGGAGCGCACGACGGCGGAGACGATTTTTCGATGTTGTTCCGAGGCAGCCTGATACATGGGTGTTCCTTGCGTTAATCCGGCTTTTCGAGATCGGCAATAACCGCGGCCAGGAAGCGGCACGATTCGCCGCCCGTGATGCAGCGGTGATCGAAGCTCAAGGAAAGCGGCATGCGGCGATGGGCGTACACCTGACCCGCAACGACCACGGCATCCTCGCGCACCTTGCCGGCGCCCAGTATCGCGACCGCCGGCGGCACGACGAGGGGTATGCCGTAGCGCCCGGCCAGGGTGCCGAAATTCGACAGCATCAGCGTGAAATCGCGCAGATCCTCCGGCGGCGTGCTGCGCTCGTGCGCGGCCTGTTTTTGCCGAACGACGGCCGCACGCAACTCCTCGGGCGATTTATTTTCGATGTTGCGCACCACGGGTACGATCAGTCCGCCCGCGGTATCGACCGCAATGGCGAGGTCGATGTGCGACACCAGGAATCGCGTCTGGGCGGCCGAGTCGTACCAGGCGTTCAAGGCGGGCTCTGCGCGCCACGCGCAGATCATCGCGCGCATCAGACGCAGCATGTAATCGCCACGCTGCGTCCAGGCGTGAATATCGGCGTCATCGAAGACCGTGCTGCAGGGTATTTGCTCGCGGGCCGCCGACATGCTCTGCGCCATGGCGCGCCGTACGCCGCGCAGGGGTTCGAGGGTGCCGTCGCCGGGGCCGGCTGCGGCGATGGCGCGCGCGGCCGCGGAGACGAATGCGCCGTTCGGCGCCGGGGCGCCCGCGGAAACATTGGCGTGGCGCAAGATATCGTCGATGGTGATCAGTCCGGCGCGGCCACTGCCTTGCAACGTCGCGAGATCCACGCCGAGGCTCTTGGCAAGTACACGGGCGGCCGGCACGGCGCGGCCGCGGCCGTTGTCAGCAAGTAGGTGCGCGCCGCCGACAGTGGCGGTTTCCACGAATTCCTCATCGCTCGTCGCCGGCATGCTGCCGACCACGGTGCCGGAATCGAAATCGATGAGCGGCGCGCCGGTGGGGATGATGTCACCGGGGGCGCCATGCAGCGCGCTTACCGTGCCACTGAAAGGCGCGGGTACTTCGACGACCGCCTTGGCGGTTTCCACCGACACCATGGGCTGGTCGACGCGCACGTGATCGCCCACTTTGACGTGCCACTCGATGATCTCTGCCTCCGCCAAGCCTTCGCCTAAATCCGGAAGCCTGAATGTGCTCATGAAACAACCTTTAGTCGGCGCAAGTGAGTTCCACCGCGTCGATGATCCGCTGTACGCCGGGAATGTAATCGTGCTCCAGTTTGAACAACGGCATGATGGTGTCGAAGCCGGCGACGCGTTGAATCGGCGCCTGTAAATCATAGAGGCCGCGTTCCGCCACCAAGGCCGCTATCTCGGCGCCGACGCCGACATTGCGGGCGGCCTCGTGCACGATGACGAGTCGGCCGGTTTTCGCCACGGACGCGAGTATCGTCTCGATGTCGATCGGACTCAAGGTCGCCAGATCGATGACCTCGGCGCTGATGCCACGTTCTCCCAGCAGGGTGGCGGCGCGCAGAGTCTCTATGGTCATTGCGCCCCAGGTCACGATGGTCACGTCGCTGCCTTCACGCAGAATGAAGCACACGTCGAGGGGCAGCGCGCGGCCGTCGTCGTTCACTTCCTGGCGCATGGCGCGATACAGCCGTACGGGCTCGAGGAACATCACGGGATCCGGATCGCGGATGGCCGCCAGCAACAGGCCGTAGGCGCGTGCCGGCGAGGATGGGCATACCACCCGAATTCCCGGAATGTGGCACAGCATGGTTTCGGTGCTTTCCGAATGATGCTCGGGAGCGTGAATGCCGCCGCCGTGGGGCATTCGAATGACCACGGGACAGCTTAAGCGGCCGCGGGTACGGTTACGCATCCGCGACATGTGGTTCACGATCTGATCCAGCGCCGGATAGAGAAAGCCCATGAACTGAATTTCCGCCACGGGCTTCAGGCCATGCGTCGCCATGCCCACCGACATGCCGGCGATGGTCGCCTCCGCCAACGGCGTGTCCTGCACCCGGTCTACGCCGAATCGTTCCTGCAGACCGGCGGTTGCGCGGAACACGCCGCCGTTGGCGCCCACATCCTGGCCGATCACGACCACGTTCACGTCGTGCTGCATTTCCCAGCCATGCGCCAGTGCAATGGCTTCCACCATGGTTATTTTCGCCAATTCAATGACCGCTGGGCTTTGAGGCGTATTTGCGCGCGAGGCGGCGCTGCTCGTGCAGGTGCGCAGGCAGGGATGCGAACAGATGGTCGAACATGGCGTCGGTGACGGGCTTCGGCCTGGCCAGGTATTCGCTCACCGCGGCATCGACTTTCACGGCGCATTCTTCCAGCAGTGCCTGCTCCTTGGCGTCGTCCCATACCCCGGCATTGACGAGAAACGAGCGGATTCGCAGCAGGGGTTCGACCTTCCACGCATCCTTCACTTCCTGAGCGCAGCGGTAGCGGCTGGCGTCATCCGCCGTCGTGTGATCGCTCAATCGGTAGGTGAGCGCCTCGATCAATGCGGGGCCACCGCCGCGCCGCGCGCGTTCGAGCGCCTCGCCGACCACGTCGCGGACGGCGAACACGTCGTTGCCGTCCACTTGCACGCCCGGAATGCCCGCGGCCACTGCTTTCTGCGCCAGGGTCTGCGCGGCGGTCTGTGCGGCGACTGGAACCGAAATAGCCCAGCCATTGTTGACGATGACGAATACCACGGGTAGCGCGCGCGCGCCGGCGAGGTTCAGCGCCTCGTAGAAGGTGCCCTCGGAGGTGCCGCCGTCGCCGATGTAGGCGAGGGCGCAGCGCGGCTCCTTGCGAACCTTGAATGCCATGGCCGCGCCGGCTGCATGCAGAGTCTGGGTGGCGATGGGGACGCACCACGCGAAGTCGTCTCTCGGCACGGCGAAATCGTTGCCGCATTCATCGCCGCCCCAATAGGTGAGAATTTCCGTCATGGTTACGCCGCGCCAAAGCTGTGTGCCGAATTCGCGGTACACCGGCGCCAACACATCCTCTGCGCGCATGGCGGCGCCGATGCCGATATGCGCGGCTTCATGGCCGAGGCAGGAAGGATAGGTGCCGAGTTGTCCGGTGCGCTGCAGGTTCACCGCTTTCGCATCGAATACGCGGACCTGGGTCATGGCGCGATACATGCGCAGGATCTCGCCGCTGTCGCGCGCAAACTCGGGCAGAGCAGCGACCAGGTCGCCCCCCGGGCCCAACACCTGCCTGTGGTGAATCTTGAATTCTGCGACCAGCTTCATTGGCGAATTATGCCAGGGCTTCACGCGACGTGCTTTAAGGACGATGTTGTCCGGCGAGGTAGTGCTGAGTCTGCATTTCGATCAAACGGCTGGCGGCGCGTTGAAATTCGAGCTGCAGCCGTTCGCCGCGATACAGAGTCTGCGGCGGCGCTGCCGCTGATAACACGAGCTTGACGCCGCGATCGTAGAATTCATCCACGGCCGCGACGAAGCGCCGCGCGGCGTCCTCGTCGGCCGCTGTGAATTGGGGAATGTTCGACACGAAGAGGGTGTGGTAGAGGCGGGCGAGTTCGATGTAGTCGTTTTGACTGCGCGGTCCTTCGCAGAGTTCGCGGAATTCAAACCAGGCCATGCCGGGACCCGTGGCCAGAGCCACGATGTCGCGGTCTTCGATCGATAGCACACAGGCTCCTGCCGCGGAGCTGCAGGCGAGCGCCGCAAAGCGCGCTTGCATTTGCGAGGGCGTGGCCGCCAACGCCGAATCTAAGTAAGTCGGAGCTTGTTCCAGTTGCCGCAGGCGATAGTCGGTGCCGCCGTCCAAATGCATCATATCGACATGCCGTTGCAGCAATTCGATGGCGGGCAGGAAGCGCTCACGTTGCAGGCCGTCCTTGTACAACTCCGGCAGCGGCGTGTTGGATGTGGCGACCAGCGTTACACCGCGGCGGAATAGGCCCTCGAACAGTCCGGCAAGGATCATTGCATCGGCGATGTCGGCGACGAAGAATTCGTCCAAGCAAATGACGCGTGCCTGACGCGCGAGCCGTTGCGCGACGACGTCGAGCGGCTGGGCGCGCTGCTTGACGGTGCGCAATTCGGCGTGTACTTGGCGCATGAAGCGGTAGAAATGTGTGCGTTCGCGCCGCGAAACACGCAACGACGCGTAGAACCAGTCCATCAGCAGGGTTTTGCCACGCCCGACGCCGCCCCACAAATACAGGCCGCGCTGCGGCGCCATCTCGGCCGGCTGCGGCAGCCAGCGCAGGTGCGAACGCAGCCGCTCGCTCAACGAGCGTGACGATTCGAGCAGATTCGCGCTCAGACGATCGAGCTGCGCGGCCGCATCGACTTGCGCGGCATCGAATTCGAGCCGGCCCGCCGCGACCTCACGCCTCAGGCGCGACTCAACCGACTCGGGTTCGCTGCTCAACCGCGCGGGAATCCTAGAGGCTCTGGTAGTTGGGACCGGAGCCGCCCTCGGGGGTAACCCAGGTGATCTGTCCTGCGTACGGTTCCTTGATGTCGCAGGCTTTGCAATGTACGCAATTGGAGGCGTTGATCTGCAATCTCTGTCCGCCGTTACCGTCGGCGATCATTTCGTAGACGTTCGCCGGGCAGAAATTGGTGCAGGGATTGCCGAATTCAGTCGCGCATCGCGTCGCGCACAGCGTGGTATCCGCCACATGCAGGTGCACCGGCTGGTTCTCCTCGTGCGTGGTCGCCGCAAAGAACACGAACGCCGGCCGGTCGCGCGGCGGCAATTCGCGGCTGCCCCAATGCCGGTCGGGAGATTCGTATTCGCCCAGGCGCTTGAGCGCCGTGTCGTCGGCGTGATTGGCGAGGGTCCACGGCAATTTTCCGAAGGTCGCCGTCTCGAGCGCGGCATTGGCCAAGCCGAACCACATGCCGCGGCGGAATCCCGGCCGCACATTGCGCACCTTGTGCAGTTCGCGGCCGCCCTTGGACTCGCGCCAGCGCTTGTCGAACCCTAAGCTCGTGCCGGTCTCGACGTAATGCTCGGCCGCGGTCATGCCGGAGCGAATCGCCTGATGGATGCCCTTGATCTTTGGGGTATTGAGCGTGCCGCCGGCGTCACCGACCAGCATGGCGCCCGGCATCTCGAGGGTCGGCATGGATTGATAGCCGCCTTCGATCAGCGTGCGCGCGCCGCCGGCGATGATTTCGCCGCCCTGCAGCAGTTTTTTGATGTCGGGGTGATTCTTGTACTGTTGGAAAGCCTCGAAGGGCTTGAAGCGCGGATCTTCGTAATCCAGGCCGACGACGAACCCTACATACACGCGGTCATTGTCGAGATGGTAGAGAAAGCTACCGCCATAGGTGCTGTTGTCCAGAGGCCAGCCCAGGGTGTGCTGAATCAGGCCGGGCTGCACGCGCCCGGGCGGCAGTTGCCACATCTCCTTGAATCCCAGTCCATAGGTCTGAGGCGACTTGCCGGCGTCGAGCTTGAAACGTTTGATCAATTGCTTCGAGACGCTGCCGCGGCAGCCTTCGCAGAACAGGCTCACCTTGGCGTGAATGTCGGGCCCCAGGGCAAAATTCGGTCCCGGCTCGCCGTTCTTCTCGACGCCCATGTCGCCGATGCGCACGCCCTTGACGGCGCCGGCGTCGTCAAACAAGGCCTCCGCCGCCGCAAATCCTGCAAACACGTCCACTCCGAGTTTCTCGGCTTCCTGGCCGAGAATGGGCACCAATTGTCCCAATGAAATGATGAAATTTCCATGGTTTGCCATCTGCGGTGGAGTGGGCAGACGGTAGCGCTTGCGGCGCGTCATGAACATGAACTCGTCGCGGGCGGCAGGGACGCAGATCGCGGGCTTGTTGTTACGCCAGTCGGGGAGCAGCTCGTCGAGCGGGCCGGGCTCCAAGACCGCGCCGGACAGGGAATGGGCGCCCAGGCTCGCCGCCTTCTCGAGAACGCAAATACTCAAGGCCGGATTCAGCTGCTTCAGCCGGATTGCGCAGGCGAGCCCAGCGGGCCCGCCTCCGACAATCGCAACTTCGTATTCCATGATATCGCGCGGGGTTTCACTCATCGAATGGGCACCAAAAAAGAGGTCGCATAGTAGATCACAAACTAAAGATACCAGGGAGGCGTCCAACTAGCGGACAGACAGTGAGGGTTTCTGAGTCGAGGCGTCGCTTTACTTCACGGGGACACCCATGTTGACAGGCCACGGACGCCGGACACCAGGATGGCCAAGGGATTTGGGCATGGATTGGGCAAGGACGCCCACCCCACTTGAACAATCGTCAATCTTGACGCCAGCTAGGCTTGCGCTTGCCAAAAAAGGCGGCGAAGCCTTCCTGGGCTTCGGCTCCGACGCGCAGGCGCGCTAGACGGGCTGCCGCTGCCGCGGATGCTGCCGCCCGATTGTCCGAAGTACTCGAGGCGACCTCGCGAATCAGGGCCTTGGCCTCGGCCTGGGCTTCCGGCCCTCCGGCAAGCAGAGCCTGGGTCAAGCGTGCGCAGGTCGCGTCAAGCTGATCTGTGGCCACGACTTCGTGAACCAGCCCTAGCTCCCTTAACATGCTTGCGGTCAGAGTCTCTGCGGTCAAAAAATAACGCCGCGCCGCGCTCTCGCCGATCTTGTTCAGCACGAACGGCGAAATGACGGCAGGCACGATGCCGAGACGCACTTCGGTGAAGGCAAACTTTGCATCGTCAACCGCTACCACGAGGTCGCAGGCGGCCATCAGGCCGAGTGCCCCGCCATAGCCGTCGCCGTTGACGCGCGCCAAAGTCGGCTTCGGCATGGAATCGAGCGTGGCCAACATGGCTGCGAGTTGCCGCGCATCCGCGAGGTTGTCGGTTTCGCCGGCTCGTGCCTGCGCTTGCATCTCCGAAAGGTCTGCGCCCGCGCAAAAGGCCTTGCCGGTCCCGGTGAGTTGCACCATCCGTACCGCAGAGTCCGCTGCACAGCGCTCCAACGTCGCGCTCAACGCGGCAATGCTCGCCCGATCCAAAGCATTGCGCTTGTCCGCACGGTTGAGCGCAATGTGCGCGACACCGGTATCGATGCGGGTCAGAACCGGCGCGCTCACGCGAGTTCGATGGCGATGGCCGTCGCTTCACCGCCGCCGATGCACAAGCTGGCGATGCCGCGTTTTTTGCCGCGCGCCCTTAAGGCGTACAGCAAGGTGGTCAGAATGCGCGCGCCGGTCGCACCGATGGGATGGCCGAGCGCGCAGGCGCCGCCATTGATGTTCACTTTCTGGTGATCCAGTCCCAAATCCTTGATGGCTGCCATCGGCACCACCGCGAAGGCCTCGTTGATTTCGTACAGGTCCACATCCTTGGCTTGCCAGTTCAATTGCGCCAGCAACTTCTGTATCGCGCCCACCGGCGCCACCGTGAACCATTCGGGTTCGCGGGCGAAACTGGTGTAGCCCAAAATTCTTGCCAGCGGCTTCTTGCCCTGCGCAACGGCGAAAGATTCTCGCGCCAATACCACGGCCGCAGCGCCATCGGAAATTCCCGAGGAACTGGCTGCCGTCACCGTGCCGTCTTTCTTGAATGCCGGCTTGAGCGTCGGGATCTTGGCGATATCTAGGGTATACGGCGTCTCATCCTTGTCCACCACCACCTCACCCTTGCGGGTTTTGGCCGTCACGGCGGTGATCTCGGCGGCGAAGTCGCCATTATTGACGGCCGCCAAGGCGCGCCGCACCGATTCGGCGGCGAAGTCATCCTGGGCCTTGCGGGTGAAGTTGTATTTTTCCGACGTGGCATCGGCAAAGCAGCCCATGAGCTGGCCGTCCCAGGGACTTTGCAGCCCGTCATAGAACATATGGTCGAGCACTTCTTGATGGCCCAGCCGATAACCCGCGCGAGCCTTGGGCAGCAGGTAGGGGGCATTGGTCATGGACTCGAGGCCGCCGGCCACCACTGCCTTGGCGGAGCCTGCCAGCAACTGATCGCAGGCCAGCATGACGGCGCGCATCGCGGACCCGCACATCTTGTTCACGGTCGTGGCGGGAACACTGCTGGGAATCCCGGCGCCCAATGCCGCCTGACGCGCCGGCGCCTGGCCGATTCCCGCCGACAGGACGCACCCCATGATGACTTCATCGATTTGCGTTGCTGCGAGGCCAGAGTCGGCGAGCGCCGCTTTGATGGCAACCGATCCGAGTTGCGGAGCCGTGACCGATGCGAAAGCGCCTTGGAACGCGCCTACCGGGGTGCGCCGGGCGGACAGAATGACGACGGGATCAGAATTCATGAGGCATTTCCACGGTTTAACGGGGAGGGGCCTAGTATAACCTCGATGCGCCGATGGACCGATGGTGTGGGCGGGTGTTTAGGTGGCCAAGGGCTGGCCCAAGGCACGGGCAATCAGTTCGCGGCTGTGCAGCTTGGCGTCGCCGGCGCTCAGAACCTCAAGGATTTCAACGCGAATGGGCCGGCGGTGCAGCGAGAATTTTCCGGGCGGCATGACATCGCGTGTGCCATGGATGGCGATGGCGACGATGGGCATGTCGGAACGCGCTGCGACGGTGAATGCGCCGGCGTGAAATTTGCCGACCTCACGAGCTTCTGTGAACGTGCCTTCGGGGAAAAACACCAGGGACTGGCCGGTGGCGGCGAGCTTCAGCACCCGGCGGGCATCGACGCCGCCCTTGTGCCGGTCGAAGCGTTCGACGAACTGCGATCCGAGGCGTCGTAACAGCAGGCCGGCCACCGGTACCCGCACCATTTCCTTCTTGATGACGAAGGCAAAATCGGGAGGCAGGGCGGCGGCCGCCACCAGGCCATCGATGTAGCTGGCGTGGTTGGCGACGACCACGCAGGGCACACGCGGCAAGGATGCCAGGCCTTCGACCACGAAAGGGATGCCCGCCGCGCGCAGAAAGGCGCGTGAGAACGCTCCGGCGACCGCGCGCCGCGGGCGCAGGCCGGGCAGGAACAGGTTGATCACCAGCGCCGCGAATCCCATGCCCACGAACAGCGTCAGGCAATAGCCCAAATACAAGCGCTGTGCGCCCTTGCGCAGGTTTTCCGCGTTTCCCACTGTGATCTGGTTCTCCTTATGTTAATACTTAACTGTACTGTGATTCTGGTCACGCCGACCTGCCGGCACCCCTCGCATACTGGATCTGGACAGCGCGTACAGCACCATTTCGTGCGAACACCCACGCGGAAGACTATGGCGACGGTTCTTAAACGGACGGTTTATACACGCACCACGGGCGCAGCGGTACCTGCTGTACGCGAAGCGGCGGATCCGGCATTGCAGCGCTTTCTGGATGCGGTGTGGTTGGAGCGAGGCTTATCAGCAAATACCCTTGCTGCCTACCGCGCTGACTTGACCGCATTGGCGCGCTGGCTCGAGGAGCACGACAGTGCCCTGCTCAAGGCGACCCGAATTGAATTGCTCGGCTTCATCGCCGCGCGGGTTGAAGGCGGATCGAGACCCCGCTCGACGGCGCGTCAGCTGTCGAGCTTCCGGCGCTTCTTTCGATTCATGGTGCGTGAAACTCTGATCGAGATCGATCCGACCGCCCAAATCGCCATGCCGAAGATCGGCCGCTCGCTCCCCAAATCATTGACCGAAGCGGAAGTAGATTCGCTGCTCGAGGCGCCGACAGTGTCGGATCCCCTGGGGCATCGCGACCGCACCATGCTCGAGGTGCTGTATGCCACGGGCCTGCGCGTCTCCGAACTGGTGAGCCTGAAACACAATCAGGTCAATGTCACGCAGGGCGTGATGCGCGTGGTCGGCAAGGGCAATCGCGAGCGTCTCATCCCTCTGGGCGATGAGGCAGTGAAGTGGCTGCAGCAATTCATGCAGGGCCCGCGCGCCGAGATATTGCTGGAACGCCAAACGGATTATTTGTTCCCGACCCGCCGCGGCGATCGCATGACCCGCCAGGCGTTTTGGCACATCATCAAGCGCTACTCCAAGAAAGCGGGTGTCGAGAAAGAACTGTCGCCGCACACCTTGCGGCACGCCTTCGCAACACATTTGCTCAACCATGGTGCGGATTTGCGCGTGGTGCAGATGCTGTTGGGTCACAGCGATCTGTCGACCACGCAGATCTACACTCACGTCGCCCGTGAGCGCATGAAAGAGCTGCATACCCAGCATCATCCTCGCGGCTAGCGACTCCTGTTAAAATTGGGTGAACCTGCGGGTCGCCGCGGAGTCGAACAGTCAACGTCCGCCGGAGTTCACCCATGTTGAGATTTCTCGCCGTCCTCGCATTGGCCCTGTGCCTCCCCGCGCTCGGTGCGCGCGCGGCGCAAAACGAGCCAGCGCACGCCGCGCCGGCCGATTCTGCGGCCGACCCGCGCATCGCATTGCTGAAGCGCTTGCCCGCCGGATCGAAGCTCGAAGATTTGCGGCCCTCGCCGATCGCCGGCATATACGAATTCGCGCAGGGCAGCGACGTGAGTTATTTGACCGCCGATGGCAAGTACTTTCTCGACGGCAATCTCTACGACATGGATACGCGCGCCAATCTCACGGAGGTGCTGCGCACCCGTGCGCGGGTCGCCATGATCGGCGCAGTTCCGGAATCTGAAATGGTGATCTTCGGGCCGAAAAATCCCCTGTACACCATCACCGTGTTCACCGACGTCGATTGCGCCTACTGCCGCAAGCTGCATAGTGAAATGGCCGAATTGAATAAATTAGGCGTTCGTGTCCGCTACATGTTCTTTCCGCGCACCGGCCCGAATACGGAAAGCTGGAAGAAGGCGGAAGTGGTGTGGTGTTCGGCGAATCGCAACGAGGCGCTGACGCTGGCGAAGGCGGGGCAGCAGGTGGACTTGAGCAAACGTTGCGATGCGACGCCGGTGGCTCGCGAGTACGCCCTGGGTCAGAGCATCGGCGTGCACGGCACACCGGCCATTGTCACGGAAGGCGGCGACTACATCGCCGGCTACATGCCGCCGCGCGAACTGGTGCAGCAACTCAAAGAATTGCAGCTGGCCAAGCGCTGAGGGGACGGCCGCGGCGCCGTCGGCGAGCGTTCGAGCCTACTGTTCCAGCAGCTTGATCTTGGCCGCGACGCCTTTCCATTCGTCGGCATCGGCGGGCGCCGGTTTCTTCTCGCTGATCACCGGCCATTTCTTGGCGAGTTCCGCATTCAACTTGAGGAAACTCTCCTGGCCGTCCGGTATTTCCTCTTCGGAGAAAATCGCCTCAACCGGGCATTCCGGCTCGCACAGCGTGCAATCAATGCATTCATCGGGATCGATCACCAGAAAATTGGGACCTTCGTGGAAACAGTCGACCGGGCAGACTTCCACGCAATCCATATATTTGCACTTGATGCAGCTTTCGGTGACCACGAACGCCATGACTTACCCTTCTTCTAGACTGATTGGCCGAGAATATTACTTCAACCGGCGACTCAACTCGACGAAATGATGATCCTCGCGCCCCGCGGTGCGGTCCTCGAAGTATTTACGCAGTGTGAATTCGCCGCTGGGAAACGCCAGTTCCGCCCACGGAATGTCGGCTTCCTCGTACAAGGCCACTTCCAGGCTCTCCGGGCCCGCCGCGAATTCGGGCCGCAACAATCTGGCCCGAAACATCACGTGCACCTGGCTCGCGCCGGTCACGCTGGCCACCGCCAACAGCGAGCCGATCTCAACCGTCGCCAGCGCCTCTTCGTAACATTCGCGCGCTGCAGCGGCCTGCAGGGTTTCGCCGTTTTCCATGAATCCGGCAGGTACCGTCCAGAATCCCCGCCGCGGCTCGATGGCGCGGCGGCAAAGCAGGATCTTGCCCTGCCATTCGGGCACGCAGCCGAGAACCAATAGCGGGTTCTTGTAATGGACCATGCCGCAGCTCGTGCAGACGAAGCGCGGCAAATGATCCCCCGCGGGGACCTTGGATTCGACGGGTGACCCGCAGTTACTGCAGAAATTCAAAGGACGTCCATTAAAAAAAATTCTGGTGCCCGGAGAGGGAATCGAACCCACACGGTGTCACCACCACCGGATTTTGAGTCCGGCGCGTCTACCAGTTCCGCCATCCGGGCATGCCAGACCGGGCAGTATATGCGATTGCGGCACTTGGTAGAATGCCTAAAACATGCAACGCACGGATTTTCACTACGAGCTTCCCCAGGAACTCATCGCTCAGCGGCCGACGGCGACACGCTCGGCCAGCCGGCTGTTAGTTCTCGACGGCGTGAGCGGAGCGGTGACAGACCGGCAATTTCGCGATTTCCCCGGCTTGTTGAACCCGGCCGACCTGCTGGTTTTCAACGACACGCGTGTGATTCCCGCGCGCGTATTCGGCATCAAGCAAAGCGGCGGGCGGGTCGAGATCTTGCTGGAGCGAGCGCTGACGGTGGACACCGCGCTGGTGCACCTGCGGGCGAGCAAGGGTTTGAAGATCAACGCCGTCGTCAATCTGGCCGGCGGGCACAGCGCCCACATGTTGGGGCGGCAGGGTGATTTGTTTCGCCTGCGATTCTCCTGCGAGGTCGCGGCATTTTTCGAGACCCATGGTGAGATGCCTCTGCCGCCCTATATCGGCCGGCGCGCGGAAGGGGACGATCGCGAGCGTTATCAGACCGTGTATGCGCGCAATCTCGGCGCCGTCGCGGCGCCCACCGCCGGCCTGCATTTCGACGCCGATATTTTTGCGATGCTGCAAGCGCACGGGGTGCACCACGCATTCCTCACCCTGCATGTCGGCGCGGGTACCTTTCAGCCGGTGCGCGCGGACAATATCGATGAGCACGAGATGCATGAAGAACATTTGCAGGTACCCGAGGCTACCTGCCGCGCGATCAATGCAACACGCTCCGCCGGCGGCCGCGTCATCGCCGTAGGCACCACGGTCGTGAGGAGCTTGGAGGCTGCAGCAGCGAGGCAGGGCGGCGAACTCCTTCCTTACAGCGGCGCAACGCGAATATTCATCAAGCCGGGCCATGTGTTTCGCGTGGTCGATGCCATGGTCACTAATTTTCACCTGCCGGAGTCGACGCTCTTGATGTTGTGCTCGGCATTCGTCGGACGCGAGCCGCTGTTGGCGGCCTATGCGCATGCGGTGCGGGCGGGTTATCGATTTTTCAGCTACGGTGACGCCATGTTTTTGACTCCCTGCGCGGCAGCGCGGCAGCGAATATGAAGTTCGTATTGTCGGCGCAAGACGGCGCGGCGCGGCGCGGCCGCCTCGAATTTCCGCGCGGCTGGGTGCAGACGCCGGCATTCATGCCGGTGGGAACCTACGGTACGGTCAAGGCCATGACACCCGAGGACCTGGAAAGCGTCGGCGCCGAAATCGTGCTCGGCAATACCTTTCATCTGTATTTGCGTCCGGGTCTCGAGGTCATCGCGGCGCATCGGGGATTGCACGATTTCATGCACTGGCAGAGGCCCATCCTCACCGATTCCGGCGGATTTCAAGTGTGGAGCCTGGCAGAGATGCGCAAGGTCACCGAACAGGGCGCGCATTTTCGCTCGCCCGTGGACGGCGCTCCGGTATTCCTCTCGCCCGAGGAATCCATGCGCATTCAGCGCACCCTGGCTGCCGACATCGCCATGGCCTTCGACGAATGCACGCCCTATCCGGCCACCGAGGCGCAGGCGCGTTCATCCATGGAAATGTCGATGCGCTGGGCGGCGCGCGGCTTTCTCGAGTACTACCAAACTCCGCCCCCCGGCAGCTTGTTCGGTATCGTTCAAGGCGGGGTTTACCCCAGCCTGCGCTTGGCCTCCTTGGCTGCACTGGAGGAGATCGGCTTCGCGGGCCTCGCCGTCGGCGGTCTGGCGGTGGGTGAAAGCGAGGCGGAACGCGAGCTGGTGCTCGACGGGCTGTTGCCGCACATGCCGGCGAACAAACCGCGCTATCTCATGGGCGTGGGAAGGCCGGAGGACATCATCGAGGCCGTGCGGCGCGGTATCGACATGTTCGATTGCGTCATGCCCACCCGCCATGCGCGCAATGCCCATCTATTCACGCGCAGTGGTGTGGTGAACATCCGCAATGCCGCGCATCAGAAGGATACCGGTCCGATCGAGGCGGGCTGCGAGTGCTACACCTGCCGGCACTACAGCCGCAGTTATTTGCGCCATCTGGACAAATGCGGCGAGATATTGGGCGCGCACCTGAACACAATTCATAACCTGTTCTTCTATCAGCGCCTGATGCGCGAGATTCGCCAGGCAATCGAGGCGTCCCGGTTCGAGGCCTATGCGGCCAAGTTCCATGCCTTGAAGGCGGCGGGAAGCGGGCGTTAAGTTTGTACGCCGCTGCTGTATACTACGCGGCCTTGTGCCGGGGCGTCTGTCGCAAAAAACGAGTGTAACACTATGGATTTCTTCATAAATACGGCAAATGCGCAGGCCGGCGGCGGCAGCGGGCAAAGCATGCTGAGTGCCATGTTGCTGCCTCTCTTGCTTCTGGTGGTGTTCTATTTCCTGCTGATCCGGCCGCAGAATAAGCGCGCCAAGGAACAGCGGGAAATGCTGTCCAAGGTCGCGGTGGGCGACGAGATCGCGACCACCGGCGGCATCCTCGGCAAGGTCACCGACGTGGGTGATCAGTTCCTGACATTGGAAATTGCCAGCGGCGTCAGCGTCAAACTGCAGAAATTCCAGGTCGCGCAGGTGCTGCCCAAGGGCACGGTCAAGAGCGCATGATTTCGTATCCGCGCTGGAAGATCGCGCTGGTCGCGATCGTTCTGGTCTTGGGGATTTTACTGGCGGTGCCGAATCTGTTCGGCGAGCAAAGCGCGCTGCAGCTGGCGCGCGACCGTGCCGCCGTTCTCGACGGCGATCGGATCGCGGTGGAACAACTTCTCAAGGACAAGGGCGTCGCGCCCAACGGCGCTTTTCTTGAGCAGGGGCGCCTCACCCTGCGTTTCGCGAGCACCCAGGACCAGTTGAAGGCGCGGGATCTGATCAACGAAGCACGGCCCAATCAATTCACCATCGCTCTGTCAACGGCGTCGCGCGTTCCGGAATGGATGCGCAATCTGGGCTTGAGCCCGTTGAAACTCGGCCTCGATCTTCGCGGCGGCGTCTATCTCGTCTATCAGGTCGACGTGCAGGGCGCGGTGAAGCAGCTGCTCGATCGGCACGAACAGGATTTCCGCGCCTCGATGCGCACCGCCCGCGTGCCGTATCAGGACGTGCAGGTGGACTATCCCTTAAACCGCGTGCGGGTGCTGTTTCGCGACGCCGACAGCATGGCCAAGGGCAAGACCGCGCTCATGGCGGACAACCGAAATTTGAGCTTGACCGATACGTCGGTCGACGGCGCGCCCGCGCTGCAGCTGCTATTGACGCCGCAGGAAATCAAGGAACGCCAGGATTACGCCGTGCAGCAGAACATCGTCATCCTGCGCAATCGCCTCAACAGCCCGGAACTCGCGGTATCGGAGCCGCAGGTGGCCCGTCAGGGAGTGGACCGCATCTCCATTCAATTGCCCGGATTGCAGAACTCGGCGGAAGTGAAGAAAATTCTCGGCAAGACCGCCACGCTTGAATTTCGCATGGTGGATGAGGGCAACAATCCGCTCGAGGCGGCGAGCACCGGCCGGGTGCCGTTGGGCTCCAAGCTTTATTACACGCGCGACAAGCAGCCCGTGCTGTTGAAGCGCGACGTGGTGGTCACCGGCGATCAATTGACGGATGCGTCGTTTCAGCCGAGCACCCAGGAAGGCGCCGCCGTCTCGGTCAGCCTGGACAGCCGCGGCGCGGCGAAGATGCTGAAGAACACCCAGGAGAATCTCGGCCACTTGATGGCGGTGGTGTTCATCGATCGTTCGCGCGACAAGAATGCCGAAGGCGTGGTGGTCGACAAGACCTCCGAAGAGGTCATCAATCGCGCCACCATACGTGGCGTGTTCAGCAACAGCTTTCAGATCACGGGCGTCAACCCGATCGAAGGCCGTGAGCTTGCGCTGCTGTTGCGCGCCGGCGGATTGGCCGCGCCGCTGTCTGCGATCGAAGAACGTGCCATCGGCCCGAGCCTGGGCCAGGACAACATCGATAAGGGCGTGCGCGCCATGGTGTTCGGCATGCTGGCCGCGTTCATTTTCATGGCCGTGTACTACAAATTGTTCGGCCTGATCGCGGATCTCACGCTTGCGGCCAACGTGGTGCTGCTGACCGCGCTGCTGTCGCTGCTCGGCGCGGCGTTGACCTTGCCCGGCATCGCGGCGGTAGTCCTGACGGTGGGCATGGCGGTCGACGCCAATATTCTGATCTATGAACGCATCCGCGAGGAATTGCGCATCGGTGTATCGCCGCGCGCGGCCATCACCGCGGGATTCGACCGGGCGTTCTCCGCCATCTTCGACTCGAACGTGACCGCCTTCATTGCCGGCCTCGTGCTGTGGCTGTTCGGCGCGGGTGCGGTGCGCGGTTTTGCGGTCGTGCTGATGCTCGGAATCGTCACGTCGATGTTCACGGCCGTGATGGGCAGCCGCGCGCTGGTGCAGGTCATTTACGGCGGCAAACGCAAGGTGGATCGCCTGTCGATCTGACGACAAGCGGTCAATCCGAGGTTAGTACATGGAATTTTTTCACAAGGTAACGCGCTTCCCGTTCATGAACACCCGCAAGGTGTGGTACGGGCTGTCGGCATTGTTGATCGTCGCTTCGGTCGGGCTGGTCTTGGTCCGCGGCTTGAATCTCGGCGTGGATTTCACCGGCGGCGTCGTCGTCGAAACCAATTTCCCCCAGGCTCCGAACATCGAAGGGCTGCGCACGGCCTTGGCGCGAGCCGGAGTGTCGAATGCGCAGGTGCAGATCTTCGGCAGCTCGCGTGACATCCTGGTGCGGTTGCCGCCCGATCCGAATGCGAAGGGCGATCAGATAGGCGCGCATATCCTGGAGATATTCACTGCCGCCGATCCCGGGGTGAAGCTGCAAAGCACTGCGGTGGTCGGTCCGCAGGTGGGCCAGGAGCTGTTCGTCAAGGGCGGATGGGCGCTGTTCGCCACCTTGGTGCTGATCTTGATCTACGTGTTGTTTCGCTTCACGCCCAAGCTGGCGTTCGGCGCCATTCTCGCGGTATTGCATGATCCGGTGTGCGTGATCGGATTCTTCGCGCTCACGCAGATGACCTTCGATTTGACGGCGATCGCGGCGATCCTGGCCGTGATCGGCTATTCGCTCAACGACACCGTGATCGTGTTCGACCGCATCCGCGAGCGGGCTCGCAGTGCGCGCAAGCTGCCCATCTCGCAGGTCATCGACGAGTCCATCAACCAGACCCTGTCGCGAACCTTGATGACCAAGCTCGTGACCTTGTTGGTGGTGTTGGCGCTGTTGTTCTTCGGCGGCGAAACCCTGCACGCGTTTTCTGCGGCGCTGGTGATCGGCATACTCGCCGGCACCTACTCGTCGATATATATCTCTGCGGCGCTGGCCCTCGATTTCGGCTTGCACACCGACGACCTGCTGGAGCGCAAGCTCACGAAGCCCGAAGAGATCGACGGCCTGCCCTGAAGTTTCCCGCGGCTTGCCTAGGGCGCGCCCGAGCCATACAGTGGGCCGATGACACTGCTCTCCGACCCGCAGGTTTGGCTGTCCTTCCTGACGTTGGCCGTTCTCGAAATCGTACTCGGCATCGATAACATCATCTTCCTCTCAATTCTGGTCGACCGCTTGCCCGCCCGCCAGCGCCGCAGCGCGCGGCTTCTGGGTCTTGGGTTCGCGATGGTGACGCGCATCGCATTGCTATTTTCGATCACCTGGCTCGCGACATTGCGCGCCACTTTATTCACGGTGTTCGGCAATGAAATCTCTGGCCGCGATTTGATCCTGTTCGGCGGCGGGCTTTTCTTGATAATCAAAAGCCCTATGGAAATTCGCGACATGCTGACCGGCAAGGAAGCGGACCGGCGCCCCAGCGCGATGAACAATTTCTGGCTCATCATTCTGCAGATCGGCGTGATAGATATCGTGTTCTCGCTCGATTCGGTGTTCACGGCGGTCGGGCTGTCCAAGTACATCGAGGTCATGATCGCGGCCATCGTGGCCTCGGTTCTGGTGATGATGGTGGTTTCATCCGCGGTGGGGAGGTTTATCGAGCGCTACCCGACCATCAAGATATTGGCGCTGGCCTCATTGGTATTGGTGGGCGCGGCCTTGATTGCGCAGTCCTTGGACCTCGAGATCCCGAACGGCTACATCTATTTTGCGATGGCGTTCTCGGCCGCCGTGGAGGGGATCAACATACGCTTGAGGCGAAGTCTCAAGACTTGAGCGCGGAAAGCCGCTACAGTCGCCAAAATCCTATTGGCTACTTCCGGTGCATAAGATGAACATAAAAGGGATGCTCGCAACCAAGCCCATCGCCGCGTACCAAAAAGAGGCTTCCGAAAAGAGTTTGAAACGGGCGCTGGGCGTCCCGGCCCTAGTCGCATTCGGCATAGGCGGCATCATCGGCACAGGCATATTCGTGCTGACCGGCCTGGCGGCCGCTCAACATGCCGGTCCCGCCATCGTGCTGTCCTTCGTGCTGGCGGGAGTGGGCTGCATGTTTGCGGGGCTGTGCTATTCCGAATTTGCGGCCATGGTGCCGGTCGCAGGCAGCGCCTACGCTTACAGTTACGCCACCCTCGGCGAATTCGTCGCATGGTTCGTCGGCTGGAATTTGATTCTTGAATACATGATGGCCGCATCCACCGTCGCCGTGGGCTGGAGCCGCTACTTCGTCAAGCTGCTCGATCATTACGGCGTGAATTTCATTCCACCGAGTTTGAGCTCGGCGCCGTTCGAGGCAGGCCAAACGGGCTTCCACGTGCACGCCACCGGCGCCATCGTCAACCTGCCGGCCGTCGCGATCGTCGGCGCAGCCACCTGGCTTTGCTACAAGGGGATCAAAGAATCGGCCTTCGTCAACACCATCATCGTCGCCATCAAGGTGACCATCGTGCTGGCCGTGATCGTGTTTGGTTTCAAGTACATCAATGTCGCGAACTGGCATCCCTATATTCCCGCCAACACCGGTACCTTTGGCGAATTCGGCTTGAGCGGTGTGGCCATGGCCTCGGCCATCATTTTCTTCGCCTATATCGGTTTCGACGGAGTCTCGACGGTGGCGCAGGAAGCGAAGAACCCGCAGCGCGACCTGCCGATCGGCATGCTGGGCAGCCTCGCCATTTGTACAGTGCTCTATATTTTGATGTCCGCCGTCATGACCGGGTTGGTCCCGTATACGCAGTTGAATGACGCGGCGCCGGTGGCGGTTGCGCTGGAATCGCACCCGCAACTGGCGTGGCTCTCCACATGGGTGATCTGGGGTGCACTGTTCGGCCTGACGTCGGTGATCATCACCATGATCATTCCGCAGGCACGCATCTGGCTGACCATGTCGCGTGACGGCCTGCTGCCGAAATTCTTCGGCGCCGTGCATCCTAAATTTCGCACGCCGCACGTTTCCACTCTGATCACCGGCGTGCTGGCTGCGACCTTCGGCGGATTGTTGCCCATCGGCATCTTGGGCGAATTGGTCTCCATCGGCACTCTGATCGCATTCATCGTCGTGTGCTTAGGGATCATGGTCCTGCGCGTCACCCGACCGGAGCTGAAGAGGCCCTTTCGCGTGTGGGCGGTGTGGTTCACCGCGCCGATGGGCGTGCTGTTCTGCGCCGGTATGGCCTATTCCTTGCCGACCCCGACTTGGGTGCGATTGCTGGTTTGGAGCCTGATCGGCATCGTGGTGTACGCGGTTTACGGCTATCGCAACAGCCGTCTGCGCGCACCGCAGGAAAGTTAGGCGCGCAACCGTTTTAGGTGCGCAGCGACGCCGGCGTGAGCGGCCCCAAGGCCGCGAGCATTTCCTGATAGACCTTGGGATTTCCCGCGACGACATTGGGCCCGAGAGCGTACTCGGCGCCCGTCGGCGTGCCGACGCGGCCGCCGGCTTCTTGAATGAGCAAAGTGCCGGCCGCGGTATCCCAGGGGGAAAGTCCGAATTCCCAGAAGCCGTCAATGCGACCGGCGGCGACGTAGGCAAGATCCAGCGCGGCCGCGCCCGGCCGACGCACTCCGGCGGCTGTGGACATGATCACCTTGAGCATCGCCAGGTACTCATCAACATGATCGCCGGCCCGAAATGGGAAGCCGGTGCCGATCAATGAGCCTTCCAAGGTACGTTGGGTGCTCACGCGTATTTTCTTGCCTTCGAGCTGCGCGCCGTCGCCGCGCGACGCGGTGAAGAACTCCTGTCGCATGGGATCGTAGACCACGGCGTGTTCCAGGCGGCCCTTTTGCTGGAGCGCAATGGAGACCGCAAAAGTCGGAAAACCATGCAGGAAGTTTGTCGTGCCGTCGAGCGGGTCGATGATCCACACGAATTCGCTGTCGCCGCTGCGGCCGCTCTCTTCGGCGAGAATGGCGTGCTGGGGGTGGCTGCGGCGGATGGTGGCGATGATGTCGGCTTCGGCCTTGCGGTCGATGTCGGTGACGAAGTCATTGCGTCCCTTGGTGTCGACTTTCAGGGAATCCAGCCGGGAAAGGCTGCGCACGATCAAATCACCGGCGCGCCGGGCGGCACGCATGCCGATATTCAAGAGGGGTTGCATATTGGCGCTAGAATACCAGAGTCATGACGGCCCACGTTCGCATCGTCCTCATCGATCCCAGTCATCCCGGCAATATCGGTTCGGTGGCGCGCGCCATGAAAAACATGGCTCTGAGCGACCTGGTTCTGGTTCGGCCACGCTCCTTTCCCCATGCGGAGGCTGTCGCGCTGGCCGCAGGGGCGGACGACATTCTCGAGCGAGCGCGGATCGTCACGACGGTCGCCGAGGCGATCAGCGACATCGGCTTCGTCGCCGGCACGACCTCGCGACCGCGCAACTATTATTGGGATTTTGCAACGCCGCGCGATGTCGCCGGACGCATCGTCGGCCTGCCGGACGACAACCGCGCGGCTCTACTGTTCGGGTCCGAGCGCTACGGCCTGTCGACCGAGGATTTGAATCACTGCAATGTGCTGGTGCGCATCCCCGCCAATCCCGAGTATTGCTCGTTGAATCTGGCCATGTCGGTGCAGCTCCTATCGTACGAAATATTCATGTCGCGCGAGCAGCCGCACTCGCATACCCAATTGGAATTACCGCTGGCGCCGTCGGGCGATGTCGAGCATTTCTACACTCATCTCAATCAGGTGATGAACGAAGTCGACTTCGATGACCGAACCGGGCATCTGATGGAGCGCCTGCGGCGCCTGTTCAATCGCGCGCAACTGGATCGCAATGAGCTCAACATCTTGCGTGGCTTCCTTAGTGCGGTGCAGGGCCGTCGGGGACAATCCTCGCGGCGCTCCCGCGAGGGCGGCGGCTCAGGCGAATGAGCAGGCCGGTGTATCTGGACTATGCGGCGACCACTCCCGTCGATCCGCGGGTGGCGGCCGCGATGGCGCAATGCCTCACGGCGGAAGGGGATTTCGGCAATCCAGCCTCGGCGAGCCACGAGTACGGCGAAGCTGCCGCCGCGCGGGTGGCAAAGGCGCGCGCTCAAGTGGCGGCGGCCGTGGGCGCGGAGCCGCAGGACGTGGTGTGGACATCGGGTGCCACCGAAGCCAACAACCTGGCGATTTTCGGCGTGGCGGAGTACTACCGCGAGCAGGGACGGCATATTGTCACGGCGCGCACAGAGCACAAGGCGGTGCTGGATCCTTGCCGCGAACTGGAGCGACGCGGCTGGCGCGTGACGTATCTGGTGCCCGACGCCGGCGGCATCCTGCGTCCCGAACAAATTGCCGCGGCACTGCAACCGGATACGGTGCTGGTGTCCATCATGCACGTGAACAACGAGATCGGCGTCATTCAAGACATTGCTGCGCTGGGCGCCATTTGCGCGGCGCACGGCGCGTGGCTGCACGTCGATGCGGCACAGAGCGTCGGCAAATGCGCCGTTGCATTCGCGGAATTCGGCGTCGATCTGATGTCGCTATCAGCGCACAAGGTGTACGGCCCCAAAGGTGTCGGCGCGCTGTTGCTGTCGGGGCGCGGCCGCGCCGAGAAGGTGCATCTCAGGGCTCTGCAATTCGGCGGCGGACAGGAGCGCGGCATGCGAGCGGGCACCGTGGCCACCCATCAGGTCGTCGGCATGGGCCTGGCGTTCGAGATGGCGGCGCCGGCGGCGCCGGAGGAGTCCCAGCGCATTGCAGGATTGCGCGAGCAGTTATGGCAGGGATTGGCTGGTCTCGGCGGTGTCTTCCGCAACGGCGATCCCCGGCACTCGGTGCCGCATGTGCTGAATGTCTCCTTCGCCGATGTTGAGGGCGAGAGTCTGCTTGCCGCAATACGGGGGCAGCTCGCGGTGTCGACCGGCTCGGCCTGCACGTCGGCCTTGCAGGAACCCTCTTATGTGCTGCGCGCCCTGGGACGCGACGATCAATTGAGCGAAAGCAGTCTGAGGTTCGGCTTGGGCCGGTTCAGCAGCGAGACGGATATCGAGACTGCCGTGGCAGTCGTCGGCGGAGCTGTGACTCGGTTGCGTCGGGTAGGCGGTCGATGAACTATAACGCGCTGACACAGCGCTACTTCGATGCGGCTCCGACCGCAGGGGTGCTCGAGGGTACGGATGTCCATCGGGGCGCGTCAGGCCATCGCGCGCAGGGGACCTGGGTGCAATTCGATCTACGAATCGATGCTGGGATCATCCGCAGTGCGCGGTTTCTGTGCTTTGGATGCCCGCATACCATTGCCGTATCGGCCTGGGTGGCCGAGCAAGGGGTCGGTACCGCGTTGCGTGCCGCGTTGCGTGCCGCGTCGCGTGCGGCGCTGCCCGAGAGCGTTCTGGACCTGAGCCGGCGATTTGCGGTGCCGGTCGAGAAGCGGGGGCGCCTCCTGATCATCGAGGACGCCTGGATTGCCGCTCTACGGTGCGCCGCAGCGCAGACCGCCCATTGACCGATCCCCACGGTGGTGGGTGAAAAATCGCGCGCTGGTTCCGTGCGAATGGACCATGGGCGTGTTATGTATAGAGCAAGGGCTGGGGATGGTCGTAGTTTGAGGGCGGCGCAGTATGGCGATATTGTTGACGGAGTCCGCGGCGGATAGGGTTCGATCCCATTTGGCGCAGCGCGGAGCCGGCTTGGGCTTGCGTGTCGGCATCAAGAAGACTGGTTGTTCAGGATTCGCGTATGTCGTGAATTATGCTGACGAAATTCTCCCGGACGACGCCGTTTTCGAGGCGCGAGGCGTGAAAGTAGTGGTCGATCCCTTGAGTCTGCCGCTGATCGACGGAACTCTGGTCGATTTCGTCAAGCAGGGATTGAACGAGGCTTTCAAGTTCCAAAATCCCAAGGCCAAGGGCGAGTGCGGTTGCGGCGAGAGTTTCAACGTCTGACGTACGCCGGCTAGAGGCTCGTTAGCGCCGCTCCGCAGTCACCCCTTCAGTCGGGGGTTTTTCTAAGAAATACAGGCACTTCGGGTGTCATCCTGATTGCTTGGCCGCGCCTGCTCCAGTACACTTCGCGGTCCCCAATTCTCACCCGAGGTCATCATGCCCATCGAGCGTACCCTATCCATCATCAAGCCGGACGGCGTCGGCCGTAATCTGATCGGCGACGTCTATCGCCGTTTCGAACAGGCGGGTTTGCGGGTGGTGGCTGCGCGCATGATGCATCTGTCGCAGGCCCAAGCCGAAGGCTTTTATGCCGTGCACCGCGAACGGCCTTTCTTCAAGGACCTGGTGCGCTTCATGACGTCGGGACCCGTGCTGGTGCAAGTCCTCGAAGGCGAAGGTGCGATCGCAAAGAATCGCGAAGTCATGGGCGCCACGGATCCGAAGAAGGCGGATAAGGGCACGATTCGCGCCGATCTTGCCACCAGCATCGATGAGAACATCGTCCATGGTTCCGATGCGCCGGATACCGCGGCCCGGGAAATCGGCTACTTCTTCCGCGAAATTGAGCTCTGCCCGCGTACGCGCTAGCGTAGCGGCCGGGTACAAAGGAGAAAGAAGTTGGCCGGCGAACGCCTGAATCTGCTTGGGCTTCCGCGCGCTGAACTCGAGGCGTTCGTGGCCGAGCGTCTCGCCGCCAAGCCGTTTCGCGCCCGCCAACTCATGAAGTGGATTTACCGGCGCGGCGCGGCGGATTTCTCGCTGATGACCGACCTTGCGCAAGATTTTCGCGCGCAGCTCGGTGAGGTCGCGCGGATCTCGGTGCCGGAAATCGTCACGGAACAGGTATCTAGTGACGGCACGCGCAAATGGATGCTGCGCATGGATGAAGTGCAGGGCATCGAAACGGTCTACATACCCGAACCGGATCGCGGCACCCTGTGCATATCGAGCCAGGTGGGTTGCGCGATGGACTGTTCCTTTTGCTCGACGGCGCAACAGGGATTCAATCGCAATCTCAGCGTTGCGGAAATCGTCGGTCAGGTCTGGCTGGCGCATCGCGAACTTAAGGAGTCGCGACCCGGCCACGGCGACGGCCATGCCGGCGATGCCCGCGCGAATATCACCAACATCGTCTTCATGGGCATGGGCGAACCGCTGGCGAATTACCGCAATGTGTTGCCTGCCATGCGGATTTTTCTCGATGATCTGGGCTACGACCTGTCGCGGCGCCGGGTGACCTTGAGTACCTCCGGATTGGTGCCGCAGATATATAAACTGGCGGAAGAATGCAATGTAGCGCTCGCGGTGTCGCTGCACGCGCCTAACGACGAATTGCGCAACGATCTCGTGCCCATCAATCGCAAGCACCCGATCGATGAATTGTTGACGGCTTGCTGGCACTACATCGACAAGCAGAACGGGCGCAGCGTGACGTTCGAATACGTCATGCTGGACGGCATCAATGACAAGCCCGAGCACGCGCGCCAGCTGGCCCGGTTGCTGCAAGGAAAGCCGGCCAAGCTCAATTTGATTCCCTTCAATGTGTTTCCGGGCACGCGCTACCGGCGATCGCCGGCTGCGGCTATTTTGAAATTTCGCGATATCTTGAACGACAATGGCGTCATCGCCACGATTCGCAGGACGCGCGGCGACGACATCGATGCGGCCTGCGGCCAATTGGCGGGCCGGGTCACCGATCGCACGCTGGTGCGGCTTGGTACGAAATTAACCCCTGCGCCACGCACCCCGGCGGAAATTCAATGAAATTCAATTCGGTGAAGCTGCTCGGCTGGATTCTCGGGCTCAGCCTCGCTGCCTGCTCGCACAATTCCGGCTTCAAGAAGGCATCGCCCGCGGTTCAGGCGAGCACCAACATGCAGCTCGCCATCGAATACATGAAGCTCGGCAAAATGGCCCCTGCACGCGACTTCATGGAAAGCGCACTCAGCCAGGATCCGGGCTCAGCGGACGTGCAAATGACGGCGGGCATGATCTACGAGCGTCTGAACGACATGACGAAGGCGGAACGCGCCTATTCCACCGGTTATCGATTGGCCAAGGACGACCCGAACATTCAGAACAATTACGCGGGATTCCTGTGCCGCACCGGCAAGCAGGTCGCCGGCGAGAAGCTGTTCCTCGAAGTGGCACGCAGCCCCTTGTATCAAACACCGGAAGTGGCGTTGGTCAATGCCGGCGTCTGCTCGCGCAGCGTCGGCGATTTGGTCGATGCCGAAAAGCATTTTAAGGAGGCGATCGCGATTCGTCCGAACTTGCCCGAGGCCATGCTGCAATTGGGGAATATCGAGTTCGACCGTGGCGATGCAGCGCCGGCCCGGGATATCGTGGTGAAATATTTGCTCGTGAATCCACCTACTCCCGAAGTGCTATGGCTGGGTTTTCGCGCGGAACGCAAGCTGGGTGACAGCACCGCGGCGGCGGCCTATGCGCGGCGGGTGCAGACCGAATTTCCCAATTCCTCCCAGGCATTGATGATGCGGTCCGGCGTCGATCGATGACCGATGTCATTGCAAGCACGGGGCCTCGCCTCAAGGCGGAGCGCGAGCGGCGGGGGATGAGTCCGCAAAAGGCAGCCGATGAGCTGCATCTCGACGGCTGGGTCATCGATGCGCTCGAGGCGGAGGACTACCAGCGCATTGGACCGTCGGTGTATGCCAAGGGTCACTTGAAGCGCTATGCCGAGCTGCTGGGATTGCCTGCGGGCGAAATCATGGCGGGGTACGAAACCCGCGCACAGGGTTCGAAGTCAACGCCCTCGGCGCAGCCGGCCACAGTCAGGCTGCGCGCCGATGACCGACCTGTGGGTAATTTGCCCTGGGCGCAAATCGTAGGTGCTGTCGCGGCGTTGTTGCTGATCACCGGCGTCATCTGGTGGAAGCCCTGGCACCAACGCGAGGCGACGTCGCAGAACAACGCCTCCGTGGCGGAGAATCCAAGCGCGGCATCGACACAGGGCGCCACCGATGCGGCGGACGCTACGGCGGCGGACACGACTGTGGGCGCCGTCGTCGGCACCCCTTCGGCGCCGCCGATGGCGGCAGCTACGCCACCGAGTACGACGGTGACGCCATCCGCTGCGCAAACGGCTGCGGCGGAGGCCGACGCGGCTGCCGGCACCGGCCATGCACGGCTTCGATTGAGCTTTTCGGCTGATTCCTGGGTGGATGTGCATGATGCGGCGGGCCGGCGCGCATACGCGGGCAACGGCCGCGCCAACAGCGTGAAAACGATTGCCGGCATCGCGCCCATGCGCGTGTACCTGGGCTTTGCCAGCGGCGTGCAGCTCGAGATCAATAATCACGCGGTGGCGATCGGGCCGCAATTCGTGGCCGGCGATGTGGCGCGCTTCGAGGCCGGCGCCGACGGCGTGTTGCGGCGCGATTCGCATTTGCCGCCGCCCGTGCCAACGCGCAATACGCGTCCCAGCGGCTGATCGGAGAGGGCTTTGAGCAAGTTTATCGAGCCCTTGCGCGGCGTGCACGATGTGTTACCCGCGCAAATCGCAGCCTGGCAGCACCTGGAGCGGATCACCCGAGAGGTCTTCGCGGGCTACGGCTACGAGGAGTTTCGCGTTCCCGTGATCGAGCAGACGCAATTATTCAAGCGCTCGATCGGCGACTTCACCGATATCGTCGAGAAGGAGATGTTCAGCTTCGTCGATCAGGGCGAGGACCACATCACCCTGCGCCCAGAGGCCACCGCGGGCATCGTTCGCGCCGTCATTTCGAACGGCATGTTGCGCGAGGGGCGGTTGCGGGTTTGGTGCATGGGTCCAATGTTCCGGCGCGAGCGTCCGCAGGCCGGGCGCTACCGCCAATTTCATCAAATCGACGCGGAGGCGTTCGGGTTTGAGGGCCCGGATATCGATGCGGAGATCATATTGCTGTCGGCGCGACTGCTGCGGCGTCTCGGGTTGACCGGAACGAAACTTTTGGTGAATTCTCTGGGAACTCCTGAGTCGCGCGCGACTTATCGCGAACAGCTGGGTGCGTATTTCGGCGCGCACGAAGCCGCGCTCGATGAGGATAGCAAACGGCGGTTGAAGGGCAATCCGCTGCGGATACTCGACAGCAAGAATCCGGACATGCAGCGCATCGTCGCTGGGGCGCCGCTGCTGCTCGATTCCCTGGATGCCGGGTCGCGGGCACATTTCGAGGCGCTTTGCGCGCACCTGCGCAGTGCAGGCATCGAGTATCATGTCGAGCCGCACCTGGTGCGCGGACTCGACTATTACACACGGACTGTTTTCGAGTGGACGACCGATGCGCTCGGGTCGCAGAGCACGATCTGCGCCGGGGGACGATATGACGGGCTGGTGGCCCAACTGGGCGGCGTCAGCACGCCCGGAATCGGCTGGGCGATGGGGCAGGAGCGTATTGTCATGCTCCTCGAAAAGCAGGGCTTGGGCGTCGAGCGCGGCCGGCCGCAAGTTTATTTAGTGCTGGTTGGGGAACGTACCGAGATCGCAGGTTTCAAACTGGCGGAGCAATTGCGCGACGCTTGGCCGAACCTTGCGTTGCAGGTCAATCTCGGCGGCGGGAGTTTCAAAACGCAATTCAAGCGCGCGGACAAGAGCGGCGCTGATTTTGCGCTCGTTTTGGGGGACGAAGAAGTAGCCCGGGGCATGGTCGCCGTGAAGGCTTTGCGCCGGGAACTGGCACAGGAAGAGTGCCCCATCGCGCAAATCAATGAACGCTTAGGGGTTTTGTTGGGTCTTAAGAGCGGGTAGCGGAGAAGCCATGGCAGAAGAATATTTGACCGATGACGAACAATTGGAAGCCGTCAAGCATCTGGCGGTGGAGTACGCCCCGTGGTTGATCGGCGGCGTATTGTTGGGGGCTGCGGTGTTCTTCGGTATCCGGTATTTCCAGAGCTACACCACTGAGCGCGCGCTCAAGGCGTCGGCGGAGTTCAGCGCCATGACGCTGGCGATGCAGACCAATGATCATGCAAAATCCCGGCAAATTGCCAACGGACTCATCAAGGAATATGGGAACACGCCGTACGCCGATCAGGCGCAGATGACCGTGGCGCGACTCGACATCGATGAAGGCCACCCTGGCGACGCCGTCGTGAAGCTGACGCAGGTCATGACCGACTCGAAGGACACAGAGCTGCGGCAGATTGCACGTCTGCGGCTGGCCCGGGTGCTGACCGACATGGGCAAGTACGACGAAGCGCTCAAGACCCTGGCGGACCCGATGTCCGCGGCGTTTGCCTCGCCTTATCACGAGGTGCGCGGCGATACGTATGTGGCGAAGAAGGACATTCCCGCCGCCATCACCGAGTACCAGACCGCCCTGGGCGCCGCCGATCCCCGCGGCATCAATTCCGCGCTGTTGGAATTGAAGATCCAGGATCTCGGCGGAGTCGTGACGCCGCTCGCCAAAGTTATTCCCGCGGACACATTTAACAAGGCTAAACCCTGATGCGCTTATTGCTTCCTTTGGGCCTCGCGGCACTGTTGATCGCGGCCGGCTGCAGCAAAGATAAGGACGTCGAGGTGCCGGCGAAGTTGGTCGAATTCCCGGCGAAATTGGCGGTGAAGAAGCTCTGGGGCGAGGGCGTCGGGGGCGGCAAGAAACAAATAAAGCTGCGCTTGGGATTGGGACCCGCTCTCGATAACGGCGTGGTGTTCGCGGCCTCGCACAAGGGCGAAGTGCTCGCGTTATCCTTGGATACCGGCCGCCATATCTGGCTCAAGAACCTCAAAATGCCCATATCGGCCGGGCCCGGCGCAGGCGCGGGAATGGTCGTGGTAGGGTCGAGCAAGGGCGCCGTCGTGGCATTGGACGGAGCGACCGGGCGCGAGCTGTGGCGCTCCCGCCTGAATTCCGAGCTCTTGTCGGCTCCGGCGCTCAATGAAAAAGTCGTGGTCCTGCGCTCGGTCGATGGCCGGCTGCATGGCCTGGATGCGCACAACGGCAAGGAATTATGGTCGGTCGAACAGCAGGTCCCGCGTTTGAGCTTGCGCGGCACGGCAACGCCGATCATTGCCAAGGAAGTGGCGATCAGCGGCTTCGACAACGGCAAGATCATGGCGGTATCCCTGAACACCGGCGATACGGTCTGGGATACGGCACTTGCATCGCCGCACGGCCGCACCGAACTTGACCGCTTGGTCGATATCGACTCCACCGTTCGCACCGTCGGCGACAATGTGTTCGCGACCGGATTTCAAGGACGCACGGCGATGCTGGCCATCGAGTCCGGGCAGATCTGGTGGGCGCACGACATGTCGAGCTATCGAGGCTTGGCCGTGGATGCGGACAATATCTATGTGACGCAGTCCGACGGTATCGTGGTGGCGCTGCGTCAGCGCGATGGTTCCGAGTTGTGGCGCAATCAGAAATTGAAATTGCGGCGCTTGAGCGCGCCGGTGCTGACGAGCACCGCGGTTGCGGTCGCCGATTACCAGGGATATGTGCATTGGTTGGACAAGGTTACTGGGGAACTGGTTGCCCGGGAGCACGTTGCCAAGGAACGCGTTGCCAGTACCCCGGTCGGCGTCGACGATACCATCGTGGTCATGACCGATGGCGGCAAGCTGGCGGCATACCGCGCCAAACCCACGGCAACCTCCGCTCAGGCTGTTGCGGCACCTGTCGAGCCGATGCCTGCCTCTGCGCCGCCGGCGCCCGCTGCGGTTGTCGAGCCCGCGCTGCCCGCTCCCGAGGCACCCGCGGCTCCGATTGCGCCGCCGACGCCGTAGCCCACGTGCTGCCGGTAGTCGCCTTGATAGGTCGGCCGAACGTAGGCAAATCGACCTTGTTCAATGCCATGACCGGCACCCGCGACGCATTGGTTGCCGATCTGCCGGGACTGACGCGCGATCGGCAGTATGGCTTTGCCCGCCGCACCGAAGTTCCTTGTATCGTGGTGGACACCGGCGGTCTGGTCGAAGACGCCGGCGACATCGAGAGCCTCATGGTCGCGCAAACCGAGCGCGCCATAGCGGAGGCTGACCGGCTCATCGTGCTGGTGGATGGCCGCGCGGGCGTCACACCGCAGGATCAATTCGTGGCGCAACTCGCCAGGCGCAGCGGCAAACCGCTGTACCTCGCGGTCAACAAAACCGAAGGCTTCGATCACGACATCGCCGTGGCCGATTTTCACCAGCTCGGATTGGGCGAGCCGCACCCGATTGCGTCGGCGCATGACCAAGGGGTCATATCCTTGCTCGAAGCCGCGCTTTGCGGCTTGACGCCGGATCCCCAGGATGGTCCCGAAATCACCGGCATCAAGGTGGCGGTCATCGGCCGCCCGAACGTCGGCAAAAGCACTTTGATCAACCGCCTGCTCGGCGAGAATCGCATGGTCGCCTTCGATCAGCCGGGCACCACGCGCGATGCCGTTCTGGTGCCCTTCGAGCGCGACGGCGAGCGCTACACCCTGATCGATACCGCCGGCCTGCGGCGCCGCTCGCGCGTCGAGGAGGTCGTCGAGAAATTCAGCGTCGTGAAGACCCTCCAGGCGATCGAGACCGCCCATGTCGTGGTGCTGGTGATGGATGCGCAGGAGAACGTGGCCGAGCAGGACGCGAGCTTGTTGGGGACCATCATCGAACAGGGTCGGGCCGTGATCCTCGCCGTCAATAAATGGGACAACATCCCGACGGAACAGCGCGACCTGATCCGCCAGCAAGTCCAACAGCGGCTGCAGTTCGCCGACTTCGCGCCGCTGCATTTTATTTCGGCGCGGCATGGCAGCGGCGTCGGTGAGCTGTTCGCGGCGGTGCGGAAAGTGTATGCCGCCGCGACTCGCGATATGGCCACGCCTGAATTGACGCGCATCCTCGAGGCCGCGGTCGAGAGTCATCAACCCCCGGTGATTAGCGGCCGCCGCATCAAGTTGCGGTATGCCCATCAAGGCGGGCGTAACCCACCCGTTATTGTCATCCATGGCAATCAAACCGATCATGTGCCGGAGGCCTATCGGCGCTACCTAGTCAATGTCTTCCGTAAGGCCTTCGATCTGATGGGCACGCCTGTGCGGGTCGCGTTCAAGGGCGATGAGAATCCTTACGCCGGCAAGCGAAATCCCATCACTCCCCGCCAGGCGCGCAAGCGAAAGCGGCTCATTCAGCGAAATAAGCGCTAGTTTTTTTTTGCTAGACTAGGCGCTGAAGTCGGATAGCGGCGTAATGGCTGAATGTCCAGTGCTGCAATTGATCAAAACAAAAGCCTTCCGAATCATCGCAAGTGCGGCCGTGCTGCTTGTGGCACTGTACGCTCTGGCTGGTTTCGTCCTGGCGCCGCGGCTATTGCGCTCCGCACTGCTGGAGGACATTCCCAAGACCCTGGGCGTCACTCCCAGCGTGGGCGAAATCCACATCAATCCCTTCTCACTGCAGCTCGAGATCAAGGATTTCTCGCTGGCTGCGCCGAGCGGGGAGAAATTACTGGGATTCGGCCGATTGTTCGTCGATTTCTCCATATCCTCGATCTGGCACCGCGCTTACGTATTCGACACCATCGACATCGACGCACCGGTCATCAATAGCGTGGTGGCGCGCGACGGCAGCGTCAATCTGATGCAGATGAAGCCGAAGACGCCGCCTGCGCCGCTCATGGAACCGAAACCGAACAACGAACCGCTGCCTGCGATCAGGATCGGTGAGTTCAAGGTCAGCAAGGGCGGGGTGAGCTACGAGGATCGGAGCCGGCCGACCCATTTCGCGGCGCGGGTCGAACCGATCAATTTCGAATTGGTGAACTTCACCACGGGAATCGACGGCGGACGCTTCACGTTCACCGGTGCCTCGAAGCTCGGTGAGCGGGTGGAATGGCATGGTCATGTCTCGGTGCAGCCGATGACGTCCGACGGGGAGTTTCAGATCAGCGGTCTGCGCGCGAGCACGATTTGGGATTATTTGGAGGACCAACTCAACTTTGTCGTCAACTCCGGCACCATAGACGTCAACGCCACTTACAAATTCGCGTTGCGGGATGCCGTGGAATTGCAGGCCGCTGTGTCGAAGATCGCGGTCACCGATCTTGCCGTCAGGCCCAAGGACGCGGACACGGATTGGATCACGCTGCCGTCGCTGCTGGTGAGCAATACCACGGTGGATCTTGCGAAGCGCGCGGCGCATACCGAGTCGCTGACGCTCACGGGATTGAAGGTGATGGCGTGGCTGGGGCCGGGCGGTTCATTGAATTTGCTCAAGCTCGCGCAAACCCCGGCCGTAGCCAAGGCGGCCGCAGCACCCGCGACCACCGCTGCGAGCAGCGCCGCAGCACCTAAGACAGGGGCTGCACCGATTTTGCCGGCGGCGCCGTGGACATTCGATTTGCGCCAGTTCGACTTGCGTGAGGCGAGCATCGCGGCTGAAGACCGCAGCGTCTCACCGGCGGTCAAGGTGTTGCTGGCGCCGTTGTCGGTGTCGGTGGGCGGCGCGAGTTTGGATCTCGCCAAGCCGGTAACCGTGAAATTGGCCACGCATATCAACGGCGCGGGTACCGTGACTGCCGACGGCGATGTCACGCCGCAGCCGCTGTCCGCCAATCTCGCGCTCAAACTGGACGCCGTCGATCTCAGTGTCGTTCAGCCCTATATCGCGCAGCGAACGTCAATGACGCTGCTCAGCGGGCGTTTGAACGGCGATGCCAAAGTGCAATACGGCGCAAAAAAGCCGGCGTTGCAATTTGCAGGGAACCTCAGCGTTGCCGGGCTGCACACGGTCGATAACGCCTTGCACGAGAACTTCATCAATTGGGACCGCGTGGATGTCTCGGGAATCAATTTCCAACACGATCCCGACCGGCTCGCCATCAACCAAGTCACGGCGCGTAAGCTCTACGCCCGCGTCATCATTGAGCCGGATTCCAGTTTGAACGTGACTCGCGTGTTGGCCGGGCCCGGCGCAACGGTGGTCAAGCCCGCCGCCGCGGGATCCACGGATTCACCGCAGGCAGCCACTGCCGACTTGCCGCCGCCGAGACCCGTGGCAATGAAGGGGGCATCGAAGAAATCCGCACCCGGCGCTGCGCCCGCGGCGGCGCCATCACCGCCGCTGATGCCGATGTCCATCAAGAAAATTGAATTGCTTGCGAGCGAAGCCGATTTTGCCGATCTGTCGGTTAAGCCGAACTTCGCCGCCGGCATTCAGAGCATCGAAGGAACCGTGCTCGGACTGTCGTCGAAGCCGGAGTCGAGAGCCAAGGTGGATATTCATGGCGCGGTCGACAAGTTCTCGCCCGCCGCCATTACCGGTGAAGTCAATGTCCTGAGTGCGACCTTGTACACGGATCTGAACTTGAGTTTCCACAACATGGAGCTCAGTACCTTCAATCCGTATTCAGGAAAATTTGCGGGATACAACATCTCCAAGGGCAAGCTCACCACCGATCTGCATTACAAAGTCGAGGGCCGCAAGCTCGACGCGCATCACCACGTCAACATCGACCAGCTCGAGTTCGGCGATAAGACTGCAAGCAAGGATGCGGTGAGTCTGCCGATCAAATTGGCCGTCGCCTTGCTCAAGGACCGCCATGGCGTGATCGATCTGGATGTGCCCGTGAGCGGCACGCTGGACGATCCGAAGTTTCGGCTGGGACCCATCATTTGGAAGGTGTTCCTCAATATTCTGGAGAAGGCGGTCACTGCGCCCTTCGCCCTGCTCGGCGCCTTGTTCGGCGGGGGGGCGGACCTGCAGTTCGTCGATTTCCATCCGGGCGTTGCGGACTTGGATCCCGCCGCCGTGGAGAAGGGCAAGTCCTTGATCAAGGTAATGAACGAACGCCCGCAAATCAAAATTGAAATTCCGATTGCCTGGATCAACGAGCTGGACCGCCCGGCGCTGGTCGAGGTTCAATTCTTGAAACAGATCCAGGAAGCACAGTCGGGCGGCACGCGTCGCAAGAACTCGGCCGCCGCCGCACCGGGATTCGAGCAGCTCGATCCGGCCGCGAAGCTTGAAATATTGACGCAGCTCTACAGCAAAGATCTGGGCGGTGCCCCGACATATCCGCAAGACGTGACCCGCATCAAGACCAAGCCCGAGCTAGCGGCTGCGAAGATTGATTTCCTGACGCAAGCGGTGCACGCGCACATCAGCGTGAGCGATGCGGACCTGGGCGCGCTCGGGCAGCAGCGTGCCACGGCCATTCAACAAGTGCTGTTGACGGATACGCAGGTGGATCCCGCGCGTGTGTTCTTGGTCGCCAACGACAAGGCACAGAACAAGGACGGCCAGGTTCGCCTGGAATTGTCATTGAAGTGAGGCCCGCGGGCAGCCGGCAGGCCGAAAACATCGAGTAACGTCCGGAATGCGCTAAACTTCGGCCATGGCTCCGATCCTGGATCTGGTGATCATCGGCTTGCTCGTGGTGCTGCTCACGGGTTTTCGAGTGGCGCAGGAATATGAGCGCGGTGTGGTGTTCAGACTGGGACGCTACAAGGGCCTTCGCGGCCCCGGGCTGTATTGGATCATCCCCTTGAACATCGAGCGCTCCGTTCGGGTCGATATCCGCACCCGCACCGTGTCGGCCGAGCAGCAGGAAACCATCACCCGGGATAGCGTAACCATCAAGGTCAATGCGGTGCTGTGGTACCGCATTGTCGATGCGGCCAAATCGGTTATCGACGTAGCGGACGCGCCCGCAGCCGTTTACCAGCTGGCCCTCACAGGGCTGCGCAATATCATCGGTCAGCATGATTTGGACGAGATCCTGCAGGAAAGAAACAAGATCAATACCCTGTTGGGGGAGACTATTTCGGGCTCCACCAGCGCGTGGGGCCTCGAGGTGCAGCGTTTCGAAATGAAGGATGTCGAACTGCCCCAGGCCATGCAGCAGGTGATGGCCATGCAGGCGGAGGCGATCCGCGAAAAGCGGGCGCGCATCATCAAGGCGGAGGCCGAACTCGAGGCGTCGGTGAAACTGTCGGCCGCGGCCGCGCAAATCACCGCCAACCCCGCGGCTCTGGAGCTGCGGCGGATGCAGATGATTTCGGAGGTGGGCGCGGAGAACAACAGCACCACGGTTTTGATGATCCCATCGG
>JANYJY010000053.1 GCA_025358295.1 Gammaproteobacteria bacterium
TCGATGCTATGGTGGAGCTCATGAGATCCTTCGCCTGTTTCGTTAGCCGATTTATCGGCACTTGAGATCAGGACTTAAGCAAGAGACGTACCAGGCGCGACCCCGCCCCCGCGCCGTGCGCTTATGCTCGGCTGTCCACCAGCGCGCCTGAAACTCCAACGCTGCGGGCCAGCGCGGGTAACTCGGACGCCAGGAACTCTCCGACCACTTCGCCGGTAGCTGGATTGATCTGCTGGATGAGTTGCGCAGCCGCCTGATCCGTGGCCTTGGGCGTCGGTTTGCCGCTATCCGGCAATTTATTGCCGCCGCGTTCGTGATTTGTCGCTCCGTACGACCGTCGACTGCTGCCCGTGCGCCTATACGCCCGGGCAGCAGCAATCAACTACTCGAATCTCATCGACCCTTACGGCAGGAGCTTCAGAATCAATTGCGGCTCCTGGTTGGCCTGTGCCAACACCGAAATGCCGGCCTGTTGCAGCACGTTTGACTGGGTCAGCTTGGCGGTTTCGGCGGCAAAGTCCGCATCCCGAATGCTGCTGCGCGAAGAGGTCAGGTTCTGTGCAGTCGCCTGCAAGTTGCTGACCGTCGACGTGAAGCGGTTTTGGATGGCGCCCAACTGGCTCTGGAAGTTACTGACCGTCGCCAGCGCAGAGTCGACCGCAGCGATCGCGGAGTTGGCACCGGCGACCGTCAACACGTTGGAATTGGCCAATGTGGCATTGCCCAGTGCGATGGTCTGGCCGCCGGCCCCGAAGCCGAGATCAGCCGAGCCCGCGCCGCCGATCACGATGTTGCTCGAGGCGGATAGAGCAAGGGTGCCCTTGCCCACGGTTTGCGTGCCTGAGGCGCCGATGCCCGCGCCGGTACCTGTTCCGCCGGTTCCGGCCGTCACGGTCTCGGTCTGGGTGATATCACGGCCGTCGGCCGCCGTCAGCACCAAAGCACCGGTCCCCGACAGACTGGCCGACACGCCGGTCTGCGATGAGTACAGATTGATCTGGGTGGCGACACCCGAACCGGTCAACTGCTGACCGGTTGCCACGGCAGTGCCGGCCGCATAGATGGCCACGCCGTTGATGGTCAAACCATAAGTGGTTCCGGCGGAACCGCCAGTGATGGTCGAGAATCCAGCAGCCGCGGTAACCGTGGTTGAAGCGCTGGCCGTCAAGCCGGCGACGCCCGCCGCATTGATGGCCGCAGACTTCGCATACGCCGAACTCGCCGATTCACCGGCCAGTGCGTTCGCAGCGTTGGCCGAGCCGGCCACGCTGGCGCCGATGGAGGCCGCGGTTCCCGTGCCCACTTGAATGGTGAGATTGCTGCCGGTCAGCGCATTCGCGGTGACCACACCGCTGGTCGCCGTGGCAACCTGTCCAATTTGATCCGCGCGCACGCCCTGCGCCAAATTGACGGAAATCGTATTGCCCACATTGGCGCCGACTTGGTAGGTGGTCACGCCGCTGCTGCCGTCGAGGACATTCAAGCCATTGAACGAGGTCTGCGACGCAATACGCGTGATTTCCGCGATCTGCTGCTGCACCTGTTGATCCAGGGCGGCGCGATCCGAAGCGCTGTTCGAACCGTTGGCCGATTCGACCGCGAGGGTGCGGATGCTCTGCAAGTTGTCGGTCAGCGTCGAAAGCGCGCCGCCGGCGGTCTGGGTCTCGGAAATGGCATCGTTCGCATTGCGCACGGCCTGATTCGTGCCGTTGATCTGCGTGGTGAACTGGTTGCTGATGGCCAGACCCGCGGCGTCGTCGGCGGCGCTGTTGATGCGCAAGCCCGAGGACAGACGCTGCAAGGCCTGCGACAACGATGCCTGCGAACCCGTCAAGTTCCGCTGCGCATTGAGCGAATTGATATTGGTATCAAGTGTAAGTGACATTTAATGAACTCCTGAAGGTTAATCCACCGGCCCTCTTAGGCCCTACTGCTTGTGTTCACTTCACCCACCTTGGGCGGACCGGTGACCACATCCAAAGTCTGTATCGGACCGGCGGCGCCTTTCTTGAGTCGCCCCGCTGGCTTCTGCGCCGCGTTTTCTGCGCCAGGTCGCAGATTTCACTGGTGGGGATTTGACAGTTGCGCTTCGCGCCGCCGCGTTCCTGACCCGGTGCGGTGCTTGCCGGCAGGAAGGAGTGCTTTTGGAGTATAATTCGAGGTCAACTCGCCACCTTCTTAGAAATCTTGAAAATCGTCAATCGCAAAACCCCGAAAGTGGGCTTTGTCAGTCTGGGCTGCCCCAAAGCACTAGTCGACTCCGAACGCATCCTCACGCGCCTGCGCGCCGAGGGGTACGAAGTCGCGGGCAGCTTCGCCGCGGCCGACCTCGTGGTGGTCAACACCTGCGGGTTCATCGACGCCGCAGTGGACGAATCGCTGGATGCGATCGGTGAAGCCTTGGCCGAGAACGGCAAGGTGATCGTGACCGGATGCCTCGGGGCTCAACCGCAAAAGATCCTCGACCGACATCCGCAGGTGCTGAAAATCACCGGCCCGCAACGCTACGAGGAAGTCGTGGCGTCGGTGCACGAGTATTTGCCGCCCGTGCATGAACCCTTTCTCGATCTCGTTCCCGCGCAGGGCGTGAGGCTCACGCCCCGGCACTATGCCTATCTCAAGATCTCCGAGGGCTGCAACCATCGCTGCAGCTTCTGCATCATTCCCTCCATGCGAGGGCCATTGGTAAGCCGGCCGATCGGCGAGGTGCTGCGCGAGGCAGAGCACCTCGCCCGCGCCGGGGTCAAGGAGATCCTGGTCATCTCCCAGGACACCAGCGCCTACGGCGTCGACCTCAAATACGCCGCACAGCCCTGGCGCGGGGTAGAGCGCCGCACTCGTTTCTACGACCTGGCGGCCGCCTTGAGCGAACTCGGTGTGTGGATTCGCCTGCACTACGTGTATCCCTATCCGCATGTCGACCAGGTGGTGGAGCTGATGGCCGATGGTGGCGTGCTTCCCTATCTCGACATCCCGTTTCAGCACGCCAGCACCAGAATCCTGAAACTCATGAAGCGCCCGGCAGCAGCCACCAACACCTTGGCGCGCATTGCCGCCTGGCGGCGAGTGACGCCGGACATTGCCATTCGCAGCACTTTCATCGTGGGATTCCCCGGGGAGACTGAGCGGGAATTCGTCGAATTGCTCGACTGGCTGCGTGAAGCGCAGCTCGACCGCGTGGGCTGCTTCGAATACTCAGCGGTAGAAGGAGCGGCGGCCAACGCGCTGCGCCAGCCGGCGGTGCCGGCCGAAATCAAAGCGGAGCGCCGCGCGCGCTTCATGGAGCTTTCCGCACAAATCAGTGCCGCGCGGCTCGCCCAAAAAGTCGGCCGCCGGATGCCGGTCCTGATCGACGCCGTGGACGGCGACATTGCGGTGGCGCGCTCCAGCGCCGATGCTCCCGAAATCGACGGCACCGTGAGAATTCACGGCGCCAAGGGCCTGAAGGTGGGCGCGCTCGCCCAGGTGCGGATCACCGCGGCCGGTGCCTATGATCTCGAGGCGGAATTAGCTCAGTTATCTTAAGACCGGTGGAGATTCAGACGTGGAAATTGCTGCAGATCGAGTAGTGCTCA
>JANYJY010000061.1 GCA_025358295.1 Gammaproteobacteria bacterium
GCCTCGGGGTTGGATGGGTGGATGTGTGGTAACAAACATCCTACCAATCCCGGTCAACCTACCTCATACCTTTCAACCGCTTAGCCCACCGCGCTCGGGGCGCTACGGCCTAAGTAAGTGCCATTCCCGCTAAGGCGATCACTGTCGAACTCATTCCGGCGTGCGATATCATAGAGACCTTCGTATCGCGGCCGGTGGCCGCGTTCAAATCAAATTGCCAACGGCGACACCGCCCGAGTCCAGCCAAACGGATCCGGTGCGCGCCGCTCTTGAATCGCGAGCAAGGCTTCGCGCAGTGTTGCCGCGACCACGTCGATGCGCGCCGGCACGTACTCGCGCTGATCCTTGTCGCTCATCAAGCCGATGGGACTCAAGATGGCTGCCGTGCCGCAGGCGAATACTTCGCTGCACCGGCCGCTCGAAATCTGTGCCAGCAATTCGTTGAGATCCATTTGCCTCTCGTGGACCTTGAATCCCAGGCTGCGGGCCAGCGTAATCAATGAGTCGCGGGTAATGCCGGGGAGGATCGCTCCATCGAGCGCAGGCGTATGCAGCTCGCCATCGATGACCGCGAAGATGTTCATGCCGGACAGTTCTTGAATGTAACGTTGGTCACGCGCGTCCAGCCAGAGAGCCACGGTCAGCCCGCGCGCCACTGCGGCGTTCGACGCACGCAGCGAGGCTGCATAGTTTGCGGAAGCCTTTGCCGTACCCACCCCGCCCACTGCGGCGCGCACATCGTCACGCTCGATCGCCACCCGCATCGGTCCCGAGGAATAGATTTCCACCGGATTGGCGATGACCATGAAGCGAAAAGTGGTGGAGTTTCGCAGCAGATAGCCAGCCTCGGTGCCACACAAAAAAGGACGCAAATACAACGATCGGCCGGACTCGCGCGGGATGAGCCGATGGCAGCTTCCCACCACCGCACCGATGGCCTCGAAGAACAGCGCTTCCGGAACCGGCGACATGGACAATCGCTGCGCCGAGCGCGCCAGGCGCTTGTAATTCTCGCCCGCACGAAACAGGTTTGGCTCGGCAGCGCCGACTCGATAGGCCTTCAATCCTTCAAATACCAGTTCGCCGTATTGCAGCGCTCGCGCACCGGGCAGCATCTCGATGGGACCGTACGGAATCAGACGCCCACGACCCCATGCGCCGTCTGCCCATTCGGCCGAGAACATCACCGGCGCGGCCACTAGCCCGAATCCCAGTTTTTCAGGCAGGACGAAATTCTTCAATGCCGCGCTAACGCCCGGCGCGATGTCGTAATTCGTCACGTGGGCTTTTTCAGCGGCGGAGGTACGCATCGGTGCCATTGAGCCAGTCCTGTCTCGGTGGGTTGAAGACGTCGACGTCGAGTGTGTCCTCCATCGCCAGCGCGCGATGCGGTAGATAGGAAGGGATCACCAGGACCTCCCCCGCGCGCACCGTCAATTCACGCTCGCCCTTCTCACCCAACCAAAAATGCAGGGCGCCTTCGAGAAGGTAGGTGATTTGCTCGTTCTCATGCGAGTGATAAGGCACATCATCGCCTTTCTTGAGATACACGTGAGCGATCATCATGCGCTCGCTCGTAATCAGGCGGCGCGTGATGCCGCCCTTCATCGGTTCCGCAGGCAAATCATTCCATCGGTAATGCTTTGCGCTGGCGGCGTCGAACGTTTCTATTTCCTTGACCGTATTCATAACGAAGTCCTCGAATTAGCGGAATTTATCGTCGATCTGTAAATCGAGTGCGACGGCATGACGATTCGTCTCGTTCGCAAGCCCGATGATTGCCACAAGCTCCGCATGCTGCTCCGGCGTCAGGCCCTTGGCCCGGGCGGCGGCACCGTGCGAGGCAATACAGTAGCGGCAGGCGTTGGTCACGCTGACGGCCATGTAGATCAGCTCCTTGGTAAGCGGATCCAACGCCCCCGGGCCCATGACTTCCTTCGAGTTTGCCCACATCCGCCGCAGTGTCGGCGGATGATTGGCCAGCACCTTCCAATAATTATTGACCCAGTCGGACTTGCGGGTCGCCATGATGTCGTCGTACACCGCCCGGACCTCGGGTGAGGCATTCGCATATTCAATCGGCGCCTGTGTCGCGGACACGGCTGTTGCTGCCGCGCTCATGGGACCACCGCAATTACGCGCGCGGGAAACCCGGCGCCATCTTCGGCCTTGGGAAACGTGACCCAGACCAAGCCACCCGCCTCGGGGACCTGATCGAGGTTCGCGAGCAATTCGATTTGATAGTGATTCATACCCAAAATGTAAGACTCCAGAGAATAGTCGTCCTTGGTGGTGGCGGCGCCCGGATCCGTATCCGTGGTCTCGTGGCCGGACGCCGTGATGCCGCGTTCTTCGTACAGCAGCTTCAAGACCGGCAAGCTCCAGCCCGGGTAATGAAACAGGCCGGCGGCATCCTTATTGGCCAAAGCCTTGTCGTCCGGCCAGCGCTTGGACCAATCGGTTCGCATGGCAACAAAAGCACCATGGGGTATCCGCCCGTGCTTTTGCTCCCAGGCGTGAATGTCCTCCACCGACAGAACATAGTCGGGATTCTTGGCGGCCTTCTCGTGCACATCGATGACCACCAGCGGCATCAACAGGTCCTTGAGGTCGATTTGATCGATGGTATGCAGGCCCTCGTGAAAATGAGCCGGTGCATCGATGTGCGTGCCCCATTGGCCGACGTGGCAGTATTCGTTGATTCGAAAGCCGTCCTTCTTGACCGTATACAAGGTCTTGACGGTTTCATTGGGCGCGCCCTTCCAATGCGGAATCCCGGGAGCGAACGCATGCGTCAAATCGACGAATCGATGCGACTGAATGACGGCCAACGCATCCCCGAGCGGGCTGGCTGGCGCTTGGACCGTGGCGCCTGCAACAGCCGACGCAGCCAATGCCGCAATGCCACTGGCGGCCAATACCCATGCACGCATGAAATCCCCCTTCATAGACCCAGAAATATTCATGCAAGATTAACATGAGGCACGCGTCCAGCGGGCGATGTCCGCCCGCCGCAGGCTACACCATGCTGCCGGTATGGGCTCCAGACTCGCCCGTGGCTTCGATCTCAACCAGCAAATCCTCGCGGCAGACATCCGCCTGCAAGAAGACAATCGGCGTCGCGGGCCGCAGTGCCTTCGACAGCGCCGCCTCGATGGCGCCGAGGTCGGATGGCTGACGCACATACACTTTGAATTTCAATGCATCGAGGCAATAGCGCTCGGCACTCACGGCGCGATTCGCTTCGTCCAGCAGCGCCGCAATGTTGGCGAGGGTCTCTCCCGTCTGGGCACTCACATCGCCATGGTGAATGGTCTCGTAGCCGACGATGCTGGCGGTTCCCGAAACGAACAAATTGGTTCCGGCGGACTCGCTCAACAAACAAGCTCGTGAAAAAATCGGCCGATGCCGGCCGAACTTCGACGGATAATGATAGGCACTCGTCTGCCGCGGATTTTCGATCATTCTCGGCCGCTGCCGCGCCGCCAGAAAATAAATGGAAATCGGACTGCCGGCCGGCGAGCCCAATGCACAGGCGGCGGGCACCGTGCCCGTCGTGGCCTGGCCGGAATTGCGGAATGCCAGGCGGCGGGCCGAGTTGAACAGACGGTAGCGCTCATCACCGCCGGCGTCGCGATTGATTTCCGGCAGATAATTCCAAATGCGAATGAGGTGACGATGCTCGGTTTGTCGCAGCACCGCGAAAATTTCTTGATACGCCAGTTCGGTCGCTCTTAATAAGGCCGCCGCATCTGCATCGATGCGGGCCTGCCCCGGACCTGGGGCTTGGAGGGTGCTTTCATCGACGATGATGGAGCCGAACAGCAACTCATCGCAATACCGGTACTTAAGGCGGCCCGGCCCGGCCGAACCATTCGCCAGGGGACGATCGTTTCCGGCAACCCGCCAGACCTCGCAAAGATTGACGTTCTTCCCCAGGAGGGGCGTCATACTCGCGGTTATCGGAACTTGCATTGCGTCAATGGCCGGCAGCTTTCCGAACCCCACGATGCCCAGTACGTTTTGCCACCATGTCGGCGGCCGGGACGCAATGTCTTCAGAGGGCAAATAGCTCAACTCGAGCGCTGCCGCACTAGCCGCCTGGGGTACGACCATCGTAGACCGGTTCATTCCTTGATTGGAGCTTTGGCGCGAGCCTGTCCCTGGAATGCGAGCATCCAACCCGGATATTCCGGCGCCAACTGACTCACATCATCGAGCAATTTGATTTCATCTGCGCTGAGCTGTACGCGGGTTGCGGCAATGTTATCGCGCAGTTGATCCATGGATTTGGCGCCGATAATCACGCTGCTGACGAAGGGCTTGCTCAGTATCCAGGCGAGCGCAATCTGCGCCACCGACACCTGGTGTTGCTGCGCCAAAGGCCGCATCGCATCGATGCACTTGAACGCCCGGTCCTTGTCGACCGGCGGAAAATCAAAAGTCGCGCGGCGGGCGCCGCTTGGACCCTTGTCGTCGGCGTCTTTGTATTTGCCGCTGAGAAGTCCGCCGGCCAGCGGGCTCCAAACCATCAGACCCAGCTTTTGATCTTCGAGCAACGGCACAACCTCGCGCTCCAGATCGCGCCCGGCAATCGAGTAATACGCCTGCACACTGATGAATTTTGCAAATCCCTTCCGCTCGGACACGCCCAGGGATTTCATGACCTGCCAAGCCGCCATATTGCATAGGCCGATGTAGCGCACCTTGCCTGAGCGCACCAAATCGTTGAGAGCGGACAGCGATTCCTCGAACGGAGTCAGCGGATCGAACCCATGCACCTGATATAGATCGATGTAGTCGAGTTGCAGGCGTCTCAGGCTGGCGTCCACCTCATTGAATATATGATGTCTTGATTGCCCGCGTCCGTTCGGCGACTCATCCATGGAGCCTGTGGATTTGGTGGCAATGATGAGCTGGCTGCGCGGCAATGCCAGGTCCTTCAACGACTGTCCCAGCAGAATTTCAGATTTGCCGAGGGAATAGACATTGGCGGTGTCGATGAAATTGATCCCCGCCTCGACGGCGAACCGCATCTGTTCATTCACGGCATCTTGCTGCAGGTTGCCGATATTCTCCCAAATACCCTTGTTTCCCCCGTAAGTCATGGTACCGAGGCAAATTTCCGAAACGAACAGGCCGGTTTGGCCGAGCAAGTGATAGCGCATGACGGACTCCAGTCATTGAACGAATTATTGAGCGGGGGACACCGAGTGTACAGAGATCGCGATCGAGTGGCATTGCCTCGGTCATCGAGGCGACGCCGGCGCCACGGAGGCTATAGAATGAGCGAACGCAACTCGCCGGGAACCTTTAGGATCAACGCTAAATGAGCATTAACGATGTGACAGCCGGAAGACATGTTCCAGAAGAATTCAATGTGATTATTGAAATTCCCATGCGTTCGGATCCTGTGAAGTATGAGGTAGACAAGCAGTCCGGCGCCCTGTTCGTCGATCGTTTCATGATGACCGCCATGCACTATCCGGCCAATTACGGCTACGTGCCGCAAACCGTGGCGGAAGACGATGATCCCGTCGACGTGCTCGTACATACGCCGTTTCCCCTGTTGCCGGGCGTCGTGGTGCGCTGTCGCGCCGTCGGCGTTCTGCGTATGGAAGACGAAGCGGGCGGCGACGCCAAGCTCCTGGCCGTTCCCGTGGACGAAATCTGCCCCTTGTTCGAACATTGGAAGACCATTGCCGATGTGCCGGAAATCCGGCTCCGCCAGATTCAGCATTTTTTCGAGCACTACAAGGACCTCGAAGCCGGTAAGTGGGTCAAGGTGATCGGTTGGGCCGGCGTCGACGTCGCCCATGCCGAGATCTCGAACGGCATCAAGCGCTACGAAGTTGAACAGCGCGACAAGGCCGCGACCACTGTCGGATCGTAATTCTGAGAGGAGCAAAATCGATGGGGGCCGAAGCCAATCGCGGACTGATGCTCGCCGTGGCCGGGATCGCACTGCTGCTGGCCGCGACTCTGATTGCATACCGGCCGCCGACGCCGCTTGGGCAGGATGCATCGCCCGATGTGTTCTCAGCCCATCGAGCCAAGGCGATCCTGCAGGAATTGGTCGGCAACGGCATCCCGCACCCCATCGGCAGTCCCGACGCCGCTCGGCTGCGCGCCGCCATCGTCGACCGATTGTCGGCCTTGGGATATACCTTCGAGTTACAAACCGGTTTCGTTTGCAACGACGACGCGGTGTGCGGCAGCCCCGTCAACATCATTGCGACTCGTGGCGCCGTTTCCAGCGACCAAAACCTGGTCTTGTTGACGGCGCACTATGACTCCGTGCCGGCGGGTCCCGGTGCCTCGGACGACGCCGCAGGCGTCGCGAGCATGCTGGAAATCGCGCGCATCCTGGCGCAGCGGCCGGCGCCGCGGCAGGCCATTGCGTTTTTGATCACTGACGGCGAGGAGGCCGGATTGCTCGGAGCGCTGCTGTTCGTGCACCAGCATCCGTTGTCTAAACTGGTGAAGTCCGCGGTGAACATGGATGCGCGCGGCACCTCGGGCCTGAGCCTGATGTTCGAAACCGGCAGCGCCAATACTTGGCTGATGCGACTGTACAAATCGGCGGTTGCGCGGCCGATGACCAATTCGCTGTACTACCTGGTGTACAAGCTGCTGCCGAACGACACAGATTTCACCGTCTTCAAGAAATCGTACCAAGGCTTCAACTTTGCGTTCATCGGCAATGTCGGCCGCTATCACACCCCGCTCGACAATGTCGCGAATGCCGACGCGAGCACCATTCAACATCAGGGGGACAATGCGCTGGCGGTGCTCTGGGCGCTGGCGAATGCGCCGCCCCCGAATCCAGCCATGGCGGAGTCGGTCTTTTTCGACGTTTTTGCAGGCGGCATGATCGCATGGCCCATTGGTTCGACCCTGCCGGCATCCCTTCTGGCGTTGACGATATTGCTGGCTGAGTCCGGCATCCTGTTGAAAAAGAGCGCCGTTAGCGTGCGCGAGATCCTATGGGGCGGCCTCGGCACGCTCAGCATGCTGGTATTCGGCGTGGCGCTGTGCGTCGGGCTGCTCGCCGCGACCATCGCCGTCGGTAAGGTCCCGTCCTTGGATGGCGCATCGTGGATTTCGCATCCGCTGCCCATGCACTTGGCGGCGGCGGCGATCGCCGTGCTCGCTGCAGGGGTGACAAGCGTCCGTCTGGGTCAGCGCGCCGGGTTTTGGGGATTCTGGGTGGCGGTGGCGTTGTTGGGAGCCGCGCTATCGGTCGCTGCCGCAGCCTTCGCCCCGGGCGCGAGCTTTGTATTGCTGCTGCCCGTCATCGCCGCCGGATTGGCTGCGTTGCCCGTCGCCGCGTCTCTGGCCGCAGCCCGCGCCGTGACGCCATGGAGGCGGGAACTTGCCGCCGTCCTCCCGGCACTCGTGATATTTGCGACCGTGTTGCCGCTGTTGCAATTCCTCTACACGGGGCTCGGCAGTCCGGCATGGCCCGTGTCGACGCTGGTACTGTCACTAGGAATGGCGGCCCTGCTGCCGCTGTTGTCCATCGCAAGCAACCGCATGCGGCGAGGCATCGTCTTGTCGGCCGTTTCGATCGCCGTGGGCGGTGTGCTGGTCACCCTGTGCTTGCCGACTTACTCGCGCGACTGGCCGCAGCGGGTCAGCCTCGAATATTGGTGGGATGCCGATACGGGCCGACCGCAATATCTGGCCAGGTGCGAGTCTTTGGACCTGCCGGCCGCCCTCGCCGCGGCGGCGCAATTCGATCCGCTCCCCCGGCCACGGCTCCCGGGCGGCGGCGCTGTCGCCTTTTATGCGGAGGCGCCGCAGCAGCCGTTTCAGCCTTCGCTGGCCGCCCCGGATCTGTCCCTGACCTCGCAGCCCACCGCGGTGTCGCGTCCGGGGGGCACCACCACCCACTTCCAGGTCGAGTTGCGCTCCATGCGTGGGGCCTCGGAAGCGCTGGTAATTTTTCCAGCCGGCGCAAAGGTCACGGAAGTTGAGTGGATGACGGCAGCGGGTGCGGTTCCCGTCACACCGAGCCGACTACGCAGCGGCGCAACGGTGTTGGACTTCGTCGCTTTGCCTGCGGACGGTTTGAAGTTCAGTTTCGATGCCGCCGGCCCGCTACCCATGGCCGTCCATGTCATCGATGAGAGCTATGCGTTTCCCGACGGCTTGGCTGTACTCCAGGCGCGGCCGCCGAACGCGACCGGCTCGCAGGATGGCGATATGACGGTGGTGCACCGCACCGTATCGCTGGGTCCTGCGGCCGGCCGCTGAGGAGTGGATTTCACTTAACCGTTCTTCGAGTGGGTGGCGTAAAGCGCCGCGAGCTTCGAATTGTCGATTTGACGTATCGCCTGGGTGGCAGCTTTACTGCGGCACTGAGCGATCTGTGCCTGCGCGGCCAGATCGCGAATCGAAGAATCAGGGCACACCTTCGCCGCTGCATACATGATGCGGCGATACAGATCGTTCACGCCGCCGTCGGTCGAGAGGCTCTGCTCGCTGTATTTGACGACCACGGAGGGAGCGCGGCTGTCAGTGCCTGCGGCACCGGCCGAGCCGACCACCAGCGCGCCCGCAAGGCCACCCAGCACCAGCAATGCTACTTTGGCGCGCGATCCAGCGCTGCCGTTCGAGCTGAAATACTTCATGACAAAACTCCTTATCGACGGTGATGATTGACGCGTCTATAAGACACGTCCGGGGCAGTCGCCGTCTGCGCCCGGTCGTCGTAGTCGTCCCGCCAAATGACGGTTTCGTCCCGCGATTGGTCCGTAGGCTCCGCAATCGCCCGTGAGTTGCGTTAGGCTTGTCACATGATGGCAATGGAAACCACAGATTCCTCGTCGCGGCGCTTCGCCGGGGGCTTGAGCCTGCGGCAGTTTTTGGGCATTACCTGCCTGTTCTGGGTATACGTGGCCTTGTCGAATATCCTGTATGCCTACAGCATGCGAACGGGCATGGCGCGCATGACCAACTTTTCATTGTTCGCCTCCTGGGACGCGCGCCTATTGCAGCACGCCATTCTGCTGCCCATCTTGTTGGTGTCGTTTTGGGCCTCGTTGCGAATTCAGTGGCGCCCGCTGCTCGTCGCCGTGCCATTGCAATTGATTTTGGGCACGGTGTTCGCTGCTATCGCGTATCCAGCCATGCTGATTGCGCAGATCACACTGGGCATGGAGGATTGGCACGAGATGGCGGTGAAGCACTCCGCCCAACCCTTGCTCGATCCCTACTCCCTATCATTGTGGGTCGCCAGCTTCGTCTCATTTCTGCCGACATATGGGTTCGGCTTGGCGCTGGTGACCGGACTTGCGCTATATACGCGATTTCGAAATTCCGAGCTGCGTCTCGCAGCCCTGCAACACGAATGGAGCGCCGCGCGCCTGGCCGCGCTGCGCATGCAATTGTCGCCGCATACTCTTTTCAACTTGCTGCACACCATTCGCGGTCACATCGAATGGGATCCCAAGGGCGCGCAGTCCATGGTGGTGCAATTGGCGGATTTGCTGCGCCGGCTGCTGAACGCCGGCGAGCGTGACTTTTCCAAGCTCAGCGACGAATTGCAATTCGTACGCTTGTATTTGGAATTGCAGCAGCGTCGATTCGCGGATCGCCTGACCGTGGCGCTGCCCTCGCCCGCCGACATTCCCTCCGTGTGGGTCCCCAGTCTGATTTTGCAGCCGCTGGTGGAAAACGCCGTCGTGCATGGATTGGGAGGACACCAAGGTCCGGTCACGGTACGCGTGACGGTGCGCATGGTGCACGACGTGCTGACCCTCACCGTGCTCAACACCATCGCGCCGGACAAATCGAACGGCGAGGAAGGTATCGGGCTCTACAATGTCCGCGAACGCCTGGCCGTGCAATTCGAGGGGCGCGCCACCCTCAAAGCCGGCGGCGCCGGGGCACTCTGGTCGAGCGAAATCACGCTGCCGGCGATCCACAATTCTCCTGTCGGCGAAGCAAGGCATCACTCGGGATCCCTGGTCAACGCATGATGGATGTCATTATCGTCGACGACGAGCAGGCCGGCCGGCGCGCCTTGCGCGAATACTGCGAGGCGGAAAGCGACTTGCATGTGGTGGGCGAATTTGGCGATGGCGTCGCCGCGCTGGCGGCCATCCGAGAACAGCAACCTCACCTGGTGTTCCTCGACATCCAGATGGATCCGTTGAATGGCATTGATCTGGCGCGCGCGTTGGACCCCTCGCAGCTGCCGTCACTGGTGTTCGTCACCGCCTACGACACTTATGCCGTCGAGGCCTTCGAGGTCAGCGCGGTCGACTATCTACTCAAGCCCTTCGATCAGGAGCGCTTTCGCAGAACGCTGGAGCGTGTGCGGCCGCGCCACGCAAAATCAGGAGCCGACGAACGGCAGGCATTGCTGGCCGGCCTGCTCGCTCAATTGGAACGCGGCGCCCGTTCCGCCGGAGAGGAACGCCCACGCTTGTTGGCGGAATTGAACGGTCACCTGCATGTGCTCGAGGCTGCGCAGGTGGAAATGATCGAGGCGGATCGCAACTACGTGGTGATCCGCGTGGGGAAGGAAAATTTCCACGCGCGCAGCACGCTGCAACAGGCGGAACTGGCGCTGCGATCGCAGCCCATGTTGCGCATCAGCCGCTCCTGTCTCGTCAACATGAATTACGTCAAAGAAGTGAATCGTACTCTGCGCGGTGACTTCATCCTGGTGCTGGCCGGCGGCGCCACCGTCACCAGCAGCGAGGGATTTCGCGCCAAGGTCAAGGACTACCTGAGCACGCTGCGAATTTCCTGATTACAGCAGCTCTTCCGGAGCGAACGGCGCGAGCACTTTCAGGAAAAAGCGTTGCGCATGCGTGGTTTCAGGATCCGTAAACCACGTCTTCTCCGACCCTGCCTCGCCGCTCGACCACTCGATCTTGTCGTGGTCGGTCAACTCCAATTTATAGCTGCCGTCCGCGCTGATGTCGTCGAGCAAGCTGCTGACTTGGTGCGCGATGTCGGTACTGCGCATCACCAGCCCTAGTTCGCTGTTGGTGTGCGCCGAACGAGCATCCATGTTCATGGAGCCGATGAACACCGTTTTCTGATCGATCACCAGCGCCTTGGCGTGCAGGCTCGCGGTGGAACCGCGAAACGGGTGGAAACGCGCGCGCTTTTGCCCAAGCTTGGGCCGCACCTCGGAGAGCTCGACTCCCAACCGCAGCAATGGCACGCGATAGTGAGCATAGCCATTGTGCACGAGAGGCGAATCGGTGGACGCCAAGGAATTCGTGAGGATGCGGATGTGCACTCCTGCGCCGACCAAATCCGAGAACAGTGCGACACCGTCCTTGCCCGGCACGAAATACGGGGATATCACGATGAGCTCCTGTTTGGCAGAGCGCATCAATGTGGCGAGATTGTTGGCAATGGTGACCTGCTCGTCGGGCGAGGTCTCACTCGCCATCTTGGCGGGACGATCGGCGAGCACCGTGGCCGGGACCCAGGTCAGCTGCAATTTTCCCGCATCCAATTCACTTTTGAGCCACGCGGAACCCGCAGGTGAGCCCTCGTCTTGGGGCGGCGCCGACGATGATTCGGCGCTGACCGGCGAGGCCACCGAGGCGATCGGATAGGCGTAGGTACTATTCCAAAATGCATCGAACGACGCCGACAATTCCGGCACGATGGAGCCGGCGGCCACGACGTCCAAATCGATGAAATTGTTGCGCGGGTCGCGCGTGAAGTATTCGTCTCCGATGTTGCGTCCGCCGGTGATGGCCAGTGCGTTATCCGCGACAAACAGCTTGTTGTGCATGCGGTGATTGATGCGGCGAAACTCGGTCGCGGAGGCGACGAAGCGGGTCCAAGTCGCAAATCTGCCGCCGGGAAATGGATTGAACACCCGCACTTCGACATTCGCGTGTTCGCCTAAGTGCACGAATCGCTTATCCTGGCCCGCCGTATTGAGATCATCGACCAAGATGCGCACCCGCACGCCGCGGTCGGCTGCCCGGCGCACGTGCAGCAGCAGGATTCGTGCGGACTCGTCCGGGTGAATGATGTAGTACTGGATGTCGAGAGTGCGTTCGGCATGGTCGGCAAGCGCGATGAGGTCGGCGAAGGCTTCTTCGCCCGACGTCAGCGGGCGAATGCCCGACAGGTTCTTGTTGCTCTCCTGGGCTGCGACCAGCCGCCCCAGCGCGGTGGTTTCAGGATCGGATAAAGCCGTGCTGCCAGACTTGTGGACATGCCGCGGCAGGCTGGCGCAGCCCGACATCAAAACGGCGAGTGCCGCCAGCGCGGACAATTTGCCGATCATTCGAGCAGGACCGCCGTCCATTCAAAGTTACAGGTGTCGCGCATCGAACCATCATATCAGGCACACTTTGTGCCCATGCAGACTCAACGACGCATTCGCAGCTTCGTCCTACGCGCCGGCCGCATGACGCCGGCACAAGAACGCGCACTCACCGACCTCTGGCCGGCCTACGGCCTGGAATTGGGCGACGCACCCCTGAATCTGGAGGCCTTGTTCGGGCGCCGCGCACCCCGTTGCCTCGAGATCGGCTTCGGCATCGGTGAGGTGATCGGCAGCCTGGCGCAGAGTTATCCGGGCATCGACTACGTGGGCATCGAGGTGCATCGACCGGGAGTGGGCCGGCTGTTGCTGCACGCCGAGCAGGCGAGCCTGCGCAATCTGCGTGTCATCTGTCACGACGCCGTGGAAGTATTGCAGGATAAGCTGGCGGATGGTGCCTTCGATGAGATTCTGGTGTTCTTCCCGGATCCCTGGCACAAAAAACGCCACCATAAGCGTCGCTTGGTCGATCCGGCATTTGTCGCATTGGCGGCGGCAAAACTGCGCACCGGGGGCGTATTGCGTCTCGCCACCGACTGGCAGGACTATGCGGAGCAAATGCTGGCCGTGTGCAATGCGAACTTGTCGCTGGCGACACTCAGCGCGGACGCAACGTACGTCGCGAGGCCGGACTTCAGGTCGCCGACGCGCTTTGAAAGACGCGGCGCACGCCTCGGGCACGGTGTCTGGGACTTGGCCTATTCAAAGAAAGCTGCCGCGAATCCCGTCAACGATGAATTGCACCGCGAGAGCGGCGAGAATCACACCGGATAGGCGACTCACCACATTGGCACCCGTGACGCCCAGTAGTTTCATCAGCCGCGGCGTCGCCAACATCAAAATCCAGCAAACGATCAGCACCAGCGCGACCACGCAGAGGAATCCCGTGAATAGCAGGGGCTTTGCCGCAACCTCGCCGGCCGTCAGCAAGATGGTGGCCAGTGCGCCGGGCCCCGCCATGAAGGGAAACGCCAGCGGGAACACCGAAATATCTTCTCGCTTCTTGGCCTCTTCCTGCTCGGTAAGCGTCGAACGGGTGCCCGACGCGCGGGCAAACACCATATCGAGTGCGATCAGGAACAACAGCGTTCCACCCGCGATGCGGAAGGCGCTCAGGGAGATTCCCATGATGTCCAAGAACTTTGCGCCCACCAAAGCGAACATAACGCTGATGACAAGCGCGATGAGGGTTGCCTTACCGGCCATTTTCTTCTTGTACCGAGCGCTTGAACCCTGAGTGAGGCCGGCGAACAGGGGGATCAGCGATATGGGGTCGACCACGACGAAGAAAACCACAAAAAATTTGACGAGTGTTTCGGTCACTGGCGATGTTGCTGCGCGCAAAATTTACATATTGCGCGAATGACTCATTGGGAGTTGAATGCAGTTGAGCATAGCAGACGGAGACCGCGATGAACGCTATCAGGCCAATCGTCGGGCAATGGTATCGAGGCGGTACCAATGAACTCTTTGAAGTGGTCGCCATCGACGACCAAGATCAAACCATCGAAATTCAGTACTTCGACGGCACCGTCACCGAAATGGAATTCGATGCCTGGAACGAACAACTCCTAGACGAACTCATCGATGCTGCGGATGCGCCAGAAGACTGGTCGGGCGCCGTCGATGTGGAAGCCGAAGACTTGGACCGTGAGTTCGAAGACAATGCGCGCGGCCTTTGGTCCACGCCCAATGATCGTTCCTTGCGGCGCTGAGGATTCGGGCGCTAGGCCTTTGCCGATTCGCGCGCACCCAGCTCGTTCAAGGGCTTGCGCAAGAACACCAGCAGAATAAGTCCCGGCACCGCGACCAGGCAGGTCACCACGAAGAAATTCGCCCAACCGATTTCGGGGACGAGTTGTCCTGCGATCCAGCCGGTTACATTTCGCGGCAGAGTCGCGAGCGCCGACAACACAGCGTATTGCGTGGCACTGAAATCGGCTGAACACAGCGACACCAGAAAAGCGACGAAGGCGGCCTGCCCCATACCGCCGATCATGGTATCCACGGACGTCGCGAGCGCCAGCAGCCATACCTTCTTGCCGGCCAGCGCCAGCCACATGTACAGCAGATTGGTGAGCGCCTGGCCGATGCCGAATACCAAGAGCGATCGAAACACGCCCCATCTGAGATAGATCCAGCCGCCGAAGGCCACCCCGACCATGGTGGAGATCGTCATGTTCAACTTGCCGGCGATGCTCAGTTCATGCAGAGAAAATCCGACTCCTTGGATCATGAAGGTGCTGTACAGGCTGAGCGCCAGTGCATCGCCTATCTTGTAGAGCAGAATCAGGATCAGAAAACCCCACATGCCTTTTTGCTGCACCAATGCCAGCAGGGGATGCCAGACCGCATCGGCCAAAGTGCGCGGCGCGTGGCCCGGCGTTTCCGGTTCCGGCGCACGCAGCGTTGTCAGCATGGTCGCCGCCATGAGGCAGGCAACAATCAGGAAGGCCGCTTGCCAGCCAAGGTTGGCAGCCATATAAACCAACACCGCACCCGCCAGCATGGCCGCGGTACGATAACCGAACGCAGCCGCGGCGGCGGCCAGACCGCGCTCGCTGGCCGGGATCGTGTCCACCCGATACGCATCGATCACAATATCTTGCGAGGCGGAGAGGAAGGCCAGCAGCACCGTGACGGCACCGAGCACGTGCAGATCCTTCGTTGGGGAACAAAAGCCCATGACGCCGATGCAGACCGCGAGGCACGCCTGAAAAATGACGATCCAGCCGCGGCGCCGGCCCAAGATCGGTGGCAGGTATCGATCCAAGATGGGTGCCCACAGGAACTTAACGTTGTACGGCAGCGCCACCAGCGAAAAAATACCGATGGTCTTGATGCTCAAGCCCGCGGATGCCAGCCACGCCTGCAACGTGAAATTGGTCAGATTGAACGGCAGCCCGGAGGCGAAGCTCAGGAATAGCACGGCCACCATGCGCTTATCGGCAAGTGCCTGCCGCAGCGTGGGTTTCGTCGCTTCCGTCAAACGCAATAGCTCGGCATCGCCGCCGGCGAATAAAGCTCAGGCATGAGCTTGGATCCAACAGTTCTGCATGACGATGCGCATGGCGCGCGATAATATCAGCACCCATGACCTTGGCATACCAAACTGACTTCATCGCCTTGTGCGTGCGGCTCGGCGTGCTGCGATTCGGCAGCTTCACGCTCAAGTCGGGACGCGAGAGTCCTTACTTCTTCAATGCCGGGCTGTTCAACACCGGCTCCGCCATCGCAGCGGTGGGACGCGCCTATGCGGCGGCGATCACGGCCTCCGACGTTAAGTTCGACATGCTGTTCGGGCCGGCCTACAAGGGCATCGCCTTAGCGACCATAACGGCGGCGGCGCTCGCGGAAACGGCAGGGTTGGACCTGCCCTTTGCCTTCAATCGCAAAGAAGCCAAGGATCATGGCGAGGGCGGCAATATGGTAGGCAGCCCCCTCAAGGGAGGAGTTCTGATCGTTGATGACGTCATTACGGCCGGCACCGCCATCCGCGAATCCATCGATATCATTCGGGCGGCGGGCGCCCGGCCGGCCGGGGTGCTACTTGCCTTGGATCGCCAGGAACGCGCTCCGGATAGCCGTTTGTCGGCGGTCCAGGAAGTCAGCGAGCAATTCGCAATCCCCGTGGTGGCGGTCGTCAACCTGGCCGATTTGATGCACCATATCTCGCTGCAGGGGCGCAAGGAGGATTTGCTGCGCATGCAGGCCTATCGGGAGCGATATGGGCTGGCAGATTGAGATACAGGCTCTGGAAAACCCAGGGCGCTCCCCTCACAATGGCGGCCGCTCCCATTAAGGAGGTGCGCTTGAAGAAACTCGCTTGGATCGCCGGTGTTCTGACGTTGCTCGGCTCGCTGCTGCTTGCCGCCGGGGCCGGCGCCGCGAACGGCCGCACCATGTATAAATGGGTGGACGAACAGGGAGTTACGCATTACGGCGACCACATACCGCCGGAGTACGCCTCGCAGGAACAGCATGTGATCAATTCCCAGGGCATCGAGATCAATCGCACGGACGCCCAAAAGACGCCTGACCAACTGGCCGCCGACGATCAAAGGAAACTCGAGGCGCAGCAAAGTCAAAATCGCGATAGAAACCTGCTGAGCACTTATGCGTCAGTGCAGGAAATAGAACGCCTGCGCGACCAACGGCTGACACTGCTCTCGGATCAGATCAAAGTCACCTCGCAATTTCTCGAAGTGCTGAACGGAAAACTCAAGAAGCTGCAGGTCAGCAGCATGCGCTACAAGCCTTACAACACCGACCCGAAAGCGGAAACCATGCCCGATCAAATTGCCGAGGACCTGGTTCATAACGGCAACGACATCCGCACGCAGGAACAGAACCTGCACGCGAAGCGCAACGAAGAAGCGATCATGAGCAAGCAATTTGAAAGCGACATCGCGCGCTTCAAGGAACTGAAGGGCATCCATTGACGCCGAAGACTCGAATTCTACTGGGCGTCACGGGCGGCATCGCCGCGTACAAGAGTCCGGACCTGGTACGGCGTCTCATCGAACGCGGCGCCGATGTGCAAGTCGTCATGACGGCGGCGGCGCAGCGATTCGTTTCTCCGATGAGCTTTCAGGCGGTATCGGGCCGGCCCACGCGCAGCGATCTATGGGACGATGCGGCCGAAGCCGCCATGGGTCACATCGAACTCGCCCGCTGGGCTCAGGTGGTGCTGATCGCACCGGCGAGCGCCGACTTCATTGCCCGCTTGGCCGGTGGACGCGCCGACGATTTGTTGGCCACCCTGTGCCTCGCCACCGTAGCGCCCATCGTCATCGCGCCCGCCATGAATCGCATCATGTGGGCCAACAAGGCTACTCAGGCCAATATCGACACGCTGATAGCGCGCGGGGTGCGCGTGCTCGGGCCCGACTCAGGCAACCAGGCCTGCGGTGAAGTCGGCCCGGGCCGCATGTGGGAACCCGTGAAACTCGCCGAGAGTCTGTTGGAACCGCCGGTCAATGCCGGCTTGCTGGCGGGACTCAATATTTTGATCACGGCGGGCCCGACTCGCGAACGCCTCGACCCGGTGCGCTATCTCACCAATCGCAGCTCCGGGAAAATGGGATTTGCAGTCGCTGCCGCGGCCCGGGAAGCCGGGGCCCATGTCACCCTCGTCACTGGGCCCGTGCAGCTGGCAACACCGACCGGCATCACCCGCATCAATGTGGAAAGTGCGCGTGACATGTATGCCGCAGTACACCGACAGATCGCCGACACCGACGTGTTCATCGCGGCGGCCGCGGTGGCTGATTTTCAGCCGGTGACCGTTGCCAAGCAAAAGATCAAGAAGCAGGGCACTTCGGTCAAACTCGAGCTCGAGCAGGCGCCCGATATCGTAAAGTCGGTCGCGGACATGGCGAAGCGGCCATTCGTGGTCGGGTTTGCCGCAGAGACCAATGATGTCGAGGAAAACGCGCGCAGCAAACTCAAGCGCAAGAAGCTCGACATGATCGCCGCGAATCAAGTCGGCGAAGGCATTGCCTTCGACTGCGACGACAATGCACTCACCGTCATTTGGCCCGGCGGCAAAGTGGAAGTCTCCCGCGGCCCGAAGCTGGATGTGGCGCGCCAGCTCATTGCCTTGATCGCGAGCCGCTTGCCGCCTCCCGACGGCAGCCCAAGGCGCGGCGCGCGTAAGCGTCGGGCCGGCGCAGCTCAGCCTCGCGACCGGGTGCGCGCCCGCCGTGCGCGGCGCTGAATGCAACGCAAGATCAAGCTGCGGATCCTGGATCCGCGCATCGGCAAGGAATTTCCCCTTCCGCAGCACGCGACGACGGGTTCGGCCGGCATGGATTTGCGTGCCTGTATCGAGGCACCGTTGGCACTCGGCCCCGGCGCCGCAGAGCTCATTCCCACCGGCGTTTCGATTTACATTGCCGACCCGGAGCTTGCCGCGGTGCTGCTGCCGCGGTCGGGACTCGGACACAAGAACGGCATCGTGCTCGGCAATCTGGTCGGCCTGATCGATTCGGACTATCAAGGACCGCTTATGGTTTCCATTTGGAATCGCGGCGCGGCGTCCTTCACCATCAACCCCGGCGACCGCATCGCTCAAATGGTGTTCGTCCCGGTGGTGCAAGTGGCTTTCGATGTAGTCGAGGACTTTTCGGCGACCTCGCGCGGCGCGGGTGGTTTCGGGAGTTCGGGGCATAGCTAGCTAGCCGCGCGTCGCGACTGCGCCAATCTGCTCGCTCGCCGACGAAATGCGGCTAGTGACTTGACGATGTGCAGCCCATGCTCGCCGCCATGGCAATTCGGGACTGGCCCTGCGATGAACGACCGCGTGAGAAGCTGCTCGATAAGGGGGCGGCAGCCTTGTCGGATGCCGAATTATTGGCCATCTTGCTGCGCACAGGAACTCGCGGCTACTCGGCGCTCGATCTGGCGCGCGACGTGCTCAAGAGCTTTCACTCTCTGCGCAAGCTGATCGCGGCCGACCGTCAACGATTTTGCGCCGAGCGAGGATTGGGTCCGGCACGATTCGCGGAATTGCAGGCAGCGGTCGAGATCGCCAGAAGGCAGCTGGCGGAGACCCTAAGAGCCGGACCCTCGCTGGCGAGCCCACGGGCCACCCGCGACTTCCTCTCTTCGCAACTGCGCGATCTGGAGCACGAGGTATTTTGTTGTCTGTACTTGGACAAACGTCATCGCCTGATCCAATTCCAGGAATTGTTTCGCGGCACCATCGACGGCGCCAGCGTGCATCCGCGCGAAATCGTCAAACTGGCGCTACAGCGGAATTCCGCCGCTGTCATCATTGCGCATAATCATCCCTCCGGAGTCGCCGAACCGAGCCAGGCGGACGAGATGATCACCCAGCGAGTCAAGGAGGCACTCGCCTTGGTCGACATACGTCTGCTCGATCACATCATCATTGGCGACGGCACCAGCGTTTCGCTCGCAGAACGCGGGCTGATCTGACACCAGGCAGCGATCAGCCGCAGTGGGCCCGAACCGGCCTCCTTGAATTCGGAATGGTGTCTCTCGGCAGCCAGGTCAGCGGAGCCCGGCGTTTGCACATAGAACACGGGATCA
>JANYJY010000036.1 GCA_025358295.1 Gammaproteobacteria bacterium
ACATGACGGCGGTGGCCAGTGCGGCGCCATTGCGCGTAAAAATGAGCTGAATTCCCAGAGCTCGATCCAGCCACGCCCCGATGGGCCCTCGGCTCCCAAACAATATCAACAGGAGGTACCCGACCACTACCGGCGGCAGCACCAGCGGCAAATGCACCAGCGCGTCGAGCAGAGTATGTCCGGTAAAACGGCGCCGGGTCAGCAGCCAGGCGGTCGCGACGCCCACGGGCAGGCTGAATACGACGCTGCGTGTCGCGACGCTCAAGCTGAGACGCAGGGCCTCACCTTCGCTGGGGCTCAACCACATCACGGTGCGCAAGACTCGGTGCAGAGCTTCATCCGGCAGGCAGTATACTGTGTGGGCGGATTAGCTTAAGGATTTGCTCCATGCCCTATTATCGCGCCGTGGCGCAATCGGCAACGGCGCCCGGCCGTATCGGTGTGCTGCTGGTCAACTTGGGAACGCCGGATTCCCCATCCTATGTCGCCGTGCAACGCTACCTGCGGGAGTTCCTCGGCGATCGCCGGGTGATCAACACTTCCCGCTTGGTGTGGCTGCCTCTCTTGTATGGCGTGGTGCTGCCGTTTCGTCCCATCAAAACCGTGCGTAAATACCGCAAAATCTGGATGAACGGCGGTTCACCGCTGGCGGTCTATTCGCAACGCCTCACCGATAAAGTCGGTGCACTATTGCAGAGCGACCTGGGCGATCAGGTGCGTGTCGAGCTTGCCATGACCTATGGCAATCCCAGCATAGCGAGTGCGATTCGCTCGCTGGCCGAACACAACGTGCGCAAGCTGCTCATCCTGCCGCTGTATCCGCAGTACTGCTCGTCGACCACGGGCTCCGTGTTCGACCGCGTTACCCGTGTCTTGCAAAAATGGCGGTGGCTGCCCGAGACACGCTTCGTCAACGACTATCATGACGATGCAGGGTACATCGATGCATTGACGGCGCGAATTCAACACCATTGGTCCGAGGCGGGGGAGCGCTCGCATCTGCTGTTCTCTTATCATGGAATTCCCGCGGTCTATGTTGCGGAGGGCGATCCCTACCAGGTGCAGGCGCAGCGGACCACCGAACTGGTGGTCGCTCGTTTGGGATTGACGCCGCAGGAGTACTCTCACTGTTACCAATCGCGTTTCGGGTCGGTGGTCTGGCTGCAACCTTACACCGAGGACACTCTTGTGGCCTTGAGCCGCCAAGGGCTGCGCAAGGTCACCGTCGTGTCGCCGTCCTTTGCGGTCGATTGCCTGGAGACTCTGGAAGAGGTGGCCATCGAATATCGCGACAAGTTCTTAGGGCTGGGCGGCGAGCAATTGTCGCTGGTGCCCTCATTGAACGATGACGACCGCCATGCCCAAGTCTTATCGGCCATCGTGAAGAAACAGCTGCGCGGCTGGCAAGGGGGAGACAATCAATGAACGGCAATTGGATAGTCGGGCTGTCGATTTTCACACTGGCTGCAGCGCCGATCGCGTTTGCGGGGTCATCCACGGCAGCGCGACCGACCGCGTCCCTCTACGCGAATCTTCAAGGTGATGTGCTGCTCGACAACGAGCGCGTGCTGGTGCAGAAATTCATCGTTCTGCCCGGGCAATTCACCGGCCGCCATACCCGGTGCGGTGACCAGCTGTTGGTGTTCATCAAAGGCGGGGTTCTCACGTCGCAGTCCGGGCGGTCGACCCTGTGGAAGGACGGCCGGGTGGCCTGGAGCAATGCGGTTGACGGGCTCGACGCCGGCAGCACCAATACCGGCAAGACCCCCATCGAGATGATCTGGGTGACGCTCAAGCCCGTCGCCAAAGCGGCGGCGGCCGCAAATGCGGCGGCCCCCAAGTATCGCTATCTCAACTATCCGAATATTCCGGGCGAGGATTTGCTGGAGAACGATCTGGTGATCGTGCAGCGCTTCGTCGTGAACCCGGGCCAGTGGGAGGGGGTGCATGCCCACCATCCGGACATGCTGTACATCCACATCAAGGGCGGGCAGTGGGCCGCTCGATCAAAGCATGAGGCCGAGCACGCCTATCCTGAAGTCTCGCCGGACGGCGAGGTGGGCTGGATGGCCACCGTCGATATCAGCGAGGGCCACGAGTCGGGAAATATCGGCAAAGAACCGATCGACCTGATTTGGGTGACGCTGAAAAGATAGGGAACTACTACACCAGCAGTTGAAATTCCGGCAGCTTGGAGGCTTTGCGATCGAAGGTGGCTGTGAATTCGCAGCCCGCCTCCGCATTGATTACGCCAAGTAAGCAGTCGGCGAAATCGGCCGAACTCGAACGATATCGCTGCAATGCCGCCGCTACCGCAGAGGCGTCGGCCGCGCGTAGCTGTGCGGTGGCCAGCAGGCCGTCAATGGCGTCGCCTATCTGTGTGCGGGAATACTCATAGATGTCTTCCAAGACCCATGCGCACTCCACGATGACAATGTCGGACAGTAATGCGGGGTCGTCGCTGGAGCAGCGAGTCTTGAGGTAGCGCGAAGCGGCATCCGCCTGTTTCTCATCGTCAGCAACCAGCAAGCGAACAATTACATTGGTGTCGACGCCGATCAATCGCGGGTCCGTTTGGCCGCATGCCGGCGAATCGCAAATTGAATATCGTCAAGAGTTGCTCGACGCTTGGGGCGTGGCAGGATATCCCGAAGAGTAGATACATCGCGAGTCGCGGCGGCGATTCGAACCGAGCCATCGGTTTCTACAACGAAGCGCAGCCTATCGCCTACTTTCAAATGCATACGCGTACGAATTGCCTTCGGGATAGTCACCTGGCCTTTGCTGGAAATGGTCGATTCGCTCAATTTGGCTTACTCTTATTGCATTTCCTTACCGTAGGTAAAGAATTTTACCATGAGCGGTCAAAATTCAGCAACAAAGGCAAAAAACCCGCTATTGCACCGAATACGGGACCAATGCTAGATTCGGTGCAATGAGCGCATTCGCCAGCAAGCTTTTCGTCCCGCGCAGCTTATCGCTGCCGGGCCTGCTTGCGCTGCAGCTGCGCCGCTAGGCGCCACCAATACGCGCTATCGGTCGGCGCTTACAAGACCGGAAAAATCTTCAAGTTGCGCCAGCCGAAGCTCAGTGGCGCCATAGATCAGCCGTTTAGCGCGAGTAAGAGAACACCATGTTGCGTATCCCATCGACCAAGTACCGCCCCTTTGCTCCCATAGATCTTTCCGACAGAACCTGGCCGAGCCGCGTCATCACGTCCCCGCCGTCGTGGTGCAGCGTCGACCTGCGTGACGGAAATCAGGCATTGATCGAACCCATGGATGGCGCTCGCAAGCGCCGTATGTTCGACATGCTGGTCAAAATAGGATTCAAGGAGATCGAGGTCGGATTTCCTGCTGCGTCGCAGACTGATTTCGATTTCGTGCGGGACATCATCGACCAAGGGTTGATTCCCGACGATGTCACCATTCAAGTGCTGACTCAAGCCCGTCCCGAACTCATTGCCCGCACCTATGAATCGCTGCAGGGCGCGCGCCGCGCCATCGTGCATGTCTACAATTCAACCTCAACGGCCCAGCGGCGGGTGGTGTTTCGTCTGGATCGCGCCGGAATCATCGACATTGCCGTGCGCGGCGCCACATCGGTGCGCGAGCACGCGGAGCGTGAGCGCGGCACAGAATGGGTATTTCAATACAGTCCCGAGAGTTTTACGGGCACCGAACTCGACTTCGCCGTCGAGATCTGCGATGCGGTCAATGCGGTATGGGAGCCGACGCCGACACGCCGCTCCATCTTGAATCTTCCGGCGACGGTCGAAATGGCCACTCCCAATGTTTACGCCGACCAGATCGAATGGTTCCTGCGGCATGTCGCTAGGCGCGACTCGCTGATTTTGAGCGTCCACCCCCACAACGACCGCGGGACAGGTGTCGCGGCGGCGGAATTGGCCGTGATGGCTGGCGCTGAACGAATTGAAGGCACGCTGTTCGGCAACGGCGAGCGCACGGGCAATGTCGACATCGTGACGTTAGCGCTTAACCTCTATTCACAAGGCATTGATCCGCAATTAGATTTTTCAAATATCAACGAGACCGCGCGGTGCGCCGAAGCCTGCAATCAACTGCCCATCCATCCCCGCCATCCTTATGTCGGGGACCTCGTGTTCACCGCATTTTCAGGTTCGCACCAAGACGCGATTAAAAAGGGTCTGGCCGCGCGAGGCGAGGCGGATATCTGGGATGTGCCCTATCTGCCCATCGACCCGTCCGATCTCGGCCGGTCCTATGACTCGATCATTCGGGTTAACAGCCAATCCGGCAAGGGTGGGGTGGCCTACCTTTTGGAGCGCGACCACCAGTTGGTCATGCCGCGCCGGCTGCAAATCGAGTTTAGTCAGGTCGTACAAGCAGCTGCAGATATTACCGGTAAGGAACTGACTTCTCAGGAGTTATTGAACCTGTTTGAGAGCGAATACCTGGTGTCGCGCAGACCGTATGTCTACCGATCCCATCAGTTGGCCGCGTCGACGGACGGTGCCGACAGCGAACGCATCACCCTGCAAATCGAAAATGACGGTCGATTGGAGACTTGGTACGGCCAGGGTTCCGGACCCATCGATGCCATGGTCAAGGCGGTTGGCCTGCCCTTCGATGTGCTTTCCTACGAGGAACACTCGCGCGGGCAGGGCAGCGCGGCCAAGGCCGTGTCCTACATTGAGATCAACACCCGTTCGCGGCGCACCTTGTTTGGCGCGGGTATGCACCCCAATATCGTTACTGCCTCGCTGCTGGCCATCCTGTCGGCAGTCAATCGGGCAGTTGCATTGGACGCCTTGCCGGCACGATCCGATGCGGTGCGTACCGGTACCTAACCGGCCGTCCGGGGCGTCAAGGGGCGTATCTGCCCCTCATTCATGGTGTTTTTGCCTTAGCAGTTGAATGCCGGGCAGAATCGGATATAGTGCGCAGCTTCAGCGATTGGGGCTGTTAGATCCTATTGATTTCAAGGGCTTTTCTCGAACAATGAGTGAACGCGAAGACGAACATTTTGATATCGACGACGAGTTTCTCGGGGAAGCCGAAGAATCGCACGACTTCGATCCCCTTCTGGAACGCACCGAGCGGCGTCCCAAAGCGGTCGCCGTGGGCAAACGCGGCAAGGCGGCTTGGAGCCGCGTGGAAGACGTACTCGCCGAACGCCAGTTAGAAAAAGAACTGCGCGATATTTTCGAAGACGATTAGCCGATCTTGCCGGCGCCGATCTGCGGGCCTTGCCTCAGCTTAGGGCCACGCGATTGCGCGACGCGGAATTGAATTCACATGTGCGATACGGTCTGTGTTGGAAAATAGTCAAGCCTGGGTAGTCCTCAAATTTGGCGGCACCAGCGTGTCCACCGCCGCCAATTGGCACAATATCGCCCTGGTGGTCAGGGCACGAATGGCCGCGTCGTTCAGACCGGTTATCGTCCACTCCGCACTGTCGGGCATCACCGACCGCCTCGAATCGCTGTTGGCGGCAACCCAAGTCGGCACCCATGCCAACGTGCTCGAACAAATATCCGTCAAGCACAGAGATCTCGCCCAGGCGCTGGGGATTGAACCGAGTGCGCTGTTCGAGCGCCACATGCAGGACCTGCGCGACCTCGCCACCGGCTTGGCGCGCAGCGTCATGATAAGCGATGCCTCGCGCGCCCGCGTCATGGCGATGGGTGAGCTTCTGGCAACCACCTTGGGCGCAACTTTCTTGAATGCACAGGGCATTAGTACGGCGTGGGCCGACGCGCGCCAGGTGCTTCGTGCCGATGCACGCCCCGGCGCTACGCAAAAGGCCGATTTACTATCGGCGACCTGCGATTTCTCGCCGGACTTGAAGTTGCAGGCGCAATGGCAGGCGCTGGACCAGGTCGTGATCACGCAGGGATTCATTGCTGCCAACGACGCCGGCGAGACGGTGCTGCTGGGCCGCGGCGGCTCGGACACCTCCGGCTCGTATTTCGCCGCTAAACTTAGCGCGGCGCGCCTGGAGATTTGGACCGACGTGCCGGGCATGTTCAGCGCCAATCCCCGGCAGGTTCCGACCGCCAGGCTGTTGCGCGCCTTGCACTACGATGAAGCGCAGGAAATCGCCAGCAACGGCGCAAAGATTTTGCATCCGCGCTGCGTCCTGCCGGTCCGGCAGTACAAAATTCCGCTGCATGTCTATGCCACGCAGGCGCCGGGACTCGAAGGCACCATCGTCTCCGAGAACGTGGCCGACAGCGCGGCGCAAGTCAAAGCGATTGCCATCAAGAAGGGAATTACCCTGGTCTCGATGGACAGTCCCGGCATGTGGCATCAGGTCGGTTTTCTCGCCGATGCGTTCCAGATATTCAAACAGGAAGGCCTGTCGGTGGACCTTGTCTCCACGTCCGAGACCAATGTCACCGTCTCACTGGATCCCACTGCCAATACCCTGGACGCTGCGGCGCTCGACCGCTTGAGCGCGGCTCTTGGGAGTCTTTGCCGGGTGGAGATTCTCGGACCCTGCGCATCCTTGAGCCTGCTCGGGCACAACATTCGCGGCATCTTGCACGAGCTGGGCTCGGCATTCGAATTGTTTCAAGACCAGAAGATATACCTGGTGTCTCAGGCCGCGAACGACTTGAATTTCACTTTTGTGATCGACGAGTCGCAGGGCGATCGTCTGGTGCACCAGCTACACGAGCGCCTGATTCAGGGCATCGGCTCGGACAAGGTGCTGGGACCCACCTGGCAGCAGCTGTTTTCCGAGACGAAGAGCACGCCACCCGCGGCAAACTGGTGGGAGGACGCCGATAAGCGCCGCCGCCTGATCGACATCGCGACGCGCGAGTCTGCGGCGTTCGTCTATGACGCCGCGACCTTGGACGCCGCCGTCGCCGCGCTGCAGCGAGTGAAATCCGTCAGCCGCTGGGCCTATGCGATGAAGGCCAACTGGCATCCACAGATCCTGCGTCGTTTCTATGCGGCGGGCCTGACGTTGGAATGCGTTTCCCAGGGCGAGTTGGAGCACGCGTTTGCGTCCGTTCCGGGCCTCGAACCGAAGCGAGTACTGTTCACGCCGAATTTCGCCCCGCGGGCCGAATACGAGGCGGCTTTCGCCCGAGGCGTGCATGTCACGCTGGATAATCTCCACCCCCTCAAATTTTGGCCGGACTTGTTTCGCGGCAAAGACATATTCCTGCGCATCGATCCGGGATTTGGCCGCGGCCATCATAGCCACGTCCGTACCGGCGGGGTTCACTCGAAATTCGGCGTGCCGATGGGGGAAGCCGATGAGTTGGTCGCCTTGACGCAGGGTGCCGGCGCACGGGTCACCGGTTTGCATGCTCACACGGGCAGCGGAGTTTTCGACGTCAGCAATTGGACGGAAACCGGCGCACTGCTCGCAGACCTAGCGCGGCGGTTCCCCGCTGTCACTGTGGTCGATCTGGGCGGCGGAATTGGTGTTCCAGAGCAGCTGGGTCATGGCGAAATCGACTTGAACGCTCTGGATCGCGGGGTTGCAAAATTGGCGGCGGCATTCCCGCACATTGAATTCTGGATGGAGCCCGGGCGTTTCCTGGTTGCCAAGGCGGGCGTGTTAGTGGCGTTGGTCACTCAGTTGAAGGGCAAGGGCGACGTCCAGTATGTGGGTATCGCCACCGGCATGAATTCGTTGATCCGGCCGGCCCTGTACGGAGCGCATCACGATATCCGCAACTTGACCCGGTTGGATGCGCCGATGAGTCATCGCGTCAACGTCGTCGGCCCCATCTGTGAGTCAGCCGATCTGCTCGGTGCGGATCGTTGGCTGCCGCAGACCGAGGAGGGAGACGTGCTTCTCATCGCCACCTGCGGAGCCTACGGCTATGCCATGGCCTCGCACTATAATCTACGTTCTCCAGCCCCTGAGTTTATGATCGAGACATGAAACAAATAGGAATCATCGGTTGGCGCGGCATGGTGGGGTCGGTGCTTCTCGAGCGAATGCGCGAGGAGTCTGATTTCGATCTCGTTCAGCCGACCTTTTTCAGCACATCGCAGGCCGGCGGCGCAGCGCCCCAAGTCACCGGCGCGGGCTCGGTGCGGGACGCCAAGGTCCAAGATGCCAATGACATCGCGGCGCTGGCCAAGTTGCCCATGATCATCAGCACCCAGGGCGGCGAATATACGGACAGCATACATCCGCGGTTGCGCGCGGCCGGCTGGCAGGGCTATTGGATCGACGCCGCCTCGGCTCTGCGCATGAAGAAGAATGCCGTGATCGTTTTGGATCCGGTCAATCTCCCGGTAATGCAGGCGGCGCGCGAACAGGGCGTCAAGGACTTCATCGGCGGCAATTGCACCGTCTCGCTGATGCTGATGGCCATGGGGGGATTGCTGCGTGCAGGCGTGGTCGACTGGGTCACAGCCATGACGTATCAATCGGCATCGGGCGCCGGCGCGCAAAATATGCGTGAATTGTTGGAGCAGATGGGCGCCGTGCATCGCTCGACCGAAGCGCTGCTGCGCACTCCCGCATCGAGCATTCTTGAGATTGATCGCACGGTAACTGCGACGCTGAGGAGCCCGGAATTCCCGACGACGAACTTCGGCGCGCCGCTTGCGGCCAGCTTGATTCCCTGGATTGACAAGGATCTGGGCAACGGGCAAAGCCGTGAGGAATGGAAGGCGGGCGCCGAGGCGAACAAGATACTGGGGACCGAGGCGCAGCCCGTGCCGGTGGAAGGCATTTGCGTGCGAGTCAGCGCGATGCGCTGCCATTCGCAGGCGCTGACCATCAAGCTTAAGCGCGATTTGCCGCTGGCGGAGATCGAAAAGATACTTGCGGGCGCCAATCCCTGGGTGCGCGTCGTGCCGAACGACCGCGAGACCTCGATTCGCGAGCTCTCGCCGGCTGCGGTGAGCGGCGGCTTGAACATCCCCATTGGGCGTTTGCGCAAGCTGGCGATGGGCGGGGAGTATCTGTCCGCATTCACCGTTGGCGATCAGCTGTTGTGGGGGGCGGCGGAGCCGCTGCGCAGGACTATGCGATTCCTGCTTCCGCATGTGTGAGTAGCTGAATCGGCACCGACTTGACGCGCCAAATATCGGCGCAGTATTCGCGAATGGTGCGATCCGATGAGAATTTTCCGCTGCGGGCGGTGTTGAGAATGGACATTCGTGTCCAGCGATCGGTTTGTCCGTAGGCCTCGGACACCTTGGCTTGGCACTCGATATAAGATTGAAAATCGGCCAAGAGAAGATAAGGGTCTTGATACAGCAGCCCATCGATCAACGGTCGAAACAGCTCGGTGTCTCCGCGTGAGAAGAAACCGCTGCGAATGAGATCGATCACGTCGCGCAGGTCCTGGTTACCATTGTAATAGTCCATCGGCCGGTAACCCTGGGACTTCAACGCGTAAACTTCCGCCGCGCTCAATCCAAACAGGAAAAAATTGTCGGCGCCCACTTCTTCGCGGATCTCGATATTGGCGCCGTCGAGCGTGCCGATGGTGAGGGCGCCGTTCATCGAGAATTTCATATTGCCGGTCCCGGACGCCTCCTTGCCGGCGGTGGAGATCTGTTCCGACAGATCAGCGGCGGGATACACGCGTTGCCCGTTTCTCACGCTGAAATTCGGCAGAAACACGACCTTCAGTCGGCCCCCCAAATCCGGATCCCGATTGACGACGTCGCCTACCGAGGTGATCAGCTTGATCATGAGCTTGGCGAGATGGTATCCGGGGGCCGCTTTACCGCCGAAAATAAAGGTGCGCGGCTGTATTTTCATCGTCGGGTCGGATTTGATCTTGTGATACAGGGATACGATGTGCAGTACTTGCAGATGCTGGCGCTTATATTCGTGAATACGCTTCACCAGCACATCGAACATTGAATTCGGATCGACGACTATGCCGGTGCGCTGCGCGGCGCGCACCGCGAGCCTCTGTTTGTTGTCCTGTTTGATGGCGCGCCAGCGCGCGCGAAAATCGGGATCCTCGACCAACGGCTCCAGCTTTCGAAGCTGCGACAGATCCGTGATCCATTCACTGCCGATATGCTCGCTGATGAGATCGGCGAGATTCGGATTCGACAGCACCATCCAGCGCCGCGGTGTCACGCCATTGGTCTTGTTGCTGAATTTCTGCGGCCACAGTTCGTAGAAATCCTTCAGCACGTCCGTCTTGAGCAGTTCGGAATGCAATTCGGCCACGCCGTTGATGGCATGGCTGCCCACGCATGCCAGATGGGCCATGCGTACGTAGCGTTCGCCGCTTTCGTCGATCATCGACAGGCGCGCGATGCGCGCTTCATCACCTAGAAAGCGAATGCGCACTTCTTCGAGGAATCGTGCGTTGATCTCTTGGATGATCTGCAAGTGCCGCGGCAATATGCGGCCGAACACAGCCAGCGGCCAGCGTTCCAAAGCTTCGGGCAGAAGGGTGTGATTGGTGTAAGCGAAGGTGCGGCTGGTGACTTGCCATGCTTCCGCCCAGGGCAACAGCGCCTCGTCCACCAGCAGGCGCATCAATTCCGGGATGGCGACCGCCGGATGGGTGTCGTTGAGCTGCACTGCGAATTTGACGTGGAACTGATCCACGGGCAATTTCTGGGTGCGTAATATCCGCATCATGTCCTGCAGGGAGCACGAGACGAAAAAATACTGTTGCTCGAGCCGCAGCTCCTTGCCCCGCACCTGCTCGTCGTTCGGATAAAGCACTTTGCTGAGGTTTTCGGATGCCACCTTCTCGTGTACGGCGCCGTAGTAGTCGCCGCTGTTGAAGATCGCCAAATCGAAGGACTCGGGAGCTTCAGAACGCCATAACCGCAGCGTATTCGCGGTGTTGGTGTGATAGCCGAGGATGGGCGTGTCGTAGGGCACGCCGATGACGGTCTTGTGCGGCACCCAGCGCACACGCAGGCGGTTGTGTTCATCGATGTACTGATCGGTCGTGCCGCCGAGTTTCACCTCGACGGCCCACTCGGGGCGCACCAATTCCCAGGGATTGCCGTAACGCAGCCACTTGTCGGTCTTTTCCACCTGCCAGCCGTCGACGATCTCCTGGTGAAATATGCCGAATTCATAGCGAATGCCATAGCCCACGGACGGCACTTCGAGAGTGGCCAGGGAGTCGATGAAGCAGGCTGCCAGGCGACCCAGGCCGCCGTTGCCGAGGCCGGGTTCCTCTTCTTGCTGCAGCAACTCTTCGAAATTCAAACCCAACTCAGTCATGCATTGCTTGACCTTGTCGAGGATCCCGAGATTGATGAGATTGTTGCCCAAGTGGGGGCCCATCAAGAATTCCGCGGATAGATACGCCACGGTTCGCGAGCCCTGCTTGGTGTATGCGGCCGCCGTGCTGATCCAGCGCTGCAGCATACGGTCGCGCACCGCGTAGGCCAGCGCCATGTAGTAGTCGTTCTTGGTCGCCAGCGCGGGAAATTTTCCCTGCACGTAAAACAGGTCGTCAAGAAAAGCGTTCTTCAGCGCATCTTTGCTGAGTGCGGTGCGATCATCCTCCAACTGCAATGAACTCACGTTGCCTCCGCGGGCGACCACATGACATCGACGGGCGTGCGCGTTTGCCGCAATACCGAGCGCACCGGCATCTCTTCGATGGGGCCCGGCGCGCATGCGGCAAGGTAGGTGCGCCACTTCGCCTCGCCGCTGATCAATAGGACCACGCGCCGCGAGTCCAGCAGCGCTGGCAAATTCAGGCTGAGCCGAGCCTGCGGTGGCGTTGGGGACCACATGCCGACGCATCCCGCGACCGCAGAGGGATTCAATGCCCGCGGAAGATTCGGTGAACCGGGGAACAGCGAGGCGGTGTGTCCGTCGTCGCCCATGCCCAGCACCATGGCGTCGAATGGCCGCGGCACGCGGGCGAATGTCTCCCAGGCCGACACCGCACCGAGATCCGGAGTCGGCGCGCCATTCTTCAGGCCGCTGAAGCGGGCGGATTTTGCCTGATCTTTCAGCAAATGTTCGCGTACCAGTCGCTCGTTGCTTGCCCCGTCATCAGTGGGCACCCAGCGTTCATCCGCCAAGGCAATGCAGACTCGCGACCAATCGATGGTTTGGGTGCGCAGAATCTCGAACAGCCTCACCGGCGACCGACCGCCCGACACCACCAGGCTTGCAAGTCCGCGTGCGCGAATTGCGGCAGCGAGGCCGGCCGCGATCTGGGCCGAGAGATCTTGCGAGAGCGCTTCGATGTCGCCGTAGCGATGAACGGGCAGCTCAGAGCTCATCGTGCCACTCGAATCCGTCGCGGCCTATCATCGCACTGGAGGCCGACGGTCCCCAGCTGCCGGCGATGTAGATCTTCGGGCGGTCGTCGTATTGTTCCCAGCCCGCGCGGATCGGATCAATCCATGCCCAGGCCGCGTCCAGTTCGTCCCTGCGCATGAACAGCGTGAGGTTTCCTTTCACCGTATCCATGAGCAATCGCTCGTATGCGTCGAGGCTCCGGGTTTTGAATGTCTCGCCCAGATCGAGCGCGAGGCTCACGGGCTTCAAACGCATTCCCTCGCCGGGATTCTTGGCCAGTATGGTCATGGTGATGCTCTCGTCAGGCTGCAAGCGAATTACCAATTCGTTGGCGGTTCGCGTCGTAGGCGGTTTCTCGAAGATCGGATGCGGAACTTCATCGAAGGTCACGACCAGTTCCGTGAGCCTATCCTGAAGGCGCTTTCCGGTCCGCAAGTAGAAGGGTACTCCCGCCCAGCGCCAGGTGTCGATTTCAACCTTGAGTGCCGCAAAGGTCTCCGTGTTGCTGTCCGCGGCAATGTCGGGCTCCTGCAGATAGCCCGGAACCGGCACGCCCCGTACTGCACCCGCCTTGTACTGGCCACGCACCGTTTTGGTGAGCACGTCACGGTCCCGCAGCGGCCGCAACGCTCTCAACACTTTGAGTTTCTCGTCGCGGACGGCGTCCGGGTCGCTGCTGGCCGGCGGCTCCATCGCCATGATGCAAAGCAGCTGTAACAAATGGTTTTGCACCATGTCACGCAATGCGCCGGTTTTATCGTAGAACTGGCCGCGGCGCTCCACGCCGAGTTCTTCGGCGACGGTGATCTGCACGTGCTTGATCATTCCTCGTCGCCACAGCGGCTCGAACAAGGCATTGCCGAAGCGCAGGGCCATGAGGTTTTGCACGGCCTCTTTGCCCAGATAGTGATCGATGCGATAGATCTGCTTTTCGGCAAAGACTGCGCCGACATCGGAGTTGATGAGATCGGCGGAGAGGGTGTCGTGTCCCAGCGGCTTTTCGAGCACCACCCGCGACAGGGGAGTCACCACCGCGGCTTTCGCAAGATTTTGGCAGATGACCGAAAACAAATTGGACGCGGTTGAGAAAAAGAATACCCGCACGATGCTATCGCGCCCCTGCAGCAGGCTGCCGAGCGCAGCATAGTCCGCTTCGAGCGCGGCATCGACCTTGATGTAGCCGAGCAGTGCGCTGAACGAGGTCCAATGCGCAGCGTCAAATTCTTTTCCGAGAAACTCGCGGCAGGCGGACTCTGCCTGGCTCAAATACTGAGCACGCGACAATGCCGAGCGGGCGATGCCGAAGATACGGGTTTCCGCCGACACCTGTCCTGCAGCATGACGTCGATACAGCGCCGGCAGCAGTTTGCGCGTCACCAGGTCGCCGGTTCCGCCGAAAAGCAACATATCGAAAGTCGGTAGTACTGCCACGCAAAAATCCCTCATAGACTTGCAAAGAGCGTAGCACTTGCGTGCGCGCTCAGTTAAGTCTTCGTGATATGGCACAATGATGCATGCACCAAACTTGACCATCGATGGAAAAATGCAATGAAAGACCTGACGGACGGCTCGATTGCCAAGAATATCCTGCAGATGGCGGTGCCGATCATGGCAGGCATGTTCTTTCAAACATTGTACTTCCTCATAGATTTGTACTTCGTATCCGGGCTGGGCGATGCGGCGATCGCCGGTGTCGGTGCCGCTGGGAATGTCATGTTCATCGTATTTGCGCTCACCCAGGTGCTGGGAGTGGGCACGGTGGCGCTGATTTCGCACGCGGTGGGGCGCAAGGACAGGGCGGACGCGAATTTGGTGTTCAACCAGAGTCTGGCCTTGTCGGCCACGTGCGCGGTGGTGATGATGATTCTGGGCTATGGGGCCGGACATTTATATGTGCAGACCATGGGATCCGACGCCGCCACGGTGCTGGCCGGGACGCGTTACTTGTACTGGTTCCTGCCGAGTCTCGCGCTGCAATTCGGTTTGGTTGCGATGAGCTCCGCGTTGCGCGGCACGGGCATCGTGCAACCGACCATGATCGTGCAAGTCCTGACCGTGGTATTGAACGCCGTGCTGGCTCCGGTGCTGATCGCGGGATGGGGCACGGGCCATCCGATGGGTGTGGCCGGCGCCGGCCTCGCAAGCTCGCTGTCCGTGGGTGTGGGCGTGGTGCTGCTTGCAATGTATTTCTATCGCCTGGAAAAATACGTGGGATTCGAGCCTTCCGCCTGGCGCCCGCACTTTCTCACCTGGGGCCGGTTGCTGCGCATCGGGTTACCCGCCGGCGGTGAATTCGCGCTTATGTTCGTTTACATGGCCGTCATTTATTGGATCATTCGTCGCTTCGGTGCGGATGCCCAGGCGGGATTCGGAATCGGTCAGCGACTCATGCAAAGCATGTTTCTGCCGGCGATGGCGGTGGCATTCGCGGCCGCGCCCATCGTGGGTCAGAATTTCGGTGCCCGTCGATTCGACCGGGTGCGCGAGACGTTTTTATTGTCGGCGCTGATCGGCAGCGCCGTCATGATCTTGCTGACGGTATTTTGCAAGTTGAGCGCGAACTGGGCGATTCAAGGGTTCACCAAGGATCCGACCGCATTAGCCGTCGGTGGCCAGTTTCTCCAAGTCATCTCCTGGAATTTCGTGGCATCGGGCATTGTGTTCACATGCTCGGCGGTGTTTCAGGGGCTGGGCCACACGGTGCCGGCGGTATTGAGTTCAGCAACCCGCCTCGTGAGCTTCCTGATACCGGCACTGTGGCTGGCGTCGCACCCGCAGTTTCAACTGATCCAACTCTGGTACGCGTCGATCGGCAGCGTCACTTTGCAAGCCTGCGTCAGCCTTTGGCTGGTGCGGGTGGAATTTCGTCGTCGTCTGCCGATTGCGACCGCGGTGCCCGCATGAGCCTGAAAACCTTCATCGACTCGTCCGGCTGGCTGGCAGCGATTCTGATTCTCGGCAGCTATACATTGCTGTCATTCGGCAAGATCCGCTCGCTCTCGCCGATCTATCAGTGGATGAACATCCTCGGCGCGTTGGGGTTCATCATCAACTGCGCCTGGAACGGCGCCTGGCCGTCGGTGGCGCTCAACGTGGCGTGGATGGCCATCGGCATCTATGCGCTACGGCGAAATAGCCGTATGCCGCGGAATGAGACCGGCGAAGCCGTCCACTAAGGAGTGATGGTGACTGGCATGCCGATCGACGCCAGATCGTAGAGCTTCTGCATGTCGGCATTCTCCATGGCTATGCAACCTCGGGTCCCTGCGGAATCGAACTGAGTGCCCCGGCCGTGAATGTAGATTTCACCGCCGAGCGCTGTGTGTTGCGGCGGCATTTGCCGCGCGCCGACGGCGTCGATGATCTGCCGGTATTCTTCCGCGTCGATCAGCCCTTCAGCCAGGCCGCGTGCTGCGTCTTGCGCATTGGGATAGCTGATGCATAGCGAGAGAAAGTGCTTGCTGCGGGGATTTTTCGCGCAAATATAAAAGTCCCCGATGGGCGTGGCTGCATCTCCCTCCAGCGATTTATGCTGCGCCGAATTTCGTCCCAGCGTAATGGCGTACCGTTGTTGCACTTCCGCGCCCGACAGCAACGTGAGCTCACGTGCCTGTTTGGCAATGACAATGCGCTGTTCAGGCGCTGCCGGCATGGTGTTCCGCGTGACGCGCTTCGAGTTCGGCGGCGACCTGGGATAAGGAGAGCCCCTTGACCTTGAGCAGGAGCAGGGTGTGATAGAAAAGGTCGGCAGCTTCGCCGATGATTTCGCCGTCGGATTGCGCCACGGCGGCGAGCGCCAGTTCCAGTCCTTCCTCTCCCACTTTTTGCGCGATCCGGCGGGTGCCCTGCGCCAACAGCTTGGCAGTGTAGCTGCCCGGCGGCCGGGTCGCGATTCGCTCTGCGATGACCTGTTCGAGTCGGCCCAGAAATGCGGCTGATTGTGCGGCTGATTGCGGCGCTGTCGCGCCCCAGCAGGTGGGTGTGCCGGTGTGGCAGGTCGGCCCCATGGGGTCCGCGAGGATCAGTAGAGTGTCGCCGTCGCAATCCGCAGCGATTTGTTTGACCAGGAGAAAGTGGCCCGAGGACTCGCCCTTGGTCCACAGGCGGTCTTTGCTGCGGCTCCAAAATGTGACCCGGCCGCTCGCCTGAGTGGCGGCCAGCGCCTCCCGATTCATATATCCCAGCATGAGCACCGCGCCGCTGTTGGCGTCCTGAACGATGACGGGCAACAGGCCGTTGTCTTTATTCCAATCGATATTCATCACGCTCGCACCTCGATGCCGTCGCCTCTGAGGCGGCATTTCAAGTTCGGAATGGGGATCTCGCCCGAGTGAAAAACGCTGGCCGCCAGCGCTGCGTCCACGTGAGCCGTTTGAAATACGTCGGTGAAATGTTCCATCGCGCCGGCGCCGCCCGAGGCGACCAAGGGGACGTGACACACCTCGCGTATGGCGCACAACTGCGCAATGTCGTAGCCGCGGCGCACCCCGTCGCTCGACATGCAGTTGAGCACGATCTCGCCCGCGCCGCGCCGTTGGGCCTCGATGACCCAGTCGATGGTGTTGCGCGAGGTGTCACGGCTGCGTGCGACGTCGCCGGTAAACTGTTGGACTCGATAGCCCTGCTCGACCGTTTGACTGTCCACGCCCACCACCACGCACTGCGCGCCGAATCGCCGGCTCAGGTCGTCGATCAAATCCGGATTCTCGAGCGCGGGTGAATTCACAGAGATCTTCTCAGCGCCGGAGGCCAATACGTCTTCGGCCTGCGCTACGGAGCGGATGCCGCCGGCAACGCAAAATGGGATGTCGAGAATGCGCGCCACGCGAGTGATCCAGGAGCGGTCCACGCCGCGCCCCTCGGGGCTCGCGGATATATCGTAGAACACGAGTTCGTCGGCGCCTTCGTCACGATATCGGGCCGCGAGTTCCAGAATGTCGCCCACGACGCGATGGTCGCGAAAGCGCACGCCTTTGACGACCTGCCCGTCGCGCACGTCCAGGCAAGGGATTATGCGTTTGGCAAGAATGGGTGCAGTTCCTCGATTGGAATGAGCTCTTCGAGCAGCGCCTTGCCGCTGATGGCGGCCGCTGCCCCCGCGTCGGTGAGCGCGCGCAGATCCCGTGAGTCACGGATCCCGCCGGAGGCCTGCCATTGAATTCGGGGATAGAGCCGCACCGCCTCGCGATACAACCCGACATTCGGTCCCGTCAATGCGCCGTCGCGGCCCACGTCCGTGCAAAGCACGTGTTTGAGTTGCGAGCGGCCGAAATTCTCCATGGCGTTCCACAGCGTCAGCGTGGATTGCCGCTGCCATCCGTGCGTGGCGACGCGCGGAATATCGGTCTCGTCCAGCCGTACGTCGAAAGCCAGAGTGATGCGTTCCGGACCGAAGTGATCGAGCCAGGTGATCACTTGTTCGACGTGAGTAATTGCGGCGCTGCCGATCACCACCCGGGCCACGCCAAGGTCCAGCATTCGAGTGACCGCGGCGGTATCGCGCAGGCCGCCGCCCACTTGCAGCTTGACGGACCTCTGGCCGGCGAGCTGTGCAATGATGGCGCGGTTGTCGAGGCCGCCATCCTTCGCGCCGTCAAGGTCGACGACATGCAGCCAGTCGGCGCCCAGGCCGCGATACTTCTCCAGCAGCTCCGCTGCGTCCGGGGCGTAGCGGGTCTCCTTGGCGAAATCCCCTTGCAGCAGCCTCACGCAGTGTCCGGATTTCAGGTCGATGGCGGGGATGAGACGCATGGTGGGCGGCCTGCGCCTAGCGAATGGCCAGGAAATTCTTGAGCAGACGCGCGCCCACGGCCGCCGAACGTTCAGGGTGAAATTGCGCGCCGTAGAAATTGCGCCACTGCACGCAGGCGCTGAAGTCGGCACCGTAGGCCGTGCTCGCCACCGTCGCGGCGCTGACGTCCAGAGCGAAGCTGTGCACGAAGTAGGCATAGTCGCCGTCTGTCAGTCCCGCCAGTAGCGCACAGGGCTTCAGTATGTCGAGGGTGTTCCATCCCATGTGAGGCACCGGCCGAGTCTTTGCCGGCGCAAAGCGGGCGGCCGCGCCGGGAATGATACCGAGGCAGCGGGCGTCGCCTTCCTGCGAGGCCTCGAACAACAATTGCATGCCCAAGCAAATGCCGAGCACGGGCTGCTGAAGAGTGGGAATCAAGGCGTCTAGGCCGCTCTGCCGCAGGCGCGCCATGCCGTCCGCAGCCGCGCCCACTCCGGGCAGAATGACATGGCTGGCCGCACGAATCTGCGCTGAGTCCGCGGACACCGTCGAGGCGACATCGAGCCTTGCCAGCGCAAATTGCAGCGAGGCGATATTCGCGCCGCCGTTCGCAACGATGACGACCTGTGCCGGGTTCACAGCGCCCCTTTGGTGCTCGGCAGGTCATGGCCCTCGAGCCGGATGGCCTGGCGCAGGCTTCGGCCCAGGCCTTTGAAGCAGGATTCGATCATGTGATGGGTATTCTCGCCGCGCACGCTGAGGTGCAGCGCGGCGCCCAGCGATTCGGCGAATGAACGGAAGAAATGCGGCACCAGTTCGGTGGGAAGCTCGCCGATTCGCTCGCGATTGAACTGTCCTTGCCATACGAAGTACGGACGCCCCGAGATGTCGAGTGCGATCTGCGCCTCGGCCTCGTCCATGGCGAGCAGAAAGCCGTAGCGTGCGATGCCGCGCTTGTCGCCGAGGGCCTCGCGCACGGCGGCGCCCAGCGCCAAGGCGCAATCCTCGACCGTGTGATGTTCATCGATCTGCAGATCGCCGCTGCAGCGAAGATCGAGCGCGAAGCCGCCGTGCCTGGCCACTTGTTCCAGCATGTGATCGAAGAACCCTAGGCCAGTGACGATGGTGCTCGGGCCTTCGCGCGACAGGTCGATATCGACATGAATGTCGGTTTCCTTGGTCTTGCGATGCACATGTGCGCGCCGTGCCTCGCCGAGAATGCGCCGCGTGATGGCGGGCCAGGTCTGCGGCGCCGCGCCGCCCAGAGTGATCCGCAAGCCCTGTACGCCCAAGTTCACCGCGAATTCCATATCCGTATCGCGATCGCCGATCATGTAGCTGCGCGCCCGGTCGATGGGGTGCGCAGCAAGATAGTCCCGTACCATGCCGATGCTGGGCTTGCGGCAGCCGCAGTCCTCGCGTTTAAAGTGCGGGCAGATGCACACGGCATCGAAATTGATTCCCTGGGAGGCCAGCAACTCCATGATGAATGTGTGGGCGCGTTCGAATTTCTCCTGCGGAAAGGCGGGCGTGCCCAGTCCGTCCTGATTCGTGACCATGACAAAGGCGAAGCCGGCGGCCTTCAGTTCGAGCAACGCCGGTACCACGCCGGGCATCAGCCGGACTTTGTCCAGGCTGTCGATCTGCTCGTCCGGCGTTTCCTCATTGAGGGTGCCGTCGCGATCCAGGAACAAAGTTCGTGCGCCGCTCATGTTGATCCTATGCAGTGAAGTAAGGCGTCGTTCTGCGCCCGGCTGCCCACCGAGATGCGCAAGGAACGCGGCAGGGTGGGGTAGGCGCGCAGGTCCCGGACGATCATGCCGCCCGCCAAAGTGCTGCTCAGGAAGCGGTCTATATCGAGGCAATCGATGAGCAGGAAATTCGCATTGCTCGGCCAGACCTTGGCGACCAGGGGTGATGCCGCGAGACCCTTGCTCAAGTAATCGCGCTCCGCCAGCAATCCTTCCAGTCGACCTCGTGAGGCTGCAAGCTCAGCAGGATCCAGCGCCCGCAAGGCCGCCTCCACTGTCGGTTGCGCCAAGGCGTAGGGCGGAATCACCCGCTTCGCCAATTCGATGAGCCTGGGGTGCGCCAGCAATGCGCCGACCCGCGCACCGGCCAAGGCGTGCGCTTTGGACAGAGTGCGAAGTATGGCCAGCGTCGGGAAACGGTCCAGCCAGCGCGTCAAACTCGCGCAACGGGACCACTCTATGTAGGCCTCGTCGATGACGACGATGGCCTTGCCCTCGAGCGCCCGGCAGATCGTTTCGAGCGCTTCGGTATCGAGCATATTGGCCGTAGGGTTGTTCGGCGAGCATAGATACACAAGTTTGACATGCGGCTGCCATGCGCCCAAGAGCTGCTCCGGATCGACGGCCCAGCCGCGCGCGGGGTCGAGCGGAACCTCGATGACGTCGGCGCCCTGAATGTGCGCGGCCACTTGGTACATGCCGAAGGTCGGTGCGCATTGCAAAATGGCGTCGGTGCCGGCGCGCAAATAGATGCGCGATAGCAGATCGATGGCTTCATCTCCGCCTCGGGTGGCGAGTATCGCGGCTGCCGGAACCTCGTACAGCGCGGCCATGCGCTCGATCAGCGCGTGGGGTTGAGGTTCGGGGTAGCGATTCAAGCCTGCGTTGGTGGTATCGCCCGTGGGCCGCCATGGCGCTTCGTTGGCGTGCAGACGCGTCAGCGACGGTCTCCAGGCCGCGTGTGAGTAGGGTTTGAGATTGACGATCTCGGGCCTGGCGAGAGTGACGACGGCATTCATCGCCGGGCTCCGGCCAGCGCCGCAAGACGAACGCTGACCGCCGCCGCATGTGCATCGAGTCCTTCGAGATTCGCAAGCACTTGCGCCGTCGGTCCTAAATCCTCGAGCCCGCCGGGCGTCAGCTCTTGGACCGTGATGCGCTTTTGAAAGTCCTCCAGCGACAGGCCGCTGTGGGCTTTGGCATAGCCATAGGTGGGCAGCGTATGGTTGGGCCCGCTGCAATAGTCGCCCACCGATTCCGGCGACCAATGTCCCAGGAATACGGCACCCGCGGCGCTGACCCGGGGCAGCCATCGACGCGGCTCGCGTACTTCGAGCAATAGATGCTCGGGTGCATAGTCGTTGGCGATATGGATTGCAGCGTCGAGAGTATCGACGATCAGCAATCTGATATGCGGTATGGACTTCGCCAGCACGCTGCTGCGCGTGAGGCTTTTGGCCTGAGCCTTGACTTGTCGCACGACCTCTTCGGCCAAGGATGCAGACGTCGTCACGAGTAGCGATTGCGCCTCGGGACTATGTTCCGCTTGCGCGAGCAGATCGGCGGCGACGAACTCGGCGCGAGCGCTGTCGTCCGCAATCACCATGACTTCGGTGACGCCCGCGGGAAGGTCCGCCGCCGCACCCTCGGCGTCTTGGGCGACCAGCATCTTGGCGGCGGTCACATACGCATTGCCGGGCCCAAACAGCTTGTTGCACTTCGGGATGGTCGCCGTGCCGTAGGCCATGGCAGCGATGGCTTGAGCGCCGCCGGCCTTGAACACCTGGCTGATGCCCGAGCGGCGCGCGGCGACCAGCACGGCGGGATCCGCAGCTCCGTTACGGGCGGGAGGCGTGCACATCACGCGCACGGGGCAACCCGCGATGGCGGCGGGAACGGCCAGCATGACGGCCGTGGAGGGCAGGGGAGCGGAGCCCGCGGGGACATACAGTCCGACTGCCCGGATGGGGACACTGTAACGCTCGCACACCACGCCGGGCGCCGTCTCGACGCGTAAGGGCGCAGCCCCCTGTGCGGCATGAAAGCGTCGAACATTAACGATGGCCCGCTCGATTGCCGCCGTTTGAGCGCTGCTCAAGGTGCGCTCGGCCGCCGCAAATTCCTCGGGCGACACGGCCAGCGAGTCGGGTCGCACCGCGTCGTATTTCTCGGTTAGAGCCAAGACTGCGGCGTCGCCGTCGCGGCGCACGGCATCAATGATGCCTTGCGCGGCCTCCCGAGTTGCCGCGGCTTCGAGCTGAGCAGGGCGCTGCAGGGCCTGCGCACGCTGCACCGTGGACAGGGAGTTCCAATCGAGAATGCGCATTGTTCGACTGAGCCTAGGCCAGCATTTTTTCGACGGGAAGTACCAGCACTGACGAGGCGCCGACACCCTTCAGTTCCTCGAGTGTTTCCCAAAAGACGTTTTCGCGGCATACCGCGTGCACCGCCACCCGATCGCCGCGGCCTTCGAGAGGAATGACGGTCGGCGCTTCGCTGCCGGGCAGCAGCTTGACGATGGCCGGCAGCGCGGAGCGCGGCGCATGCAGCATGATGTACTTACTGCCCTTGACCTGTTCGACGCCATCGATGCGCATCAGCAGACGCCGGGTCCACTCCTGCTTTTCCGGAGCGATCGGCACGGGCGTACGGATCAGCACCGCCTGGCTGTCCAGCACCGTTTCGGCCAGCCGCAAATGATTCGCGGCCAGAGTGGAACCGGTCGACACCAGATCGCAGATCAAATCCGCCCGTCCGAGCCGCGGGGCAATCTCCACCGAGCCGGAGAGCACCACCACTTCCGCGGTGATGCCGTGATCGGCGAGGAAACGTCCCAGGATATGCGGATACGTGGTCGCAATGCGCTTGCCCTGAAGGGATTGGGCGCCGCGATACTCGAATCCGTCGGGCACCGCGATACACAACCTACAGCGGCCGAAATCCAGGACCTGCACCGTTTCAAACAGCGGTGCAATCGACCGTGCAGCGAACGCCAGGCGCTTCTCCTGGACCACGTTCAATCCGACCAACCCCAAATCGCAGACATCCTCTTGCACCAGATCGGGAATGTCGTCGTCGCGCACGAACAGTACGTCGAGCGGCATATTCTCGCCGTAGCACATGAGCTGGTCCTTACCGCGGCTGTACTTCAGGCCGCAGCGCGACAGCAAGTCGAGCGAGGCATCGGTGAGCCTGCCGCTTTTTTGCACGGCGATCTTCAGGCGCATGGAGTCGGGAGTATTTATATCGCTAGCCATTGAGTTTCAACCGTTCGGTCACTGCGCGGTAGCCGCCGTTTCCAGAGGTGAGATACCGGGCGACGCGGCCGACGGTGGTGACGCTGACTCCCGTTTGCTTGTGAATCTCCCGATAGGGCAGCCCGCGCTCCAGCAGCTCCACCACGGCCCAACGGTCCGCCATCGCCTGCAATTCCGCCGGCGTGCACAAATCGCGGAAAAAACTGCGGCATTCTTCGAGACTGCGTAGCGCGAGTATGGCCGTGCAGAGTGCACGTTCGTGCTGTTGCTCCTGGCGTACGGTGACGGGTCGATTGGTTTTCATGGGAGGGCCGGGGGTCAGTGTTTGCCGCTGGGTTTATCAATGTATTAACGTGCTAGTACATTAATACATTGATGAGCGCAGCGCAAGCTGTACGGGCGCAAAATGCCTTGACGCACCCTGGGGCAGTCCCTAAAATTCTCATTGCCTATCTAGACCGGCTGAGGGAAAGGCCCTTAGAAGCCGGGGCAACCACCCAATGATCCTCAAGGGAATACATTGGAACGGTGCCAACTCCTGCGGAATCGGGCGATAGCTCGAATCCGGTAGATAGGCCGCCGATTGCACGGGCATTTATCCGATGTAGTGGGCTGCGAGCGCTGGCGCTGCAGGGGTTATGTAACCTCAATTGGAGCTGAAGCGTCACGTGGCCGAGAAATCCACCAGTCAACTTGATCAAACACTGCGGTTGCCGCAGCCATTTGCTTTGCATTACGGCGACGTCTTGCCGGATGCCCGCGTGGCGTACCGCCTGGTCGGTCCCGAAGGGGCGCCCGTGGTCGCCGTACTCGGTGGCATTTCCGCGCATCGCGGGGTAGCCGGGGCTCCTGGCGTGGGGTGGTGGCCGGAGATCGTTGGCCCCGGTCTCGGCGTGGATACGCGGCACTTCCGGGTTCTCGGCATCGACTATCTCGGCGGCCGCGGCGAGAGCTCCGCGCCGCAAAGCGGCGAGAGCTTTCCGTCCTTGAGTTCCTACGATCAGGCCGATGCCCTGCACGCCATCGTCCGGCATATTGGTTTGCCGTCGTTGCACGCCATTGTCGGCGCCTCCTACGGGGGCATGGTGGCTCTGTGCTTCGCCGAGCGCTATGCACAGTGGGTAAATCGCATCGTAGTCCTGAGCGCCGCCGACAAGGCCCAGGTGCTTTCGACCGCCTGGCGCAGCGTGCAGCGGCAGATCGTGCGCGAGGCGATCGCGCGCGGCGATGGGGCCGCGGGACTGAAGCTTGCACGGGCGTTGGCGATGGCGACTTATCGCAGCGCGGTAGAGTTTCAGCTGCGTTTCGGCGCGGCGCCGAAACGCAGCGACGACCGATTTCGGTTTCCGATCGAGGACTACCTGTTCGCGCGCGGCGATGACTATGTGCAGAAATATCGCGCGGAATCCTTCTTGGTCTTGAGTGAATCGACCGATCTGCACTACGTGGACGCGACCCAGGTGCAGACACCAGCGACGCTGATCGCCGTGCGCGAGGATCAATTGGTGCCTTTTCAAGACATGCAGGCATTGTCCGCGCGCCTCAACGGGCCGCGGCAGCTCATCGAAATCAACTCCATTTTCGGGCATGACGCCTTCTTGAAGGAAGCCGCCGCCCTGATTCCCATCATTAAACTAGCCCTCGCGGAGCAGACGACATGAGCAGCAAGACCCCTCCCAAGAAAAGCATCGCAACGCGATCGGTACGCGCGGGGCTCGAGTCCGATGCACAGCATGGTTCAGTGGTGCCGCCGATCTATCTATCCACGAATTTCGCCTTCGAGGAATTCCGCAAGCCGCGCAAGTACGACTACACGCGCTCGGGCAATCCCACGCGCGATCAATTAGCGGTTGCCCTGGCCGATCTCGAAGGCGGCGTCGGCGCGGTGGTGACCTGCACGGGGTTGTCGGCCATTACGCTGATATTGGCGACCTTGCCGGGCCGGGCCCGAGTCATTGCACCCTACGACTGCTACGGCGGCACGTATCGCTTGCTCGCGGCATTGCATGCGCAGGGAAATCTCGTGGTCGATTTCATCGATCAGTCCGATCCCGATGCTTTGCAGGCGGCGTTGCGAGCCAGTCCGAGCTTGGTGTGGATCGAGACGCCGAGCAATCCGCTGCTGCGAGTGGTGGATATCCGCGCCATTGCGGATGCGGCGCATGGCGCGGGCGCGCTCGTCGTGGTCGATAATACTTTTCTCTCGCCCGTCTGGCAGCAGCCGCTGGCGTTGGGCGCAGACATGGTGATGCACTCCACCACCAAGTATCTGAACGGCCACAGCGATGTGGTAGGGGGCGCGGTCGTGGCGGCGAGCGCCGAGCGCAAGGATAAGCTGGCCTGGTGGGCCAACGCCATCGGCGTCACGGGCGCGCCGTTCGACAGCTTCTTGACGCTGCGCGGCGTGCGCTCATTGCATGCCCGGATGCGCGTACACGCCGAGAATACGGCGGCGGTAGTCGATTTTCTGTGCAAACAACCCGGCGTCGAACGGGTCTACTACCCAGGCTTGCCGGATCATCCCGGACATGAGATTGCGCGGCGCCAGCAGAGCGGCTTCGGCGCCATGCTGAGTTTTGAACTCGCCGGAGGCGAGGCGGCGGTGCAGGCCTTTGTCACCGGGCTGGAATGCTTCACACTCGCCGAATCCTTGGGCGGCGTCGAGAGTTTGATCGCGCACCCTGCAAGCATGACTCACGCGGGTATGGAGGAATCGGCACGCTTGCGCGCCGGCATCGGCCCGGGATTGCTGCGGGTCTCCGTCGGTATCGAAGATCCGGCGGATCTCGTGGCTGACTTGGCGGCGGCGCTCGACCGCGCCGTCAAAGTCCAGCCAACACCGCATCTCCGGCGGCACGCGTCGTAATGGCCGCGGCGGCCGTTGCCGCGCCGGCCGTTGCCAAATCGGCCGGCAGCGCGCCGGATTCCACGGCGCGCCAGACGGCGGCTTCGATGGCGAGGGCCTCGGCCTCCAATTGCAGGGAGTAGCGCAGCAGCATCGCGGTGCTCAGTATCGTGGCGTAGGGATTGGCGATGCCGCGACCTGCGATATCGGGAGCGGAACCGTGGATGGGCTCGAACAAACCGCCGCGCGTCGCGGCGCCCAAAGAGGCCGAGGGCAGCATTCCGAGGGAGCCTGCCAGCATGGAAGCTTCGTCGGTGAGAATGTCGCCGAACATGTTTTCGGTCACGATCACGTCGAAGTCACGAGGCCGTTTCAATAGATGCATGGCGGCTGCATCGACCAGCATGTGCTCGAATTTCACGTCGGGGAATTCGACGGGCATGATCCGCTCTACCGTCGCGCGCCACAGTCGCGAGGTTTCAAGCACATTGGCCTTGTCTATTGAACATAACTTGCGGCGTCGCGCCATGGCCAGGCGACCTGCGAGACGCACGACGCGTTCAATCTCGACCACGGTGTAACGGCAGATATCGACGGCTTCGGTCGCAGTGCGGGTCTTGTCCCCGAAATAGATCCCGCCCGTCAGTTCGCGCACCACCATGATGTCCACACCATGCAGCAGTTCTGCTTTGATGGGCGAGGCATGGAGCACGGTCGGGTGCGGCACCACCGGGCGCAAGTTGGCAAACAATCCAAGCGTCTTGCGCAGACCCAGCAGGCCCTGTTCGGGGCGAACCTTGGCATCGGGAGCGGACCATTTCGGACCGCCGACGGCGCCGAGCAAAATCGCATCCGCGCGCTTCGACAATGCCAACGTCGCTGCCGGCAGCGCTTCTCCCGTTGCGTCGATGGCGACCCCGCCGATGAGCCCTGTCTGAATCTCGAAGGAATGGCCAAAGCGCGCGGCGACCGCTTCCAGCACGCGTACGGCTTCCGTCGTGACCTCGCCGCCGATGCCGTCGCCGGCGAGAACTGCAATCAACGCCTTCACGCCCTCACCAGGTTCGCGCCGCTTCGTAGCGTTCGATGTCGGCGGTCTTGCTGCGCAAGTAGCCCAGTTCATCGATGCCGTTTAACAGGCAGTGGCGCGCGAACGCATCCAGGGGAAATGATACCGATACGCCCGTCGGCAGGGTCAGTCGTTTCGATTCAAGATCGATGTCCACGTCGGCGCCGGGATGCTCCAGCAGCCATGCCGATGTGGCTGCATCGACCACGATCGGCAGCAAGCCGTTCTTCAAGGAATTGCCGGTGAAAATATCGGCGATTTCCGTGCTGATGACGGCACGAAATCCAAAATCCAGCAGCGCCCAGGGCGCGTGTTCGCGCGAGGAGCCGCAGCCGAAATTGCGGCCGGCGACCAAAATCTGCGCGCCGTGCGACTCCGGGCGATTCAGCACGAAATGCGGATTCGGCGAGCCGTCGGCGTGATAGCGCCAGTCGGCGAACAGCTGGCGGCCCAGGCCTTCTTTGGTCGTGGTAGTTAGGAATCTGGCCGGAATGATCTGATCAGTGTCGATATTGCTCGACGAAATCACCACCGTTTTGGAATGGACGCGGATCACGGGCTCCATTACAACATGCCCCGTGGGTCGGTAATCCGGCCCTGCACGGCACTGGCCGCGGCGGTGAAGGGACTGACCAGCAAAGTTCGGGCGCCGACACCCTGGCGTCCCTCGAAATTGCGATTGCTGGTGCTGATGGCGTACTGACCGGCGGGGACCGTGTCGCCGTTCATCCCTAAACACATCGAGCAGCCCGATTCGCGCCAATCCGCGCCCGCTGCCTTGAAGATATCTGCATAGCCGGCGGCTTCGGCCGCACGCTTGATTTCCTGGGAGCCCGGCACGATGAGCAGATGCACGCTCGGCGCGACCTTGCGCCCCTTGAGGATTTGCGCCGCCGCTTGCAGATCTTCAAGCCTGCCATTGGTGCAGCTGCCGATGAACACGACATCCACGCGCTTGCCGAGCATGGCCTCGCCGCCGTGAAAACCCATGTAGTGCAGGGCTTTGTCGAACACCGCATCGCCGGTCTTGGTCGGGATGTTGGCACCGATGGCCACGACCATGCCGGGATTCGTCCCGTAGGTAATCATCGGTTCGAGCGCCGATGCGTCGATATCCACGGAGGCATCGAACGTGGCGCCGGGATCGGAGACCAGCGTACGCCAGCGCGCGACCGCCAGGTCCCAATCCTTGCCTTGAGGGGCGCGGGGCCTGCCTTTGAGATAGGCGAAGGTGGTCTCGTCAGGCGCGATCATTCCGGCGCGCGCGCCGGCCTCGATGGACATATTGCAGACGGTCATCCGCTCGTCCATGGACAGGGCGCGAATGGCCGAGCCGCGATATTCCAATACATAACCGGTGCCGCCGGACACGCCGATCTTGCCGATCACTGCAAGGATCAAATCCTTGGCGCTGACACCGGCCCGAAGCCGTCCTTCGACATTAACCGCGAATGTCTTCGGCTTGCGCTGTAACAGCGATTGGGTGGCAAATACATGTCCCACTTCGGTGGTGCCGATGCCGAAGGCGAGGGCGCCGAAAGCGCCGTGGGTGCTGGTATGACTGTCGCCGCAGACGATGGTCATTCCCGGCTGCGTGCAGCCGAGTTCCGGGCTGATCACGTGCACGATGCCGCGCCGCGCATCGCGCATGCCGAACAGCTCCACGCCGAATTCCGCCGCATTCTGTTCAAGCTGGCGCACCTGTTTTGCCGCCGCATCGACTTTAATCGGCACCCCGCCGAACACCTGGTCGCTGCTCGTCGGCGTGGAATGATCCATGGTAGCCAACGTGCGATCGGGGCGGCGCACCGGCAGGCCCAGACCCTTGAGGACACTGAACGCCTGCGGCGAGGTGACCTCATGGATCAGGTGCAAATCGATGTACAGCACCGCCGGGGTGTCCGGCGTTTCAGCAACGACTACGTGTGCGGCCCAGACCTTGTCAAACAGGGTGCGCATGGATCTTAAACGTCAGGCCTTTCCAGATTCCAACCAAGGCATGCGGGCACGCAATTTCGCGCCGACCTTTTCGATGGAATGGGTCAGGTCCGCCTTCAGCAGCTTGGAATACTTGCGCCGGCCGCCGTTGTTCTCGGCTATCCACTGGCGCGCGAACTTGCCCTGTTGAATCTCGGTCAGGATCTTGCGCATTTCCTTCTTGGTGGCCTTGTTGACGATGCGCGGGCCGCGCGTCAGATCGCCGTACTTGGCCGTCTCGCTGATGAAGCGATGCATCTTCGTGATCCCGCCCTCGTGCAATAAATCAACGATGAGCTTCAGTTCATGCAGGCACTCGTAGTAGGCCACCGCGGGTTGATAGCCGGCTTCGACGAGAGTCTCGTAGCCCTTGACCACGAGTTCGGTCGCGCCGCCGCACAGCACCGCCTGCTCGCCGAACAGATCCGTTTCGGTCTCCTCGGCAAAGGTGGTTTCCAGGACGCCGCCGCGCGTTCCGCCGATGCCGTCCGCATAGGCCAGCGCCTTCACCTTGGCGCGCTTGGAGATATTTTGAGCCACTGCGATCAGACAGGGCACGCCGCGTCCTTGCTGGTATTGACGGCGCACCAGGTCGCCCGGGCCCTTCGGCGCGATCAGCACTACGTCGAGATCCTTGCGCGGCTTGATTTGCCCGAAGTGAATGTTGAAACCGTGGGCAAACAGCAGGGTCGCGCCCTTCTCGAAGTCGCCCTTCAATTCGTTGTACAGGGATTTCTGGGTCAGATCGGGAACCAGCATGGATACCAGTTGCGCGCCCTTGACGGCCGCCGCGGGCTCCATCACGTTCAAGCCGTCCTTCTTGGCTTTCTTCCAGCTGTCGCCCTTGCGCACGCCGACCACCACGTCGTAACCGCTGTCGTGCAGATTGAGCGCGTGCGCACGACCCTGGCTGCCGTATCCCAAGATAGCGATCCGCGCTCCGCGCAGAGCTTTCTTGTCGACGTCTTTTTGCGAATACAAACGCATGAAATTCTCCTGTAACCCTAAATCCGTGCCTTCAAAATACAAGACCCCGCGTTGAAGACTTTTTTGCCTCAGCGGGGTCCGTTACTATCGCGCTGTCGTCTTGTGAACTAGCCGTAAATAGCACCACAGAATCTCTTATGATGCAAGACATTCCCAGGTGTTTGCCGCTTCGTGAGGACGCAGTTTCATGAACCTCGATAGCAATGATTCGGTCCCCTTGTGGTTGCTGTACGAGAGCGAAATCGATGCGTGGCGCGCGTCCCAGACTGAGCAAATTGCGAGCTGGCTTACGCTGCAAAACTACAGGGCCGAAAAACATCGCGTGCTGCTGCTGCCGGATTCGGCCGGCGGCCTGGCTGGTGCGGTGGGCGGCCTGGGCCGGCGTCAAGGCGGGCTGTCTTTGTGGCATGCGGCCGGTATGACCGAGAGGCTGCCGCCGCGCCGCTTTCGACTCGCCCAATCGTTCACGTCCGACGAGGCGACGCAGCTGTGCTTGGGTTTCGCCTACGGCGGCTATCGCTTCGATCGCTATCGACCGGTGAAGAGCGAGGTCGCGAGCATCGAAGCGCCGCCGAACGCCGATGTCACTTTCGTTGCGCTCGCCGCGGAGGCCCTGCGTATGGCGCGCGATTGGATCAACACGCCGGCCGCCGATTTTGGCCCGGCTGAATTGGCGGCGGCGGCGCGGCGCTTGGCCGAGCGCCATCGTGGCGACTATCGGGAGTGGGTGGGCGAGGAGCTGCTGGCCGCGAATTTCCCAGCCATCCATGCAGTCGGCCGTGCCAGCAGCGAAGCTCCGCGCCTGGTCGAATTGCGTTGGTCGCCGCCGGGCGGAGAGAATTTCCCGCGCCTGACGCTGGTGGGGAAGGGCGTGTGTTTCGACAGCGGCGGCTTGGACATCAAGCCCGGGCCCGGCATGGCTCTCATGAAAAAGGACATGGGCGGCGCGGCCGTGACCCTGGCGCTCGCGCACATGATCATGAGCACGGGGTTGCGAGTACGCCTTCGAGTGCTGGTGCCGGCGGTGGAAAACGCCATCAGCGGCAATGCATACCGCCCCGGTGATGTGCTGTCGACGCGCAAGGGCTTGACGGTGGAGGTTGGCAATACGGATGCCGAGGGCAGACTGGTGCTGTGCGATGCACTGGCATTGGCCGATGCTGAGCAGCCTGATTTGATCATGGATTTTGCGACGCTCACCGGCGCCGCGCGAGTGGCGCTGGGTCCCGAGCTGCCGGCCCTGTTCGGCAATGACGATGCAGTGGTGCGCGATCTGGCGCGTGTGGCCGCAGCGGAACACGATCCGCTCTGGCCCATGCCGCTGTGGCAGGGATACGAGGACGAACTGGCCAGCAAAATTGCTGATTTGAACAATGTGGCGTCCTCAGGGCTGGCCGGTGCCATCTTCGGAGGATTGTTCCTGAAGCGTTTTGTCAGCGAGTCCACGCCCTGGGTGCATATCGACCTATATGCCTGGAATTCCAAGGATCGTCCGGGACGCAGCATAGGCGCCGAGGCTCAGTCGGTGCGCGGCGTGTTCCGCTACCTCGTACATCGCTACGGTGCGGGCTAGGGCGCTCGCCACGGCAGGTCTGACGAGCGCGTTCCTTCTTCAGCGTTTCAATAGGCATTGCGCGGCGTCGATGGGGATGTTTATGCTGCGCACCCCATCGCCCGGTCGAACTCATTAAACAAGCGCATCCATGCCCAAAAAATCTAAATCCGTCGATATACGCCCCTATTCGCGCCTGGTGGTCGATGGGGTCAAGCAAACGCCCAGCAGAGCCATGTTGCGAGCCGTCGGCTTCGTCGACGGTGATTTCGACAAGCCGCAGGTGGGCATTGCATCGACTTGGAGCAACTTGACGCCCTGCAATATGCACATCAACGAACTGGCGCGCTTGGCGGCGGACGGCGCGGAGGCAGCGGGCGCCAAGGCGATTACCTTCAATACCATCACCGTGTCCGACGGTATATCCATGGGCACTCCAGGCATGCGCTATTCCCTGGTGTCGCGCGAGGTCATTGCCGATTCCATCGAAACGGTGGTGGGCGCGCAGGGATTCGACGGGGTCGTGGCGATCGGCGGTTGCGACAAGAATATGCCCGGCTGCATGATGGCCCTGGCGCGACTCGATCGGCCCGCCGTATTCGTATACGGCGGCACTATTCGCCCCGGCGCCGACCAGCGCGACATCGTCTCGGTGTTCGAAGCCGTGGGGGGCTACGCGATGGGTACAGTTTCCGAGCAAACCCTCAAATTCGTCGAGCGAACCGCCATTCCAGGGCCCGGATCCTGTTCTGGTATGTACACCGCCAACACCATGGCTTCGGCCATTGAAGCTCTGGGCATGAGCCTGCCGAACAGCTCGGCGCAGGACGCCATCTCCGGGCAGAAGCGTGACGACTGCGCGCGTGCGGGCGCGGCGGTGGTCAATTTAATCAAGCGGGGCATCACACCGCGCAAGATCTTGACTCGCCGAGCTTTCGAGAACGCCATTACGGTGGCCATCGCGCTCGGCGGGTCGACGAATGCTGTACTGCACCTCATGGCGATCGCCTCCTCTGCCAATGTTAAATTGACGCTGGATGATTTCACGCGGGTCGGCAAGCGCGTTCCGGTATTGGCGGACTTGCGGCCGAGCGGCCGCTACGCCATGTCGGAGTTAGTGGCCATCGGCGGAATTCAGCCCTTGATGAAGACCTTGCTCGACGCGCGATTGCTGCACGGCGATTGCCTGACCGTCACTGGCGCCACGCTGGCGGAGAATCTGCGCGACGTTGCACCCTATGCGGAAGGCCAGCAGATAGTCCGGCCGCTGAGCGCGCCCATCAAGAAGGACAGCCACTTGGTGATCCTGTATGGGAATCTCGCGCCCGACGGCGCGGTCGCCAAAATCACGGGGAAAGAAGGGCTGCGCTTCCAGGGGAAGGCGCGTGTGTTCAATTCCGAGGAGGCCTCTCTGAAGGGAATTCTGGATGGCAAAGTACGCGCCGGCGACGTTGTGGTCATTCGTTACGAGGGGCCGAAAGGCGGTCCCGGCATGCGCGAGATGTTAAGTCCCACGGGCGCCATCATGGGCAAGGGCTTGGGAAACGACGTCGCGCTTATAACCGATGGACGGTTCTCCGGCGGCAGCCATGGATTCGTGGTCGGCCATCTATCGCCCGAAGCGGCGCTGGGCGGTCCGATCGCTCTGGTTGAGACGGGCGATATCATCACGATTGATGCGGAGCGTCGTGAAATCACGGTGAACCTGAGTGCCGCCGAACTTAAACGTCGGCGTAAATCCTGGGTGGCACCCAAACCCTATGCACGCCGCGGTGCGTTGGCAAAGTATGCGCGCCAGGTCAGCAGCGCATCCTTGGGAGCGGTAACCGATTTGGAGCAGATCGACCACGCTAAGAAGAGGCCATAGTGTCCGAGCGTCACGCTGATCATTCATGGGTCAAACTCGCGCTTGCAGTTCGGACGCGATATGTGTCAGGCTCTTTACTCGCCGCAGGGAATGAAGGGACGCAATGTAGTAATGTGTTGCGTGCCTTCGCGACGTGTTTCCGACGCGCATCATTTGGTGCACACGGTGCTAATAGTTGAATCGGTTTAGGGGTAGGGTCGCTTAGACTTATGTATAAATACGAAGAGCCATCATTGTTCTCCGGCAGAAGGGGCGCCGCCTTTATTGCCGTCATCATTCTCCACATCGGCATTGTCTGGGCCTTCTACACCGGGTTGGCCGGCAAGCTGGTTCAGAAAATTATTCCGCCGGTGGAGATCGCGCAAATCGACAAACAGAAAGAAGTCGACAAGCCGCCGCCACCGCCGCCCAAGCTCGAAGAGATCAAGCCCTTTGTGCCGCCGCCGGAATTTGTCGATATCCAAGCACCGCAAGTGGAAACCACGGCAATCACTCAGACCACCCAGGTGAACCGTCCGCCGCCGCCGGTTGCGGCAGCGGCGCCGAAGCCGGGTACTCCCATCAAGCAGGACCCGCGACATCCGCTCAGGATCGGCGAAGACTATTATCCTGACGCATCGAAGCGCGCCAACGAAGAAGGCCGCTGCGTAGTGTTGATGACGGTGTCGGCCGACGGCAAGATCACCAACGAATCCATTCAAACGAGTTCCGGCTTTCCGCGCCTGGATGAAGCCTGCCTGAAGGGTGTTCATGGCCAGCGCATGTTGCCGGCAACCGAAGAAGGCAAGCCGGTCGAGAAAACGGTATCGATTCCGATCGTCTGGAAACTGACGGGCAAGTAACGAGCCGTACTAGAAGAATATTGTCTTAATTACACTGGAATTTAAGCTTTTCTAAAGAGGGAATCGGTCAATGCAAGAGACAGCTGTTGATAACCCATATGGCCTTGGCGCCCTGATCGCGAATGGCGACATTATTGCGCGGTCAATTCTCGTCATCCTGTTGGTCATGTCGTTGCTGACATGGTTCATCATGATCACCAAGTTCTTCGACCAACGCCGCCAGAAGAAGCAGGCGTTGGAGGCCGAGAGGGAATTCTGGTCTTCATCCAGCCTGACCGACGCACTGAACAAGCTGAAGGGCACGTCCAACCCCTTCCGCGCGCTTGCCGAAACCGGTAAGCACGCTTATGAGTACCACGAGACGAACAAGACGCGTTTGTCCGGTGCCATCGGCACCAGCGAATGGATCACGGAGTCCCTCCAGCGTACGGCCGACACGGTAACCAGCCGCATGCAATCCGGTCTGCCGGTGCTGGCGTCGGTCGGCGCGACGGCGCCCTTCGTCGGACTGCTCGGAACGGTTATCGGTATTTACCACGCGCTGATCGCCATCGGCGTCGCGGGCCAGGCCTCGATCGACAAGGTGGCCGGCCCCGTCGGTGAAGCCTTGATCATGACCGCCATCGGTCTTGCCGTAGCCGTGCCCGCGGTGTTGGGCTACAACATCCTATTGCGCCGCAATAAGGGCGTCCAAGAAATGGTCAGCCACTTCACCCATGAATTGCACGCCTATTTGATTTCGGGCGCCAAGATGGGTTTGGGTATGGACAAGCCGCAGCAGGCGGCGATGGCCAAGCCGGCCCCCACGGCCGCTCGTTAGGAAGCTGATCTCATGGCGATCAACGTCGGCGGTAGTGAAGAAGCCGAAGCAATGTCGGACATCAATGTCACGCCCCTCGTGGACGTGATGTTGGTGCTCCTGATCATTTTCATCATCACGATCCGGGTCATCATTCAGCAGGTGCAACTCGACCTGCCGAAGGCGACGAATCTACCGACTCAGACCAAGCCGGAAAACATCACCATTGCCATTGACAAGCAGGGCGATATTTTCTGGAATACCCAGCGGTTGTCGGGCCAGGAAGAGCTGAAGGGAAAGCTGCGGGAAATTGCCCCTAGAGACCCGCAGCCGGAAATCCACATCCGCGGCGACGCGGCGGTGCGATACCAGTTTGTGGGCCAGGTGCTCGTGGCCACTCAGCAGATCGGCATACGCAAAGTGGCGTTCATCACCACTCCCGATCATTTCGGTCCCGGAACCTAGGAGAGCGCGCGCATGGCCATGAATGTAGGTGGAGGTGGCGAAGGCCAGTCGTACTCCGACATTAACATGACGCCGTTGATCGACGTCATGTTGGTGCTCCTGATTATTTTCATCATCACGATTCCCAGTCAGACGCATGCGGTAAAAATCGATAATCCGCTGCCGCCGCCACCGAATTTCGTACCGCCGCCGCCGCCTGAAGTGATCGACTTGACGATCGATTTCGACGGCACGCTGTTGTGGAACAAAACGCCGGTAGATCGGGCGACATTGCAGGGATACATCGGCCAGGAATCTACAAAGACGCCCCAGCCGGAAGTCCACATCAATGTCGATAAATTTGCCAAGTACGAAATTGTGGCTCAGACCTTGGCGGATTTGCAGCATCGCGGTTTGAAGAAAATAGGATTCGTCAATAACGATTATTTCTGATTAGGCATCCCTTAGGTGGTATTACGGCGCGTCAGTCCCCGAATTGGGCTTGACGCGCCGTTTGTTTGAACAGAGGCAACGTGCCGTCGGCGCGTTCGCTCGGGCAACGCGAAACAAATTTAAGGCTTGTACGCAGCGAGGTTTGGTAATGACTCATTCGATACACGATGTTGGACAGCGGCCGAGGAAATCCTGGAACGCTCATTTGAGCGCAGCGTTCATTCTGGCGCTGGTGTGCGTCGGCTTTAGTCCGCAGGCGGCGCTTTCGGCCGAGAAGGAAAAGGGTCAGCAAATCAGCCGGGTCATCGCCAAGGAAATGACGGCGGCGCAAAAGGCGCTGCAGGCCAATCAATGGGCCGATGCGATCAAGGATCTGGATGCCGCGGAAGGCAAGGCCGGATTGACGCCTTTCGACGTCAAGACGATTCACTATTTCAAGGGCTTCGCCAACATCAAGCTCGGCAATCTCAAAGTCGCGCAGGTCGAATTCGAGAAGGCCCTAGCGACCGGCGCGGTGGGCGCGGAAGAGAAGGCGAGCATGACCCGAACACTGTTCGGCATCGCCGCTCAGTCGCAGCAATATCAGAAGACCATTGATTACGGCAAAGAGATGGCGGAGGCCGGGAGCGCGACGCCCAACGACCTCTTGATCATTACGCAGAGCTACTTTCAGTTGAAGGACTGCAAGAACGCCGGGGTGTGGGCCGACAAGGCGGTGGCCGCCTCACGCAAGGCAGGCGAGGCTCCGAAGGAGAACCTGTTCCTGTTCAAGCTGCAGTGCGCCTCCGATGCGAGCGACAATGCTGCGATGATTCCCGTGCTGAATGACTTGATCCGCCTCAACGGCAAGTCGACGTACTGGAATACCTTGCTGCGTATCGAGCGCCAGGATGAGCGGGACGACCGCAACACCCTGATGCTGTATCGCGTGATGTTCGACACCGGCTCGATGACGGCGGGCAGCGACTACATTGAAATGGCGCAGTTGCTGGGCGATGCCGCGCTTCCGGCCGAAGCCCAGACTGTGATCGAAAAGGCCATGAGCGCCGGGCTGATCGGCGATGCTCAGAAGGAGCGCACCACGCGCTTGCTGAACTCGTTCAAGACCCGTGCCGAGGCTGACAAGAAGGGCCTCGCAGCATTGGATGCCGAGGCAACGAAGAATCCCGCCGGCGAGCTCGACGTGAAGCTGGGCGAGGTGTACTACGGCACCGGTGACTATCAGAACGCCGTGTCGGCCATTAGTCGCGGCATTCAGAAGGGCCAGATCAAGCATCAGGATGAGGCGTATGTGTATCTGGCACGGTCCCAGGTTGCCCTGACCCACACCGCGGAGGCCAAAAAGGCAATCGCGGGTCTGAAGGGTGTCCCCAACATCAGTCCGCGGGTCCTGAAATTGTGGACTCTGTACGGAGATACGCTCCGCTAAGCGGGGCGTCTAGGAGAAGCGCAATGACTATCAAAGCCGGCGAGAAAATGCCCGAGGGGGCCTTTACGCGTATGACCCAGGACGGGCCGCAGAAAATCACCACGGAGCAGCTCTTTGCGGGCAAGACCGTGGTGCTGTTTTCGGTTCCGGGGGCATTCACTCCCACTTGTGATGCCAAGCACCTGCCCGGCTTCGTTGAACTCGCGGATCAATTCAAGGCCAAGGGCGTGGACACTATCGCCTGCACGGCCGTGAACGACGTATTTGTGATGAATGCATGGGGTAAGCACGGCGGCGTCGGCGATAAGATCTTGATGTTGGCGGACGGTAACGCTGCCTATGCCAAATCTCTGGGACTTGAGCTGGACGCAAGCAAGTTCGGCATGGGCGTGCGCGGCCAACGATTTGCCATCATCGTCAAAAATGGCGTTGCCACCCAGGTCAATATCGAAGGGCCTGGAGAATTCAAGGTCTCTGCAGCCGATTTCGTTCTCAAGCAGCTATAGCGCGGACCCATTGCTAGCGCTGCGGACCTCTCCGCCATCCTTTGGCATCGCGGAAGGCGAGCGGATTGTCCGCGATTTCTATGGGCTGGCGGCCTCCATTACGCCACTGCCCGGCGAGCGGGACTGCAATTTCCGCCTGCGCACCGCCGACGCCCCCGGCGTCGAATCGAGGGAATTCGTACTGAAGATACTCGACGTCGCGGCCGACGTGGGCAGTACCGAGTGCCTGATTGCAGTTCTCGATCATCTGGCGGAGCAGGATCCGGCCTTGCCGGTGCCGCGGCTGTTCCCCACTCAGCAAGGCGACGCGATCGGCCGGTTTAGCCGCGATGGGATCGACTACGCCGCCTGCCTCGTAAGTTTTCTTCCCGGACAGCTGTTGGCCGACTCGGCTCCCAGTGGCGCCTTGCTGCACCATGTCGGTGTCACGCTCGCCAGAATTGACCGAGCTCTGCAAGGATTTTTCCATCCCTCCCTGACGCGCCGTCTCGCATGGGACGTGCGGCGGCTGCCCGAGCTGGCAGAGTTCTCGAGCTACATCGACCCTCCGGCACTGCGCTCGGCGGTAGAGAAGGTTGCTACCGCGCTTCGTGCCTGCCTGCCCAGGCTCCGTGCTTTGCGCAGCCAGGCCATCCATGGCGATTGCCATGCCGCCAACTTGTTGGTCGATGCCGAAGGACTCTCGGTCCGGGGCATATTGGACTTCGGTGACATGATTCACGCGCCCGTGATAATGGAACCCGCCGTCGCCATGTCCGAGCTATTGACCGAAGCAGTGGCGCCGTTGGAATCGGCCTCAGCCCTTCTCCAGGGCTACGCCGAAGGGCAGCTGCTGCAAAGCGACGAGGTTGAGCTGCTCTTTGATCTCATCACGGCGCGCCATGCCGTGACGGTACTGGTGCATGCCTGGCGCTGCCGCCACGACCCGCAGGGCGCACAGGTGCTGGCATCGGCGGCGTCGCATAGCGGACGTTCGCTCGCTCATTTGCTGAGCGCAGATCGCGAGGCGTTGACCCGCACCTGGCACGAGGCGGCGGGGACCTCGCCCCGGTTGGCGCGCCCGGTCGATCTGGCGCGGCGACATCGGCTGATGGGAGCCGGCGCCGAACTGTTCTATGCAAAGCCTTTGCACTTAGTGCGCGGCGCCGGGGTGTGGATGTATGACGGCCAGGGTCAGGCGTATCTGGATGTGTACAACAATGTCCCCCATGTGGGCCACAGCCATCCCGCCGTGGTCGCGGCGATTCAAAAACAGACCGCCATACTCGCCACACATACTCGCTACCTGCACGAGAATATTTTGCGGTATGCGGAGCGGCTGACCGCCCGGTTGCCGGCCAAGCTAAATGCCTGCCTATTCGTCAATTCCGGCAGCGAAGCGAACGACGTGGCGTGGCGAATGGCTCAATTGGCCTCCGGCCACCACGGCGGTCTGGTGATGGAGAACGCCTATCACGGCATCACCGATGCAGTCGCTGCGCTCACCCCCAGCACGGGCACGCCGCGCGATCCGCGAGTGGTGACCCTGGCGCCGCCGCCGAGCGGCCTGCGGGTGGACCATGCCATGAGCCGGGCCGATTTGGACGCCGCCGAGATAGATACCGACAGGGCGGTCGAGCGGCTGTCGGAACGCGGGTTCGCGCCTGCCGCGTTCTACATCGATACGGCCATCACCAGCAGCGGCATATTCGATCCGCCGGCCACGTGGGCCCGGGCGGTCAGTGAGCGGGTGCGCGCCGCCGGGGGCCTCATCGTTGCGGACGAGGTGCAGTATGGATTGGGCCGCCCTGGCTCACATTTTTGGGGCTTCGAGCGCCGCGGCCTCGAACCTGACATCGTGACTCTGGGCAAGCCCGTGGCCAATGGCTATCCCATGGGGGTGGTAGTGGCCAATCGCACCTTGATCGAAGCCTTTCAGGCCGAGTTTGGATTCTTCTCGACCTTCGGCGGCAATCCGGTTGCCGCCGCAGCGGGTCTGGCGGTGCTCGAGGTACTGGATCGCGAAGCGCTCATGGCGAATGCGTCGGCCACCGGCAACTACCTGCGCGAAATGCTCGAGACGGTGGCCGCGCGGCATGACTGCTTGGGTGCGGTTCGCGGCACCGGCTTGCTGCTCGGCCTCGACGTGTTGGGGCTGGACGCCGTGGCGGCAAAGCTGCGCACCAAGCGGATCATCAATATTCTGGCGTCCGAGTTTCGCATCCTGATCAGCTACGAAGGTCCCCACGTTAACATTCTCAAGTTGCGCCCACCGATGCCCTTTGGGCGCGGGCACGTCGACCTGTTGGTCCAGGCAATCGACGCCGCCGCCGGCGCAATCGACGCCGGCGGCAACTAACTCCCGAGTCGCCGGCTAACCGCCGACCAAGCGCTCGAACTCCGGCACGATCTGAAACAGATCGCCGACCAAGCCCACGTCGGCAACTTCGAAGATCGGTGCCTCGCCGTCCTTGTTGATGGCCACGATGGTGCGGGCGTCCTTGATGCCGGTCAGATGCTGGATGGCGCCGGAAATGCCGATGGCGATGTAGATGTCCGGGGAAATGATCTTGCCGGTCTGACCGACCTGCATTTCATTCGGCGCATAGCCCGCATCGACCGCGGCGCGCGACGCGCCCACCGCAGCGCCGATTTTGTCGGCGAAGCTGAACAGCAGTTTGAAATTTTCCGCACTGCCGAGCGCACGCCCGCCGGACACGACGCGTTTGGCGGTCTGCAAATCGGGCCGGTCCGTCGAGCCGGTTTTCGCGCCGATGTAGCGGGTGTGCGAGGGCAGGGCGACGCTGAGGGATTTGGATTCGACAGTTGCGCTGCCGCCTCCCTTGGCCGCTTCGAAGGATGCAACACGCACGGTCGCAACCAGTTTCCGCGCCGGTTCGGCTTCCACCGTGACGATGGCATTGCCGGCATAGGTCGGCCGTTTGAAGCGATGCGAGCCCTCGACCGCCATCAAGTCGCTGACCTGCGGGACGCCGAGCAATGCCGCGACGCGCGGCATCAGGTCCTTGCCGAAGCTCGTCGATGGTCCGAATATGTGCGTAAAATCTGTCGCGAGCGCCACCAACTGCGGCGCGAAAATCGCGGCGAGGGGGTGCTGGTTCTCAGGCCGATCCACCCGCAGTACCGATTTGACACCCGCAATGGCGGCAGCTTGGCCCGCCACGGCTGCCGTATCGGCGCCCAAGACCACAATCGTAATTTCGCCGCCTGAAATGCCGGCGGCGCAGTGAACGCACTTGGCAGTCGCGGGATTGAGGTTTTTTCCGTCGTGTTCACCGACGATGAGAATCTTGTGCATTAGATCAAACCCTTCTTCTTGAGTACGTCAACCAATTCCGCCACGTCCTTGACCATCACGCCTTTCTGGCGCTGCGGCGGCGGCTCGGTCTTTATGACTTTGAGCAGTACGCCCGCGCTCACGCCGAGCGCGTCGAGTGACGTCACGTCGAGCGGCTTTTTCTTGGCCTTCATGATGTCCGGCAATTTCACGTATCGAGGTTCGTTCAAGCGCAGATCCACCGTCACGACGGCCGGCAAGTCCACTTCGATGGTTTCCAATCCCGCGTCGATTTCGCGGGTGACCGACGCCTTACCCGCGGCGATCTCCACCTTCGATGCATAGGTCGCCTGCGGCCGATCCCAGATCGCAGCCAGCATCTGACCGGTCTGATTCGCATCGTCATCGATGGCCTGCTTACCCAGGAAGATCAGGTCGGGGTTTTCCTTCTTCGCCAGCGCAAGAAAAATCTGCGCTGCCGTGAGAGGCTCCACAGCGGCATCGGTCTGCACGAGGATGGCGCGATCGGCGCCCATCGCCAAGGCTGTGCGCAATTGCTGTTGAGTGTCGGTCACGCCGATGCTGACGGCGACGACCTCGATATTTGTGCCGCGCTCCTTGATGCGCAGGGCCTCCTCGAGAGCAATTTCATCGAACGGATTGATGCTCATTTTGACCCCGTCGAGCATAACGCCGGTGCCGTCCGGTTTGACGCGGATGCGCACGTTATAGTCGACGACACGCTTGATACATACCATGATCTTCTGCATTGACGCTCCTTAAGCAGCCGCTTCAGGCGCGCCTTTGATGCGTGCCTCGGCCTGTTGTTCCGAAAACTGAGTGCTGATTTGGGCGGCGCATTGGCGCAGCTTCGGCAAAAATCGTTCGACGCCGCTCTTCAGCGGCAGGGCGGGGCCCGTGAAGCGCACGGTCAAGCTGGCCAACACTCGGTCGTGCAGCAGGACGGGGACGCTCAAACTGTGTTCTTCCACCAGGCGGCGCGTGCGTGTGGCGGTTGCATAGCCCGCCGTGCGGATCTCCGCTAGCAGGCGCTGCAGGTCGACGCGTGCTCTGGCAAGCCGGTCCTCTTCCTTGTTGGAGCGGGACAAAATATCGATGAGAGTGTCCCGCTGCGTGGCCGGCGAATGGGCGAGATAAGCCCGCCCGGTTGCGGTGGTCAGCAAGGGCGCGCGAAATCCGGCCGAATTACGTTCGGTGGCAAGCGGGCTGCTGTGATCCGTCGATTCGCGCACCAGCATGGTGGTGCCTGACAGCGTGGCGATGGAGACGGGCCACACCACATCGCCGCACAATTCATGGATGAAAGGTTTGGCGATCTGCGTCACCCAGGCTTCATCGTCGAAGCCATGGCTCAAGCCGCGGACCAAAATCGTCAGCCGGTAGCGGTCATCGGCCGCATCGCGAAACACAAATCCGGCACTGCACAGGGTCTCTAAAATACGGTAGACCGTGGTGCGCGGCAGGCGAATTTCCTGGGCAACTTCCGACACCGTGGCGCCGTCGCGCAGATTTAGAACGGTCAGCGCATCTAGGCCGCGCATCAGCGCACGGATTGGGCGTGTTGATTCCATGAAACCTCGAAAAGATGGGGCGACCGGCCTGCACAGCACCTGCGGGTGCCGGTGCAAGTTCGGCGCGTCAGTTTAAGGATCGGCGCTTCGCTTGTCCACCTCGCGGTCAATGGATAGACTGGCTGCGATGCGTCGCTACTTCCTGACCCGCCTGGCCGGTGCGGTGCCCACACTGTTCATCATTGTCACGCTTGCATTTTTTCTCATTCGTGCCGCTCCGGGCGGACCCTTCGATCAGGAACAGACGCTTCCCGTCGAGGTCATGGCCAACCTTCAGAAGGCCTACGGTCTCGATCAGCCCGTCTGGACGCAGTACGGGCACTACGTGGGCGCTTTGTTGCACGGGGATTTCGGACCCTCGTTTAGGTACAAGGATTTCTCGGTGACGGAACTCATCGGCCAGGGGTTGCCCGTGACCTTCGAATTAGGATCAATCGCGTTGGCGTCGGCATTGATCCTGGGCGTGCTCATCGGAATCTTCGCCGCACTCCGCCACAACCGAGCCGGCGATTACGCCGCCATGTCGCTGGCCGTCGTCGGCGTGGCGATTCCTTCCTTCGTGGTGCTGCCGTTTCTCGGCTTGCTGTTCGGCATCTATCTGCATTGGCTGCCGGTGGCCGGCTGGGAGCCCGCGTCGATACGTCATTTGATTCTGCCCGTGGTTGCCTTGGCATTGCCACCGCTCGCCGTGATTGCCAGGCTGGTGCGCGCAAGCATGCTCGAGGTATTGCGCAGCCACTACATTCGCACCGCCATTGCGAAGGGACTGCCGTTGCGCACGGTCATTCTTCGGCACGCGCTGCGGCCCGCCTTGTTGCCGGTGGCGAGTTATCTTGCGCCGGCGGTTGCTTCCATCATGACCGGCTCTTTGGTGGTCGAGTCCATCGCGGGATTGCCGGGCATCGGCCGATACATGGTTCAAGGCGCGCTCAACCGGGACTACACCCTCGTTATGGGCATGGTCATTATCTACTCGGCCTTGCTCATCGTCATGGGTCTGCTGGTGGATTTGCTGTATGCATGGCTCGACCCACGCGTGAGACTCGACTCATGAGCGCGCTGCTGGGCGATGCCGCGCGTCGCTTGCGGTCGAATCCCGCCGCCCTTTGCGCGATGTTCTTTATCCTGGGGATGGTCGTACTGACCTTACTCGGACCTTGGCTCAATCCCAACGGCAGCGACAGCTTGGACTGGCTGCACGTGGCGTCGCGCCCGGCGCTGCAGAGCGCGCATTGGTTCGGCACCGATCGGCTGGGACGCGATCTGTTCGCGCGTACGCTGGAGGGCACGCGTGTCTCATTGGCGGTGGGATTGGTGGCGAGCGCCGTCAGTTTGATCGTCGGTATCGGCTATGGGGCCGCCGCCGGCTACATTGGCGGGCGCACCGATCATGCGATGATGCGAATAATCGAAATATTGAGCGGACTGCCGCTGATTTTTTTCGTCATATTCTTGACCGTGATATTCGGGCGCAACGAGTATCTGTTGTTTTTATCCATCGGTGCGGTCGGTTGGCTGACGATGGCGCGCATCGTGCGCGGTCAAACCCTGAGCATTCGCCATAGGGAATTCATCGAAGCCGCCGTGGCCTCCGGGGCGGGTACGGCCCGCATCATCTGCAGGCACGTGATTCCCAATGTCATTGGTCCGGTCGTCGTCTATGCCACGCTCACCGTCCCGCAGATCATCATGCTGGAAAGTTTCTTGAGCTTTCTGGGCCTGGGTATTCAGGAGCCGCATGCCAGCCTGGGAACATTGATCGCCGAGGGTGCGGGCGAAATGGAGGCCGCGCCTTGGATGTTGCTGGTGCCGGGCGGTTTTCTCGCCGTTTTATTGCTGTCGCTCAATGTTTTCGGCGACGGCTTGCGCGATGCTCTCGATGCCGAGGAGCGCTGAGATGGAGCCGCTCCTGAACATCGAGGATCTGAGCGTCGATTACACGCATGGCGGTATGGAAATTCCCGCCGTGCGCCAGGTATCGTTGGCCGTGGCGGCACGCGAATCCGTCGGCATCGTCGGCGAGTCCGGCTCCGGTAAGACTCAGGTCTTCATGGCCGCCATGGGCTTGCTCGCAGCCAATGCCGCGGTGCGCGGCAGAGTACGCTTCGAGGGTGGCGATATATTGGGCGTCGGCGCCGAGAGCCTGAACCGCGTGCGCGGATCCAAGCTCACCATGGTGTTCCAAGATCCGATGACTTCGTTGACGCCGCATCTGACCATCGGCACGCAACTTGCGGAAGTGCTGGTATGTCACGCGGGCAGGTCGTGGCGCGAGGCGCGCAATGCCGCACGGCATATGCTGGATCGCGTCAGGGTGCCGGAACCTGAGCGTCGCATGAGTCAGTATCCGCATGAATTGTCGGGCGGATTGCGGCAACGGGTCATGATAGGCATGAGCCTGTTGTGTGAGCCCTTGCTCGTCATCGCCGACGAGCCGACGACGGCGCTCGATGTGACCGTGCAGGCGCACATCATCGATTTGCTCGGCACCATGCGCCGGGAACTCGGGATGGCGTTGGTGCTGATCAGTCATGACCTCGGTGTGGTGGCCGGTCTTACCGATCGGATTCTGGTCATGTATGCCGGCCGCATTGTGGAGAGCGCCGGCGCTGCCGAACTGTTCCAGCAGGCGCGCCACCCCTATACGGCGGAATTGCTGAAATGCATCCCGAGCCTGACGGGCCCGCGCCAGCAACGCATGCCGACACTGCTTGGGCAGCCGCCACGGCCCGGAGATCCGGATGAAGGTTGCGCATTTGCGCCGCGCTGCGCGCGTGCCGCGCCACGCTGCCGGACCGTGCGGCCGCCGCTCGAAGACGCCGGAGGCAGTGCGCACCGGGTCGCCTGTCATTTCCCGCTGCCATCATGAATGACGCCGTTGCGGTGACCGATGCCTTGCTGCGGGTCAGGGACCTGCGAGTGGAGTTCGGCGGCCGTGCCGTGCTGCGCGAAGTGAGCTTCGATTTATTCGCGGGCGAAACCCTGGGCCTGGTGGGGGAATCCGGATCAGGTAAGTCGACTCTGGCGCGCGCCGTCCTGCGCTTGCTACGCGCGAGCCGCGGCTCGGTCGCCTGGCGGGGCAGGGATCTGCTGGCTTGCGATTCGCGCACACTGCGTGCGTTGCGCCGCGACCTGCAAATCGTGTTTCAAGATCCCCTCGCCAGTTTGGATCCGCGCATGACGATCGGCGAGACGATTGCCGAGCCGCTGCGGATCTTTGAACTGGCGCTGGATGAGCCGGCGCGGGCAGGGCGGGTGGCCGGCATGCTGGAGCGCGTCGGTCTGGCCGCCGCTATGGCCGGCCGTTATCCTCACGAGTTCAGCGGCGGCCAGTGTCAGCGCGTCGGCATTGCACGCGCCATGATCTTGAGTCCGGCGCTCTTGATCTGCGACGAACCCGTCAGCTCCCTGGACGCATCGATTCAGGGGCAGATTGTCAATTTGCTGCGCGATCTGCAGGCGGACAACAACACCGCAATGCTGTTCATCAGCCACAATCTGGCTGTGGTGCGGCACCTCAGCCATCGAATTCTGGTGATGTATTCAGGGCGGCTGGTGGAAATGGCGCCACGCGATGCCTTGTTTGACCGGCCCATACATCCTTATACCCGAGCCCTGTTGGCGGCCGTCCCGTCACCCTGGGCGCCGCAGCCGCAGCCAGCCGCGACCGCCGTACCTGCCTCGTTGCCGTCGGCCACGGGTTGTTCATATCGCGAGCGCTGCCGCTATGCCGCCGCGATTTGCGCCGCAACCGAGCCGCCGCTCGAGGAAGTCGTTCCCGGCCATTTCGCTGCCTGTCATCGCGCTCGGGAACTCATGACTTAGTCTGCCGTAATCCGCTATTCTTCACCCATGACGCAACGCAAACCGGTTCGCCCCAGCGCTGGCCTCGCCAACGTACGCTATGAGATTCGCGGCAAGCTCGCGCGGCGCGCATTGGCCATGGAGCGGCTGGGTTATGACATTGTGTCGTTGAATATCGGCAATCCTTTCGCCTTCGGCTTCAGGACTCCCGAGACCATGCGTCTGGCGATGATCGAGAATCTGCGCAACAGCGAAGGCTATGTCCACCAGAAGGGCATTTTCCCCGCGCGCGAAGCGGTCGTCATGCAGCAGCAGGAGCGTGGCGTGCGTGGCGTCACGGCCGAAGAGGTTTTCATCGGCAATGGCGTGAGCGAATTGATCGATCTGACCTTGCGCGCGCTGCTCAATCCCGGCGACGAAGTGCTGGTGCCGAGTCCCGACTACCCGCTTTGGACGGCCGCAGTGAATTTGAATGGGGGGCGCGCCGTGCACTACCCCTGTCACGCGGCGAACTCGTTCATTCCCGATCCGCAGGAAATCGAAGCGCTGGTGTCGAAGCGGACCCGAGCCATCGTCATCGTCAATCCCAATAACCCCACCGGTGCGGTATATCCGCGCGCAACGCTGGCGGCCATCGCGACGCTGGCGGAACGGCATCGTTTGGTGGTGTTGTCCGATGAAATCTACGACCAGATTCTCTACGATGACGCGGAATTCGTGCCCATGGCAAGCCTGGTGCACGACACCCTGTGCTGCACCATGAGCGGTCTATCCAAGATCTATCGAGCCTGCGGCTATCGCGTCGGTTGGGCCTCCTTTTCCGGCGATATCGAAACTGCTGCCGAGTATCTCAGCGGCCTCGAGTTGCTCTCCTCCCTGCGTCTGTGCAGCAATGTGCCGGGTCAATGGGCCGTGCAGACCGCGTTGGGCGGTTATCAAAGCATTCGCGAACTGACTCGCCCGGGCGGCCGCCTATACGAGTCGCGGCAGGCGATTCTCGACGGTGTCGCTCGTAGCAAGTATCTGCGCCTGGCCCGCCCGATGGGCGCGCTGTACTCCTTCGTCGAAGTGCGCAGCGACGTGCTCCCGAACTTCGACGATCAAGCCTTTGCGCTCGAGCTTCTGGAAAACAAGCACGTCCTGGTTGCTCCCGGCGTAAGCTTCAATGTGCCGTACCGGAATTATTTCCGTATTACCAATCTGCCCGAGCCGGCGGTGCTCGCGAGCGTTTTCGCGCGCATCGAGGAATTGCTCGACGCGCAGGCGGCGGCCCGGCCGGATCTGCAGCTCATCGCATCCAACGCGGCGATGCAGACGCGCTGAGCACGGAGCCCGCTGTGCCAGGGCTGATGGCGGCGGCCGTTTCCGGCCATACGATACTGACGCCGAACGCGGAGCTCGCGGCCGCCTTGTTCGATGCGATCGAGCGCGCTTATCTCAATGCCGGCCGGGATGTCTGGCCCACGCCGCGCGTGCGGGATTTCGGCACCTGGCTGCGGGAGCAGCACGCGGCACGTCAATTGATTGACGGCGGCTCGCCGCGAATTCTCGGCGACATCGAGGAGCGCGAATTGTGGCGAAGCGTCATCGATTCGAGCGACGTGGGTCAGGATATTCTCGAACCGGCAGGCGCCGCACGCGCTGCGCGCCGTGCCAGACGCGCGCTTCACGAGTACGGTATTCCCCTGCGGTTGCTGGCGGCGCAGGCGGCGGATTCTGAGGAGTCGCGGGTGTTTCTCGATTGGAATCGGCGCTTCGAGGAGCAATGCCGCGCCCTCGATTGCATCAGCGCCGATGAATTGGCGGCCAGAACCGCGCCCCCCGCCACGCCGCTTGTGTGGATCGAAAGCCCGGTCTGGCGACCGGCGGCACGTCGTTGGCTGCAGCAGCATGGTCGGGCCCTGTCGCCGTCCCAGCATGAATCGCCAGCACTGATCCGCGTGCACAGCGCCTCTCCCGGGGCGGAGTTGGCCGCGATCGGCGAGTGGGCGCGCTCGAACTTGGGTTCTGAGAAGGACTTTCGCGCCTGGATTTGCATTCCGGACTTGCATTTGCGCCGCGTCGATGTCGTGGATGCTCTAGACGCGGCGTTGGCGCCGCAGCGATTTTCCTTGTCCGACGGCGCCGGCCCGGCTCCCTATGCCATCTCGGGTGGAACACCTCTGGCCGAGTTTGCACCGGTGTGCGCGGCGTTGAACATGTTGACCGTCAGCGTCGATCTGGTTTCCTTCGAACAATTCAGCAGCGTGTTACGCGCGCCGGAATTGCACGCGACGGCGGCGGAGAACGGCGCCGCCGCATTGCTGGATTTGCGTCTGCGAAAGCAGGGACCGAGCGAAGCCGGAATGGCTGCCTGGCTGGCGTTGTCGCAGCGCATTGCGGCGGCCCAGGGCATCGGCCCACTGCCCGCGTTGCAGCGGCTGATCATCGCGCTTCGGGCTCTCGATGACATACACGGCAATCATCCCGTCAGCCGCTGGGTTCCGGCGTGGATTGAGGCTCTGAATCTGGGGCCCTGGGTGCATCGGCACCGGTGGTCGAGCAGTGAGTATCAAGCGGCCGAACGGTTTCGCGAGCTGCTGGCTGCACTCGCCGCTGCGGATTCTTTCTTTGGCACGCATTCTCGCCGCTCGGCGCAACGCATTCTGCGGCGCGCGGCGCAGGACACCTCGTTTCAAGCACAAACTGGGATACCCCCAGTCTGGGTGAGCGGCCAGCTCATGGACCCATGGCTTAATTACAGCGGACTGTGGATCAGCGGCTGCAACGATGAGAAATGGCCGCCCGCCGTGGCGCCCATTCCTTTGCTGCCGGTGAGATTGCAACGTGAGTTCGGTGTCATTGCGGCTGCGCCTGAATCGCAAATGCAGTTAGCGCTGGAGCTTCAGGCTCGCTGGACGGCACGCGCGGCTCAATGCGTGTTCAGTTATGCCGATCCGGGCGATGGCCGTTCTGCCGCTCCGAGTCCCATACTGCCCGATACCGGCGAATCGAGATCGGCGGACCTGCCGCGTCCGCATTGGCGCGCACTGTTGAGCGTTGCCCCCGCACTTGAGCGGCTGACGGATGAGCTGGCGCCGGCATTTGCGGCCGGCGAGCGCACGCGCGGGGTGGCTACGTTGAGAGCCCAGTCGCGCTGCGCTTTTCGCGGTTTTGCGGAGACGCGTCTCGGCACCGAACGGCTGGAACGGCCGGTACCGGGATTCAACCAGCGCGAGCGCGGCGACTTGATTCATCACGCCTTGGAACACATCTGGACCAACTTGCGCAATTCCAATGCGCTGCTGTCGATTTCAACCGAGGCACAGGCACAGCTGCTGGATGAGGGCATAGCGACCGCGCTCGCCAAAGTATGCAGAATTCGCGATCCCGGTACGCGCTGGCGGACGCGCGAGCGTGCACGCATGTTCGGTGTGCTCGGCAAGTGGTTGGACGTCGAACGGCTGCGCGAGCCCTTCGAGGTGGAAGATCTGGAGCGCGGCGCGCAGACGGCAAGATTTGCGAATCTCGACTTCGACGTCAGGATCGATCGAGTCGACAGGCTTGGCGACGGTGCGCGGGTGTTGATCGACTACAAGACCGGAATTGCGACCACGGATTGGCGCGGCGAGCGGCCCGATAACCCGCAGCTGCCAATCTATGCATTATTGCAGCCGCAGGCGCTGGTCGCGGTGGCTTATGGCCGGGTGAATGCCGGCGAATGCAGCTTCATCGCCGAAGCCGAACGGCGGGCCATCTTCAAGCCGCGCGGCCAACGCTCCTCGCTTGAAGGCATGCTCAGTTTCGCAGCTCTGATCGATGTATGGTCGCAGCGGATCGAGAATCTGGCCGCGGATTTCGCCGCCGGCAGGGCGGCCGTGGCGCCTACCTTGCGCGCCTGCAAGTCCTGCCGGCTGCACGGACTATGCCGGGTGCCGGCGCTGCACGAGGAAGCGGTGGAAACCCGTGACTGACGGCCGGCGTGTAGCTTCGGACTTGGCAGCCCGGGAGCAGGCCGTGTCTGCGGATGCTTCCGTACTGGTTCAGGCTCCTGCGGGCTCGGGTAAGACGACGCTACTGGCGCAGCGCTATTTGCGTCTGTTGGCCCTGGTCGATGCGCCCGAACGGATCCTGGCGCTTACCTTCACTCGCCGAGCCGCGCAGGAAATGCGCGAGCGTGTACTCGCGGCTCTGGATTGCGCACATCTCACGCACTGCCCTAAGGACATGAATCGCGAGACCTGGAATTTGGGGGTGTCCGCAAGCCGACATCTGGACTCCTTGAATCTCGACGTCGAACGCCAGCCGTCGCGTCTGCGTATCGAGACCATCGATGCATTCAATGCGTGGCTGGCAGGGCAGTTACCGATAACGGCGGGGGCGGGCGCTGCCGTGCAGGTGCTGACCGATGCGAGGCCATGCTACGAAGAAGCGGCCCGGCGCGCACTCGCGCGCGAGGAGGCGGATCAGTTTGGCGCCGCCGTCGATCGAGTGCTGGCGCTCGACGATCAACGCTGGCGCCGTCTGCTCGACCTCATCGCAGATATGCTGCCGCATCGCGACCGCTGGCTGCCGTTGCTCGCCGGCAGGCTGCAGGCGGCAAGCGCGCTGGATGCCGGCCAGCTCGCGCGCGTGCGTCTTCACCTCGATGAGGATTTGCAACTGCTGCTGTTGCGGGTACTGAAACGCGCCCATGATGTGCTCGGCGCGGAAAAGATTGCTGCGCTGTCAGGCCTGGCGCACGCGGCGGCCAAGCGCGCCACAGCAGATCACCCAGACCTGTCGGAATGGTTGCACGAGTCCGCGACTCTACGAGCCGATACAAGTGACCTGGCGCGATGGCGCGCCCTCGCAGGGCTGTTGCTCACCGCGGAGGGAGAGTTTCGCAAGCGGCTCACCAAAAACGAGGGCTTCCCACCGCAATGCGCCGACAAGGCGCCCATGATGGATCTATTGCAGGAAATGGATGGGCTGCCCGGCGCACGCAAGGCTCTGGTGGAGCTACGAGCATTGCCGGCGCCTGCCTATAGCGATGAGCAGTGGGAGCGGGTGCGCGATGTGGCGCAGGTTCTGGTGCTGGCCGCGGCGGAATTGGATCAGGTGTTTCGCGAGCAGGGCGCGGCGGATTTTCCCGCGGTGTCCATGGCCGCCCTGCGCGCCCTGGGATCCGCGGATGCGCCGACCGATTTGGGATTGCGCCTCGACTACCGACTGCAGCATATATTGATCGACGAATTCCAGGACACCTCGGGCGCGCAACTGGAATTGGTGAAGCTGCTGACGGCCGGATGGCAGGCGGGCGATGGACGCAGCGTGTTTTGCGTGGGCGATCCCATGCAGTCCATTTACGGTTTCCGTCAGGCGGAGGTGCGTGCCTTCCTGGAACTCGCCGAAGATGGAATCGGCAACGTGCGTTTCAATGTCCAACGTCTGCGCGATAATTTTCGTTCCGCCGAGCCGCTGGTGGCTTGGATCAACGGCTGCTTTTCGCGAGTCTTGCCGCGCATCGATGATCGTGATCGCGGTGCCATCGCATTTCGGCCGAGCACGGCTGCCGTGGCGGCATCGCATGATGAGCAGGCTCCGGCCGTGGTATTGCGGGGCTTCGCGAGTCGCGCCGAGGAATCGGCGGCCATTGCCGGCATGATTGCGGCGCAAGTTCAGCGCCATCCAGAGCGGCGCGTTGCCGTGCTGGTGCGGGCTCGTTCTCACGCGCGTGAAATTGCCGCGGCCCTGCGTTCTCGCGGCATCCTGTTCCGGGCCGTGGACATCGAGCCGCTGCACGATCGTGCCGTGGTGCGCGATGTCATCATGCTGGTGTGTGCGATGTTGCACCTGGGCGATCGCGCGGCCTGGCTCGCAATACTGCGCGCCCCATGGTCGGGCGTCGATTTATCCGACCTTCTGCAGATTGCGCGTGCCGCTCCCTTGGTATGGGACGCGCTGAACGATGACGCTCTGCTGGAGCGGCTCAGCGAGGATGGGCGCGTGCGCTGCAGGCGGCTGCGATCCGCGCTCGAGGCTGCCTTTCTCAGGCGCAACGAGAGTTCCGTGGCCCGTTGGGTGGAACAGTGCTGGCTCAGTATCGGCGGGGCGAGTTGCGCCGCATCGCCACAGGATCTGGAACACGCGGCAGCCGCCTTCGCGCGGCTCCGAGAATTGGAAGCACGAGGCCTGCCCGACGGCGCGGATTTGCCCGAGAGCTTCGCGGATCTGTACGCGGATCATGGCCACGCGAGCACCGTTGAAATCATGACCATCCACAAGGCGAAGGGGCTCGAATTCGATATGGTCGTTCTGCCCGCGCTCGACCGTTACATTCCGGGTAGTCGCGACCAATTGCTGGTATCGCATCAATTCGCGCGCACCGGCCGCGACGGTATGGTAATGGCGGCACGTCCAGCGGTCGGCGCCGATAATGACCGCTTGTTCGATTTTCTGCGCCGCCAGCTTCGCGATTCTAGCGGTCTTGAGGCAGAGCGTCTGCTTTACGTAGCCTGCACCCGGGCGAAATGGCAGCTCTGTTTGACCGCGACCATCGGTAGAACCGAGGAATCGGAAGACCCGGCCGAAGATACTGAGAATCACGCCTCCTGGTCGCCGCGCGTCGGCAGCTTGCTTGCCGTTCTGTGGCCTGTGGCCGGCGCCGAATTTTCCGTGCAAGCGTCCGACGAGGTCCCGCAGGATCAGGCGCTCGCGGCGCCGCGTGGCGGACCGCTCAGTCGGGTTCCTCGGGACTGGACGCCCGCTCTCGATGGAGTGGTGTCCCGCTTGGAACCCCTGTTGACGCCGCCCACCTTGCGCGAGGAGCCCCCGGTTTTCGATTGGGCCGGCGAGACGGCGCGCCGTGTCGGCACGCTGGTGCACGCCGAACTGCAAGCCATGGACGTGGACCTGGCCGATGAAACGGCCATTCGAGCGCGGGCGCCGCATTTTCGGCAATGGCTGGCCGCGCATGGCGTGCCCGAGGAGCGTCTGCCAGACGCCGCATCGCGGGTGGTCGATGCGCTGGTCGCCGTGATCCGAGACCCGCGTGGCCGCTGGATATTGCAAAAAGCGCGTGAGGACGTGCGCGAGTACCAGATCTCGGGACGCTGGCAAGGCCAAGTGGCGCGAGTAGTGTTCGATCGCAGCTTTGTCGACGATCAGGGGGTGCGCTGGGTGATCGACTACAAGACCAGCCAACACGTCGGCGGCGGCCTCGACGAGTTTCTCGATCGCGAGGTCGATCGCTATCGGCCGCAACTGCAGCGGTATGCAGTGTTCGCCCAGAGGCTGGGCCCTGAACCTGTGCGCCTGGGCCTGTACTTTCCGCTGATGCGCGCCTGGCGGGAGTGGGCGGCGTGATCTGTCGCAATGACAACGAGTTTTCACAAGGCGCATCGCTCGTGGCTGCCGAACGCATGAAAGGCTCGTTTTGCAGCCCGAGACATGTATGCTTTATGTGAATAAATTTGCGTTGGAAACCCGATGTCCCGTAAATCGTTGTCAATAAAAGCGATCAATGTGCCCTATCCAGGAGCGCGCGCTGTGGGGCAGTTATGATCCTGATGGTGGTGCGCACACCGCTAGAAATACTCCTTCCTAAACTCGCAATAGGGGATACCCCATGATCGGATACGTCACTATCGGAACCAATGATTTAACCCGCGCCGCCGCGTTCTATGACGCGCTGCTCAGCGAAGTAGGCGCCAAGCGAATGATGGAAAACGAGCAGTTCATTGCCTGGTCGGTAAAGCCGACCGCACCGGGCCTCGGCGTCACCAAGCCCTTCGACAAGAAGCCGGCGACCGTGGGCAACGGCGTTATGGTGGCTTTGGAGGCAGGCAGCCGTGCTGAGGTCGATGCATTGCATCGTAAGGCTCTGCAATTGGGCGGCAAAGATGAAGGTGCACCTGGCGACCGAGGCGGCGGGTTCTATGCCGGCTACTTTCGAGACTTGGACGGTAACAAACTCAACTTTTTCCACATGGGCTAGTGGCTAGAAGCTGAATTCCAGATCCAGGGGAATACGTCCCTGGGGATCTCGGCCGCGAACTTGCGCGATGCTTTGTAGTTCGCTGACGAGTGCCGCCGGCGCCTCCGCACGCTCGCGCAAAGCGCCGGACAGCAGGCCGGTGTGCTCTTTCACGGCGAAGTGAATGAGCGCCTGCAGCTCCAGGGGTCCACCGGTATCTGTGAGCTGCGCAGCGACATTGCCGTCGGCGCCAACAGCGCCTTGCAGCAACTTGAGCGCGTAGCCACCCAAATCGACGCCGCCGGCAATTCCTGCTGACGACAGATTCGATACTTGCAGCTCGCCGACGGCGGCGAGCGGCTTGTCTGAGTCGAAACTCAATTCACTGAAGTCGATGTTGGCGCTGCCGCGCCATCCTGGCGCGACTCCCAGCTCGCGAAGCTCCTCGACGGATCCGCCACCCTTGACGGCATGCGCGATGAATCCGTGCCGGCTCACGTCGACGGCTGCGTCGACCACGAAGCTGCCCCTGACCCAGTGAAGGTCGGCAGAGATGCCGAGTCCGAGCAGCGCGAGGGGATGCAGACGCCACTCCAGGGCGCCGGCGTCGTGTGCGTCGACGCTGATTTTTCCGGCCGAACCGTGCCAGAGGTTGCCGGAGAAATCCTCGGCGTGTATCGACGGCGGCAGGAAGCGCGTGAGCATCGAGGCGGGTAATACAGCAATGACCACGGCAAGCACTGCCGCAGCGCCGATAAGTACGAGCGGCCAAATCAAACGTGTTGAGGCCGCGGGCGCGGCCGGCGCGGATTTAGCGCGGTGGTTTGGTGAACGTGACGGTGGCATTCACCACTCCCGGCCGGGCCGCTCGATCCACGGTGACGGATTCAACCGCGAACCCATAGCGCTCATCGAGGGTGGCAAACCAACTGACCAGGACATCGAAAGGCGCAGCCTCGAGTTGTACGCGCACACCCGTGCCGCTGGGCCGAGAATCGCGCAATGCGTCAGTGAGCCCGGCCTCGCGGCCGATTCTGTTGACCAGCAGCACCGGCGCCTCATTCGTTTCCTGCGCGAGGGGAAGACCCGGATCGCGAATTTCCGAGGCATGCAGCTGCATCCATGCCAGATCTTCGCGCTTGGATTCGTTGCGCTCGACGCCACGCGACACGGCCGAATGCAGAGGCATGAGAAGTCCAAATACGAGGATCAGAAACGCCACGGCGACGCCGCCGACGGCGACGACACGCTGCTCGCGCTGCTGTAGAGCCTGGTACCAGAAGAGGAGCTTGTTCATGGGCGCGCCCGCGACGCTTGATTGCGCATTTGAATATGCGCCTCCACTCCGGCCGCGACGGGCGTGGAGGATTGAATCTCCACCGTCCAACCCTGCTTGCCGGTGGCCTGCGACAATTGCGAAAGCGATGCGAGGGCGGGCGCAGTCACTTTCATGTCAAGCGTGTTCTCCCGGTAGCTCAGGGCATCGATGTCGGTCTTCGGCATGACGGCCATGGCGTCGCTCAGCACTTTCAGCGAACGCAGAAATTCCTCCGGACCCGCTCCGGATTTGTGGATGCGATCAAGTCGCGCCTGCATTTGACGGCGCGGATCCTGCACGGTTTCCCCGGGCATGGCCGAGGCGAAGACGGCTGCGATCTGGCTGTCGAGTTCAGTTCCCTCGCGCTTGGCGTTGTGCAGCTGCAGGGCTTCTGCGGCGATGTGCGCAGTGAGCAGTCCCAGCGCCAAGAGAGCGGCGGTGCGCCATGGGCGCCAGCGCATGCCGAAGTCGGTGGCACGGGCAAAATCTCCCTGCAGGAGGTTGACCGCGTCGCTGCTCTGTAGCCCGCGGGCTAGCCATGGCAGGGGCCCGTCCGGCAACAGCTGCACTTTCAGAGTCGCGAATTTATCGGCCAGATGCTCAAATTCACTCTGTGACTCGACCCAGTCTTCACGCGTCACGTACAGAACGACGCTTTCGAGCGTCTTGGGTTCGGCTGTGGTGTCGAGCGGATCGGCGATGACACCGGCGACCACCAGCGCTTCGCTGACCGGCGAAAGCTCCACGACGAATGCCTGGGCGCCCGGGCGGCGCACCGCAAGCCGGCTCTTCTCCAGCCACAATACGGTCTGGGTGGGGTTTTCCGGCATCAGCGAAATGTCCGGGTATATGGCCACGGGCTCGAGACCGGCCGCCTTCAGGTCCGATACCCAGCCTTCCATCAAGGCGCGGGACACGGCGACGACGGGAGTCCCCCCGTCGGAGCGGCGCCGGCCGATGGCGAAATTCAATTGATCGATATCTTCGGTCAGTTGTTCTTCCAACGCGAAGGGCACGGCCCGCGCCAACTTGACACCGCTGCCGGGAGGCAATTCGGGCTCGGCCAGCAGCATTTGCGTGGCGGGTGCAAGCACCCACACCTTGCCGGTACGGGAAACCGCGGCAGCCAGGGTGAGGGATCCGCGTTGCCGCAGCGATGCCGATTCGCCGGCCTCGTCCGTCACGAGCCATTCGGTCTCCTCTTGACCAGGTGGAGGCAGGCGCAGCAGTAATGTTTGTGGCATGAGTTAGGGGATTCCGAAAGAGCGCGTAAGCGGGGTTACCTTGGCTGGTCCGCGCAGCAAAAGACTGTACAAGGTGAATTCCGTAGTGCCAAGCGTGATGCGCGTGGTCAGACGGAAATAATTGCTTTTTTGATCATATCGGCCGGTGAGGGACGCCAGCAACTTCGGACCGACCACATTCCGAAAGGCATTCAGATCCGGAAAGCAGCCCTGCTTTCGGCCGTTGGCGAGAAATTCGGGGCTGTATTCACCGTTTAAGTTCTCTGCCAGGCTTTCGAGCACGGCTGAGGGTGCCGTGCAGATGTTGACGGGCACGGTGGCGCTCGGTAGCGCCGTTACATAGGGCGCGATCTTGCGGTATCGATCCGCGCCGAAACCCGGCAGGTTCATTAGCTCGCTCGGAGACATCATCGGCCAGTTGCCGGTGCGGTAGGGCGGAGTCTGACTCGTATACACCTGGTCCTCGGCGCCGTCCGGGCTGCCAGGCATGTCATCGGCATCGATCCAATCGCGCGCAATCGCCGCCCATTTGGGCTCAAGGCCCACCAAGGTCAGCAAGCGCTGGAACTGCTCAAGGGGCTGCGGGTCTTGGACGACTTGATGGGTCGTGGCATCGGTGATGACCCTGGCCAGGTTATTGAGATTGAAGCGGCCTTGCAGGTCCTCCAATTCGCCTTGCAGGGTGCCGATAGGCTCGCCTTCGGGGTTGTCCTGGGGAGTGATGGGCAGAGGCTGGGAGGGCTGCGCCCAGGCCCCGGCCAAGGTGGTTAGTCCGCCGCTATTTTGTAGATCCCTGATCAGCACATCGGCCGCCAGAGCTTCCGCGCCGAACCCGAATTGCAACGCCTGTTCGGCAGCCAGCACGCCGATGGTACGCCGGCGTTCGAGAAACCCATCGAAGGTGAGCTTGGTGGCCAGAATGGTGGCGAGCGCCACCAATATGAGCGCGATGATGAGGGCGACGCCCCGCTGGCGTCCCGGACCGTTCATCCTGCGAAGCCTGGGCGCGCGCGCCGTCATCCCGCCACCTCGATGAGGCGGCGAACGCGACCCCAATCCTTGAATTCAATAATCAATTCCACGGCGGCCGGACGCGACCATAGGTTTGCCGGCGCGGCGATATTCGACGGCGGCCACTGGCTTTGCCAGGCTTGGTTCTCGTCGAGGTAGCGCAGCTGGATGGCTTTGATGCCGGTGAGTAGGTCCTGCACCACCGGCTTATTGCCCTGTACGGTATCAAGGTTCACTTGATAGCTGCGCTTGAGCACGTCGATGACCAAGGCGTAGGAAACTCGCTGCATCGTGCCGCGCTGCTGTCCGGCCGTGTTCGACCATCCGGCGCGAGTCAAATCCATGATGGGTGCCAGGCTGGCGCTGGTACTGCCGCCGAAGTTTGCGCCTGAGTTGAAGCTTTGGGTGGCGAAGCTCATGCCCGAGCTCGACGTTGAGCCCGAGGTGGACGTTGAACTCGGCAGGGGAGTGAGAGTGCCGATTCCGCCGGTGCCCTGCAGCGCGGGCAAGCGAGTCTGACCCAATATGTCGCGCACCGGTCGCGGTACGGTTTGGGCAATATCCTGCACCAACATGCGCATGCCGAATTCGATTTCGCGCGAGCGTTTCAGCGACTCTTCCGTGCGCTCGGCCGACATGCGTGCAGCTCGATAGGTGCCGTAGCCCAGCGCCGACATGATCCCGAGAATCAACAGTGCCACCAAGATCTCGATGAGGGTGAACCCGGCGGCCGAATGAGGCCGATGTCGATGCGGCGGGTTCATGGCGGCTGGGTGGGCACTGGCGGGGCGGTCGGCGTCGGAGTCCGAGTCGTCGTCGTGGGCGCACCGGGGGTTGTCGGGTTCGTAGGGGTTTCGGCCGACGCGCTGGCCGCAGTGCTGCCGACGGTCCAGTCCCCATCGGAACTTCCTGGCGGGGCCACCGATGCGCCAGTGAATCCGGTGGATTCCGCCAACGCATTGCCCTTGCTTTTCGCCTCGCCGGCGTAAATGCGCACGACCACGCGCTTCATCGTGGCAATGCTGGTGTCGTAGTACCGTGTGTCGTAGTGCCAGGTGCGATTCGCGAAGCTGATTTCCCCGGTGTCGGTGTTCTGGCCATACTTGATCAAGTTCAGGCGTACTTCAGAGAGGCGATTGAGCGCCATCCATTGCGCCAGAGTCTTGTCGCGCAAGTAGCCGCTGGTGCGCGCCGTGCCGCTGACAGCGATCATTAGCGCCGACAGGCCCATCGCGACCACCATGAGCGCGACCAGCACTTCGATCAGCGTAAAGCCGCGGCTGGCGGAAAGGGGGCGCCACGAAGCGCTGCTCACGTCTGTTTCTCCGGATGATCCGAGCTGATGCGCGTGATCTTACCGAGCGCATCGCCATCCACGGAAGCCCTGGCGTTCGTGCCTTCGCGCAGCAAGGTGAGGCGAAACGGCGTGCCTTCTCCACTTGCCGCGATGGCGAGTTGCGGAGTCGGCGGCACGGCATTGCTGGCCAGCTTCCGATCGATGGCTTTGATGACGACGATCTGAGAATCGAGCTGCAGTTGGAAGCTCACGCCCTTGGGTAAGTTGCGACGCCGAAATTCATGTTCCTGGTCGAATGCGAGCCAGCGATCGCGTCGCGGCTCGTACACGACGAACTCATAGGCAGTGGGCTCGATTCTCAGTCCGAAATCGCGGCCCTCCAGCAGCGCACGCTCATGCAGCAGGCCCACCAGGCCCTCGATGCGCCGGCTTTCCTCGTCGAGTTGGCTGTCGCGTCCGGTAGTGCCTATGGATAACACGGCAAGTGAAATGACGATGGCGATGATGACGACCACCACCAATATCTCAACCAGCGTGAAGCCCTTGCTGCGCATGCTGCAGGAGCGCCCGGCGGCGCGCCTATTTTTGATCGAGCGTCGCGGTGCTGATATCCGCGTCGTAGCCATCGCCGCCCGGCTTCCCATCGCGGCCGTAGGTCACGATTTCATATTCGCGGCCGTTGGTGCCGGGGCTCGTATATTGATACACATTGCCCCAGGGGTCCTTGGGAAGGGATTTCAAATAACCGTTCGAATTGTAATTGGTGATGGTGGGGTCCACCGGCTGCTTGACCAGCGCCAGCAAGCCTTGCTCGGTGGTGGGGTATTTGAAGTTGTCCAAGCGGTACAGGTCCAAAGCCGTCTCGATCGCCCGGATGTCGCTTTGTGCTCTCTTTACCTTGGCGACATCGACCTTGTCTATAATTTGCGGCACCACGAGTGCCCCGAGCACTGACAGAATGACGACCACGACCATGATCTCGATAAGGGTAAAACCACGTTGAACGTTGCGCATAGTGACCTCGAATATTCCTTGAATGATACCAAAATAGGGGCCACAGATGCCGCGTGACGCCGCAAATCGCTTGTCGCAAATTGCAGCCGCGCTACAGTGGGATCGCGGCCGATGGATTTGGTTGCTTGCTATTTTGCTGATACTGGATGCGGTGTTGGGTCTTGGCGACAGTATCAGCCAACTATTGCGCTATGATCGCAGCGCCATAGCAAACGGCGGCTGGTGGCGGTTGCTCACAGCCCACATCGTACATCTCGATGTCCACCATCTATTGCTGAACGAATTGGGTTTGGTGCTGGTGTGGTCGCTGTTCGCCCAAGACTACGATGCCGAAGAGTGGTGCGCCATCGTGCTGGCCGGCGCCTTGGCCATCTCGTCGGGCCTTTGGTGGCTGAGTCCACGCGTCGAATGGTACGTGGGCGCATCCGGAGTCCTGCATGCGGCAATGGCTGCGGGCGCCGCAAAACACCTGGCGCTGCGTGCCTGGGATCGATGGATATTGGCGGTGGGTCTGTGCGCCAAGCTGGGATGGGAGCAATTGGGCGGCCCGGCGGCGCCCTTGATCGTCGTCGATGCTCATTTGTACGGCGCTTGCTGCGGATTTGTCGTTGGGGCAGCACTCTCGTTTAGGATAGCTATAATTCGCCACCGTTCCCGCGGCTAGAGGCCAATCATGTCACTTGCGTTCGTATTTCCCGGTCAAGGTTCACAGTCCATCGGCATGATGAGCACGTTGGCCACGAGCTCGCCGCTGATCGCAGCAACCTTTGCCGAGGCTTCAGCCGTGCTGGGCTACGATCTCTGGCAACGCTGCCAAGAAGGGCCGGTCGAAGCGCTCAACTCCACCGAGTGCACTCAGCCCGCGATGTTGACGGCCGGAGTCGCCACTTATCGATTGTGGCGCGAGCGCGGCGGCGCGGTACCCGCGATGATGGCCGGGCACAGTCTCGGGGAATTCACGGCATTGGTGGCTGCGGGCGTCCTGGATTTCAAGGCGGCTGTCGATTTGGTCCGATATCGTGGTGAATTGATGCAGGCGGCCGTGCCGCCGGGCCAGGGCGCCATGGCCGCAATTCTGGGATTGGAAGACATCGATATCGATGCGGCGTGCGACGAGGCGGCGCAAGGTGAAATTGTCGAGGCGGTCAATTTCAACGCGCCGGGCCAGGTGGTGATCGCGGGTCATGCCGCGGCGGTGGCGCGGGCCATCGAGGCTGCAACGGCCAAGGGTGCGAAGCGTGCACTGGCATTGCCCATCAGCGTGCCCGCGCATAGCTCGCTCATGCAGCCGGCGGCGGAGCAATTGCGGTTGCGGCTCGAGAGCACGGTGGTCATGCCGGCGCGCGACATTGCAGTCTACGGAGTCGATGTCAGGACGCATGCCTCTTCGGAAGCCATTCGGGCCGGCCTGGTCAAGCAGCTGTACACGCCGGTGTTTTGGGCGGCGACGGTGCGCACCATGATCACCGCGGGTGCGACTCAGATCGTCGAATGCGGTCCGGGCAAGGTGCTGACGGCCTTGAATCGGCGAGTGGACAAGAATCGCGATCTGAAAATGATGGCGCTCGAAGATCCGCAGTCCCTGGATATCGCGCTGACAACGGCAAAAGCATAACGAGGTGGCGGACATGTTGAATGGAGAAATTGCCTTGGTTACCGGCGCCACCCGCGGCATCGGTGCTGCCATCGCCGAACGCCTCGCCAAGGATGGAGCGCGCGTCATCGGCACTGCGACGACGGCGGAGGGCGCAGCCCGGATCGGCGCGAGCTTGGCGGCGAGCGGCGGACGCGGCGTGGTCCTCGACGTGGTCAAACCGGACTCGATCAAGGCGGCGTTCGATGACATTGAAGCCAACGAGGGACCCGTCGGCATTCTCTGCAATAACGCCGGTATCACGCGCGACACTTTGCTGCTGCGTATGAAGGAAGAGGATTGGGACGCCGTGCTGGACACCAATCTTGCCTCGGTGTTCAGGTTATCCAAGGCTGTATTGCGCGGAATGATGAAGGCGCGCAAGGGCCGCATCGTCAGCATCACCTCGGTGGTGGGCATGACCGGAAATCCCGGGCAAGCCAACTATGCGGCCGCGAAGGCCGGGATCCTTGGTTTCACGAAATCGTTGGCCCGGGAAGTGGGTTCGCGCGGCATTACGGTCAATGCGATCGCGCCGGGCTTCATCGATACCGACATGACTCGGGCCCTGGCCGAGGCGCAGCGCACGGCATTGACCACACAGATTCCCTTGGGGAGGCTGGGGCAGCCGGCCGATATTGCGGCCGCGGTGGCGTTTCTCTGTTCCTCCGACGCCGGCTATATCACGGGGGAAACCCTGCATGTGAACGGCGGCATGTACATGCCCTAGGCGCCACTTGGACCCTTACTCGGCGCGGTTTGTCAATACAAAGCCGCTAGACCCTAGGTCAAATGTAGTTTCAAGGTAGCCGTCGCCGTCGGGTTCACATAAAATACGCGCCCTGTCGATTCCTTAAGGCTGGTCGCGGGCTTAAGTTAGTTCTGTGCATAATTAGTAATTCCGAGAGGACACCATAACGATGAGTACTGTTGAGCAGCAGGTTAAGAAGATCGTGGCCGAACAATTGGGCGTAAAAGAAGAAGAAGTCACCAATGACGCCTCGTTCGTCGACGATCTAGGCGCAGACTCGCTGGATACGGTTGAACTGGTGATGGCGCTCGAGGAAGAATTCGAGACGGAGATTCCCGACGAAGACGCCGAGAAAATCACAACGGTTCAGCAGGCGATCGACTATATCAATTCGCACAAGGGTAAGGCCTGAACCCCATTGGGTTGCGGGGCGGTGCCCTGACTCGCATTGGGGTCGAGGCTGAATGCAAATCCTAGCGAGGAGTCGCCGTTGAGTAAACGACGCGTCGTTGTTACGGGTCTTGGAATCGTATCGCCGGTGGGCAACGACGTAGCGGGCGCTTGGGCTTCGATCCTGGCCGGCCGCAGCGGCATCGGTGCCGTGACGCGTTTCGACTCGGTGAATTTCCCCACGCATTTCGGCGGCGAGATCCGCGATCTGAATCTCGAATCCTACATGACCGCGAAAGACGCGCGGCGCATGGACGCATTCATGCAGTACGGCGTCGTTGCCGGCATGCAAGCCATGCGAGATTCGGGACTTGGCGTCACCGAGGCGAATTCCGATCGCATCGGTGTGCTGATGGGTTCGGGTATGGGCGGTCTGGAATCCATCGAGGAGGCCTACGACAAGTACCTTGAGACTCGCTCGCCAAAGAAGGTCTCGCCGTTTTTCATCCCGGCCAGCATCATCAATCTGGTCGGCGGACACTTGTCGATCGCATTCAAGATCACGGGCCCGAATCTCGCCGTTGCCACGGCCTGCACGACCTCGACGCACGCGCTCGGTTTGGCCATGCGCCTCATTCAGTACGGCGAAGCGGATGCCATGATTGCCGGCGGCTCGGAGATGGCAACCTGCGCCACCGGCATGAGCGGTTTTGCCCAGGCCAAGGCGCTGTCGCAGCGCAATGACGATCCGCAGGGAGCAAGCCGTCCTTGGGACAAGGATCGCGACGGCTTCGTCATGGGCGACGGCGCCGGCGCCATGTTGCTCGAGGAATACGAACACGCCAAGGCGCGCGGCGCGAAGATCTACGCCGAGCTCGTGGGCTTCGGAATGAGCGGCGACGCCTACCATGTCACCGCGCCGCCGGAAGACGGCGAAGGTGCCCGCAAGGCCATGGCCAAGGCGCTCAGCGATGCTCAATTGAATCCTGCGCAGGTGCAATACGTGAATGCACACGCCACGTCGACGGAACTCGGCGATCGTGCCGAAACCCTGGCGATTCGGCGCGCCTTTGGAGCCGCGGCCGATAAATTAGCCGTCAGTTCGACCAAGTCCATGACCGGCCACCTCTTGGGAGCCGCCGGAGCGGTCGAAGCCATATTTTCGGTACTGGCGTTGCGCGATCAGGTCGTGCCGCCGACCATCAATTTGCACACGCCCGGCGAGGGCTGCGACCTCGACTACGT
>JANYJY010000027.1 GCA_025358295.1 Gammaproteobacteria bacterium
GTTGGAGGATCGTCTGGGGCAGCGACTCCTGTATCGATCGACCCGGCATGTGAGCCTCACCGAGGCCGGGGAGCAATTCTTTCTTCGCTGCCGTCGGTTGCTCGAGGATCGGGATGAAGCGCTAGCGGCCACGGTGAATGAGACCGGCCATTTGCAAGGTCACCTCCACATGACTTGCTCGGAGCGTTTCGTCGTTCCCATGATCAATCGGTTCATGCTCTTGCATCCACGGCTGCACGTGGACGTGCTGCTCGCCAATGAGATGATGGATCTGGTGGATCACGGCATCGACCTGGCAGTACGCTTCGGCGAGTTGAGCGACTCGCGCCTGGTCGCGAGTCGACTGGGAGCGCGCGCCCGTTACCTGTGTGCCGCGCCGTCCTACCTCGCGGCTCACGGTGTCCCTGCGTCGTTGGATGAGCTTGCGAAGCATGATTGCGTCTGCGGTATGGGTGATAGCTGGCCATTTCTGCGAGATGGACGGCCCTATGAACATCGGCCGAATGGACCGTTCCGCTGCAACAGTGGTTACGCCGTCGTCGATGCCGCCTTGCAAGGGCTGGGCCTTTGCCAACTGCCGGATTTCTATCTGGAAGCCCAACTATCGAGTGGCAGCATGATCGAGGTTCTTGCGCAGCACCGGCCCGAAGAGGAAGTGGTGTGGGGCGTCTATCCACATCGCCGGCACGTCCCACTGAAGGTAAAGTTGGCGGTGGAACATTTGCAAACGGAATTCCAAGATCGCCAGCCGGTGCGGTCGGCGCCGCAAGCTTTGTCTGACAATGATTCAGGAGTCTTGGAAGTGCCGTTCGAGCGAGGCGATCGCCGCGGCTCCTAAGGGAGTGCCGCTCAGTTTTGCCGCATATAGCGCCGCGCCGGCCACGGCGGACATGCGCGGTGCGCGGAAGCGATATTTTCTTGAGCCGCCGGCGAGAGTCGATTGCAAAGGCGTGAGCAGAAGATCCTTCAGCTCGAACATGCCGCCGGAGTAGGACACCGTGGTGAGGGCGTCGTCGGGAACCCGCAGCTGCTCGTGCACGGCGTCGATTATTCGCGCCAATTCGATGGCAGCTTGATCGAACAGCGCTTTGGCCTGCGCATCGCCGGCTGCCGCGGCCCGCGACACCAGGGTGGAGAGGCCCGCGAACTCGCTGCGGTCAGTGCGGCCGTAAATGTGGGCGCACAAGTCCAAATCGCTCTGCAGTCCGAGGTGCTGCCGCAGCATGTCGTACCAAGGCCCGCGCGCAGCCCGGCCGTCGCTCATGCGGGAGAAGAGGCTGAGGCCTTCGCGCGCGATCCAGAATCCGGAGCCTTCGTCGCTGAACAACTCGCCCCAGCCGCCAGCTCGTGCAGTGCGGAGGTTGTACTCGCCGTAGGCGATAGATCCCGTGCCGGCGACGATGTTGATGCCGTCCTGACAGGCAAGGGCACCCGCCCATCCACAGAGGGCGTCATTGCCGCAACGATAGCGAGCGCCCAATAAAGTAGGCGATGCCGCCGCATCGAGTTCGGGAATCAAGCGACTATCTTCGCCGTATGCGGGTAGTCCGAGAAATGCAAAATCCAAGTTCGACGAGCTCACAGTGGCTTGCTGCAGCGTGGCGCGAATGCCGCGCGCCAGCATGTTGCGCAACTCCTCCATGCCGATCTCGAGATAGTAGGCAGGTCCCTCGGTATGCGATGCGAGAACCGACCCCGTTTCGTCGACCAGTATGAAGGCCGTCTTGCTGCCGCCACCGTCGACGCCGAGGTAGGTCCTCACAAGGAGAGTTGCCAGGGATAGATCGAGACGCCCTGGACCACCCGGCTCACGGTGCCGGCGGCATTGGGGTTGTCAGGACGAATGCCGAGTGACATCGAACGCAGCAAGGCCAGCGACTGAGCAAACACGGCGTACGGCAGGCACAGTTCCAGGTCCGAGTAATGGATGGGATCTTGCACGGCGTCGAGAATCAGATTGTCCGGATGCTCGGGCAAATCGGCCAACGCTGAGAGCGCAATAATCCGCCCCGCGACCCCATCGCGTCGCAGCTCCTTGAGCAGATCCATATCGTAGCGACGTGTATGGGCATCATTGCTCAGGAATACCACGACCAGGGTATTCCGGTTCAATATGGTCTTCGGTCCATGGCGAAAGCCTAAGGGCGAATCGGCGGTCGCCACGACCCTGCCATCGGAGAGTTCCAGCATTTTCAGCGCCGCTTCGCGCGCCAGGCCCTTCAGTTCCTTGGCGCCTAAATACACCACGCGGTCGTATCCCTGGCCGACCAGATCTCGCAGCAGCGGCAAGCTGCCCGGGATGACTTCCCGCGCGAGCCGCCCAAGCGCCGCCGGGCGCACATCATCGCGAGACACCAAGCCGAATGCAGCGGCGGCCGCCAGCAACATGCCGGTGAAGCTCGAGGTCATTGCAAAGCTGCGATCGTTGCTCGCCGCCGGCAGCAGTATGCAATGCGCGTTCGGCCATGCCGCCGCGCGCCGGAATAGCGCGCCCTCCGCGTTGCAGGTCAAGATCAAGTGAGAGCACTCCTCGATGCAGGCGTCCGCCGTCTCGAGCGCCGCGACGCTCTCCGGGCTGTTGCCGGAGCGCGCAAAGGAGACCACCAGAGTGGGGGTGCGGGGCTCGAGCCAGCTATCGGGACTTGCCACCAGATCCGTGGTCGACACGGCATCAACCCGCCGGCCCAAGGTTCGGGCCAGCGCCGGCGCAAGGCAATCGCCGATAAAGGCGGAAGTGCCGGCGCCGGTCAAAACTATGCGCAAGTCGGAGCGCGCGAGCTGCGCGCCAAGAAATCCATTGAGGCGGGCGTCGCCCGCGACCAGGTTCTGTATTTCCAGCCAGATTTGCGGCTGCTGCAGGATTTCGCGAGCGGTCCAATGCGCGCCCGCGCCATCGATATCCGCTGATGTCAGGCCAAATTCATCCATCGCCGATCTAACCTCTTTCGTTGGTACTTTTGCCTGCACTCGGTGCGCAAGCGGCCGCGTATCCACGCAGCACGCGCCCGACGCTGTCGAGCAACAGTTCACGCGGGTCATTCGCCAGCGTGCCATTGCGAACCGCAGCATACTGCATCGGCAAATACTGGCTAAGCAGGGTGAGGGGTATACGGTGGGTGCGCAAATTCTCCAGCAGTTTCTCGCCGGCGATGCGAACCTCGGGAACGTTCCAGTAATACCGGATGCGATCACTCAAGCTGTATTGAAGATCGAACGCCTGAGAACTCGGCTCGGTGTAATACGCTTTCCAGTAGCGCGGATCGCAGGTCATTGCCGTGAGAACGACATCCCGCAGGGAGTTTTCTGGAGTGATGCCGAGTTCGCATTCGATGTCCACGAGTGCCCACAGCGCCTCGCGCAAGGCGAAAGTTGCGCCAGGCCCGACCTTGAGTATGGCGAAGTGATCTCGAACCAGTGCTGCCAGCGCAGCGGGGGTTTGATAATCGGTCGAGTGCGCTTCGTAAACCAGTCGAGGCTCGCGCTCGATGCGGCTTGACAGCTCGCCGGTCCTGGTCGGGTCGTAATCGATCACCTTGTGGTGGTCGAATTCGACGCCGGGTTGAACCACGAGAGCCGCTACGCGCAGCCACGCATCGTCCAGGCCGCACTCGGTGAAGGCGCGGCGATGGGCCTCGAGAGTCGCTGTGACCGCCGCGGAAGTGGTCACGGCCAGCGCGCCGAGTTCTTCGGCGGCGCCTCCCGGGGTAGGCACCTCCGTGCCGACCACATAGACCGGCGCTTGCCCGCCGGCCACCCGCCAGGCGCTCTCGCAGGCACGGCACAGGCGGGCGGCCCGCGCGGCGATGACGCTGTCGGTCAGCAGCGGCGGATCATCGGTGCAACGCATCGAGCAGTCGAGGTGGATCTTGCGAAATCCCGCCGCCACATAATCGGCGACCAATTGCTCGGAGCGCTGCATGGCGACAGCCGCAGTCTCCGTCTGCCAGCAGTTCGGGCCGAGGTGATCGCCGCCCAGCAGGACGCGCTGCATAGGCAGCGCCCCACGCTCGGCGATGCCGGCGACATAGACCTGAAACGCGGCCGCAGTCATGCCGCTGTAGCCGCCGAATTGATTGACCTGATTCGACGTGGCTTCGATCAGAATGTATTGCGGGCAGCGCTGCGCCTCGCGCAGTGCCGCTTCGACGATCAGGGGGTGGGAAGAGCAGACCGAGAATATACCCGCGCCGTTGCCCGCCTTGTGCGCTCGCAGCAGCTCCAGCAGTGCGTTCATGCGTTCGACGCGTCCACGCGCATCACTCCGGCTGCAGCGCGAGCAGCAGCGCGCCGACCAGCGCGAGCGCAATACCCGTCAGTTTGTACGGGCCCGGCAAGGATCCGGCAATGGCCAAAGAAATGAGCGAGGTCAGCAGGGGTGCGCCGGCGTTGACCAGGGGCGATACCACAATGGCCTTGCCATAGCGGAATGCATACACCAATAACAGCGCACCCACGGCGTTGAGGATTTGAATGCCCGCGGCGAGCCACGGTCCGGAGAAGCCGAGATTGATGGGCTGCGAAAAATCCGTAAAGGCGAAGGCAACCGGTATGAACATCAATGCGGTCAGCATCATGTAGCCGAAAATGCTCTCGGCGCCCATGGTCGCGTTGGCGACCTTGATGAAGTAGGCCTGCAGGCCCCAGCAAAGCATGATGACAACCGCAAGATAGAACCAAGTTCCGTAGTGGTGCGCGCCCGCCTCGGGCGAATAGTCGAACAACGGCAGAGAGATCACCGCGAGGACGATGCCGGCAATGCCGAGCCTGCCGGTGCGTTCGCCCAACAGAATGAGCGACAGCACAATGGTGACCACCGGGGACAGCGCGACGATGGGAAAAATCAAATACGTGGGTCCCAAGGTCACGGCGCGAAACAACAGCATCTGCCCGCCGGCGCCGAGCATGCCGACCGCCAGTCCCAACAGGATCGAGCGGCGATCCCGCTGCAGCCCTTGGCCAGACCGGCGTAGCGCAAAAATCGCCGGCGCAATCATGGTCAACGCCCACACGACATAGGTCAATGTGTCGGGAAAGCCGTGCTCGCTCGGCAAGCCGGTGAAGGCGCCCCAGACGCCCCACATGACGGCCGTCAGCAGGGCGTATCGAAGCCAGCTACTTGCAGTCACAGGCATCAGAAGCGGTAGCTTGCGCCAAGGGTAAAGCTTCGGCCGAAGACGCTATAGCCTTGACCGATGCTGCTGCCGGTGTTGGTGAGGCCGCCGCTCCAAACCGCATCCGCCCGATTCGCCAGGTAGGTCCGGGAGATCGCGTTGCTGAGATTCTTGCCTTCAATATAGATTCTCAATTCCGGCAATATATTGTACGAGGCCTGCGCAGTTACCCACGAGAAGCTCTTCTGATACGCGGACCAGCCCTGGATTTCAGTGAAGGTTTGGGCAATCGAGCTGCCGTCATAATCCCAATTCACATTGGCACTAAAGCGGTTGTTTTCATAGAGCACGCCGAGCGAGGCACTGTTGGAGGACACCCCCTCTAGTTGACCGACGTACGCGCCGTCCACGTACGCACGGCTCCAGGTGCGCGTGTACTGCCCGTGAACGCCGAAGCCGTTTGCCATGATGTGCTGAAATCCAAGCTCCAAGCCTTCGATATAGGCTTTGTTGCCGTTGACCGGCTCGAAGATGGTGTACAGCACGGGAACCGGAGTGGTACTGCCGTTGAAATAACCTTTGACGCCCAGATCGACATTGTTGACCGTATTGGTGGTGATGAAGTCCAGAATATCCTTGCCGAACACCGCCAGAGTGAGAGCGGACTTAGGCTGGTAATACCATTCAAGCGAGATATCGGCCGAATACGCTTTGATCGGTTTCAACTCCGAATTGCCCGAATAGGTGATCTGATAGACACGATTCAACGAGTTGTCGGTGCGCGTAGGTGCGAGCTGGTTTAGCTCCGGGCGCGTCATGGTCTCTGAGGCACCGAATCGCAGCTGCAGGTCCGGCCTGAATTGATACTTGAAATTCAGCGAGGGCAGGGGCAGGGTATACGAACCGGTCGACGAGGTGGGCGTGGCATTGCTGTACTGAATGAACGCCGGGTCCGTCGGGTTGGAGGTGTTCGCGATGGTGATGGTCTGGATTTCATTGACCGCCGTGCTGGCCGTGGTGCTGGTATGCACGACCCGCAGCCCCACATTGCCGGCCCAGTTGTCGCCGGCTAAATTCGCCTGCAGATACGCCGCCGTGGTTTTTTCCTTCACCTTATAAGAATTGACGGCATTGAATTGCGGTAGCGATGCGTTGAAATCGAAATTAGGGGCGCCCGGTACATAGAGATTCGGTTGGCCGTTCAGCTTCTTCAACGCATCAAGCATTGAGGAGATATTGAATACGGCGATGGTCTTCGGAAAGTTGCCGCCGGACCCTTGCATGTAATTCGGAAAATTCGTGATCGAGATGACGTTCGCGCCGAGCGAGCCGAAGGTGATCGGATTCGCGCCCTGGGGAGTCGTGTAGAAATCATACTGACTCGAGCCGCCGGTCCAGTCATTGTCATAGTCGTCGCGCGACTTTTCGCGCTGCGTGTATGCGAGGCCGAAGCGCAGGTCGGTCAGAGGGCCGGTGTCCATTTTCAGCGTACCGCCGAGGGTGAGGCCGGTCACTCTGTCGTGGATGGTGTTGCCGCTCAAGCCGGTGTAGTGCGCGCTCCAGTGAGAATTGTCCAGAGCGCCCGTAGCCAGGGCAGTGGCATAGTCCTGACCGTTCGGCAGGGTCACCGAAATGTTCGGCAGACCGTTGGCCGTGTTGGTCCAATTGATGGTGTTTTGATTGTATGGGGTGGCGGATTCGAGGCCCGCGGTCACGAAGGCATCGTGGCCGCCCTCAGGGCGGCTGGCCTTCGACTGATACAGATCGGCATCGAAGGTCAGGCTGGACGTCGGCTTCCAGGTTGCGCTGAGGCCCACGAGATAGGTCGTGACGCGACGGTCGATGGTCTGATTGACAATTTCCGGCGTGAAGGTGTTGGCGGTGAACGAGGTGATCAAGCCGTTCTTGACGACCACATTGGACCATTCCGGATTGCCGTTGGCGTCGTAGTTGAAGTCGGGATAGTAGGCCTGGTTATAGGCAACCTGCGGGTCGGTCAGTCGCGTGTAAAGCCCGTCGAGGGCGATATGCAGCTCATCGCTCGGCCGCCACTCCAGGGTGCCCGATACGGCGTCACGCTTCTTGTCGTCGACCACCGAGCCGAAAGAAATGCAGCATTGGGCGACCACGGGCTGGCTGTTGGGAGCGAGATTGCCGCCCGAGTCTGGCGGCGGCCAGAAACCGGGCTTGCTGCCGTCGTAGGTATCGTAGTTGAGGGAGTCAGTGCGTGTTTTTGTGTCGGAGAAAACCGCGCCGACTAAAAGCCCCAGAGTTCCCGCCGAGTTGGTGTCGCTGATGAAGGCCGAGGCCTTTTTGCCCCAGAACTGCGACATGTCGTTGTAATTGCCCTCGATGCGCACCGCCGAATGCAGCCCCGGATTGTCGAAGGGGCGCGCAGAGCGCATGTTGACCGTACCACCGATGCTGCCTTCGAGTGCCGCGGCCTGCGAGGACTTGTACACGTCCGCACCGGAAATGACGTCGGCTGGGAAGATGTCGAAGGCCAGCGCGCGGCCGTCATCATCGGTTGCGAGAATACGATTGTTGAGCGTCACGATGTTGTACTGGGAGCCCAGACCGCGAATACCGATGTACTGTCCTTCGCCGCCCGTGGTGCGGGAGATGGAAACGCCGGTGATATGGCGCAGCGAGTCCGCGACGTCATCGTCCGGAAAACGACCCAGTTCGAGGGCGTTGATGGAATCAAGAACGACGTCGGCGTTCTCTTTGATTTCCAGGGACTTCTCGAGACTGGCCCGTATTCCGGTGACCACGATGGCATCGAGTTTGTCATCGGCAGAAGAAGTGGGAGGGCTGGAAGCGGCGCTGTCCGCCGCGAAGCCCGAGCCGCTCGCTCCAAATAATAGGATTCCCGCAATCGCTCGACGCAGATGAAGGTGCATGAAGATCCCCGCTTTTGTTATACGAAAGAAAACGAAACCTATTTCGCGCATTGATGTTTCGTTTTATTTCTAATACTATTTCGTATATCTTCGAGTCTGTCAAGTCACCGGCAAGAGATAGGCTCGCTGGGTCAGTTCGATAGACTCGGGTGTGGCTGGGGGAAGGGCCAAACGTGAACAAAACTAGAACTAGCAGACGCGGATTCCTGAAAATGGGGGCGGGGGCAGCAGCGGGTGCAGCCGCGAGCGCAGCAGCGGGCGCTGGCCTCGTTTCGAGTGGAGTGCTGTTCGCCAATAGCGCCCTTTCCGCCGAATCCCTCACGCCGGCCGCAATGCTGGGCGATGGAACCATACAAGTCGAGTTCGATGGCCACCTGCGATCGAGGCTATGGCGCGTGGGGCACGGCGGCAAGGAACGCAGAACGGCGCTGACGCACTGGGCTGCCAGCGACGTGTTGCTGGTCGGCGCCGGTGTGCGGCTCGATGATTTTGCGCTGCGCGAGCATTCGACGCAGGCCATGCGGGGCGAACATGGTCCGGGCACGCGACTGCGGCTAGTGGGCGAGAGCGCCGGCAAGATCGAAAAGACCGTCGACGCTGCCCTGTTCGAGCGCTATCCCGGAATGATCCTTTACACGGTGTCCTATCGGAATCTGTCGGCGCGCGCGATCAAGTTGCGCGGTTGGACGAACGCCTCTTTCGAGATGATGCGTCAGGGCCCGGCCCAGAGCGGCGGCGACGCTGTGCCGCCCTTTTGGTCCTACTGTGGCAGCACTCATTCCGACCGGCGCGATTGGGTGCAGCCGGTGCGAGCAGGCTTCTCGCAAGAGAACTTCATGGGGATGTCGGCCTCCGACTACGGCGGCGGCACTCCCGTGGTCGATGTCTGGCGCAAGGACTGCGGTCTCGCCGTCGGACACCTTGAAACTGCTCCCCGGGCGGTATCTTTGCCGGTGACTTGCCGCGACGACAAGGTCAGCCTTGCGCTCAGCGGCCAGGTTAAAATCACGTTGCAACCGGGTGAGCGCTTCGACACGCCGGAAACTTTCGTCGCAACCCATGCGGGAGACTACTTCAGGGTGCTCAGCGCTTACCGGCGCATCATGCAGGATAGAGGCATTCAGTCGCCCCCGGCGCCCGAGTCCGCTTACGAGCCGATCTGGTGTGCGTGGGGCTATGAGCGCGATTGCAGTATTCAGCTGATCGAGGACACGCTGCCGAAGGTGCAGGACCTCGGTCTTCGCTGGGCGGTCATCGATGATGGCTGGCAATCCAACGTCGGCGACTGGAATTTAAACCTGAGCAAGTATCCGCGCGGAGAAGCAGATCTCAAGCGCTTGGTGAGCAGCATCCGTTCGAGAGATCTGAAGCCGAGGCTGTGGTATGCGCCGCTCGCGGCCGCTCCCGGATCCGACCTGCTGCACGATCACACCGACATGCTATTGCTCGACAAGGACGGCGCGCCGCAGATTGTTTCGTGGTGGAATTCCCTCTATCTCTGCCCCGCCTATGACAAGACCATCGCCTACACTCAAACGCTGGTGCGTAAGTTCCTGGGTGAATGGGGCTTCGCCGGCCTCAAAATCGATGGCCAGCATTTGAACGGGGTGGCGCCGTGCTTCAATCCCGCTCACGGTCATGCCCGACCCGAAGAATCGACGGAGAAACTACAGGACTTCTTTGCCGCCATTTATGAGACGGCCATGCAGATCAATCCCGACGCCGTGGTCGAGCTGTGTCCCTGCGGTACATCGTATGCTTTCTTCAATTTTCGTTCATTTAATCAGGCGCCGGCCTCGGACCCGGAGTCATCCTGGCAGGTGCGCCACAAGGGCAAGACCATGAAGGCCTTGATGGGTCCGAGCGCGGCCTTCGCGGGCGATCATGTCGAGCTCAGCGACGGCGGCGATGACTTCGCATCGACGGTTGGTATCGGCGGGATCATCTCGACGAAATTCACCTGGCCGGAGGATCCAAAGCCCAAGGATTCCTTCCTACTGACGCCGGAGAGGGAACATTTGTGGCGCAAATGGATCGCGCTTGCCAACGATCGCCAGCTGCCGCGGGGCATTTATCGGGGCGAGCTATACGACATCGGTTTCGACAAACCTGAAACTCATGTGGTCGAGCAGTCCGGCCGCCTTTACTATGCGTTCTATGCCCGCCGTTTCAGCGGGACTGTCACACTGCGTGGACTCGGGGCAGGCCGGTACCGAGTCCGCGACTACTTCAATGACACAGATGTGGGCGAAGTGGCGGGCGCAAACAATCGGCTGCATACGGCGTTCGATCGGTTTCTCATGCTCGAGGCGACACCTGTCTAATGTTGGAGACGACGGATCGAAATCTGTTGATCGAAGAGCGCCGGCGGCGCATTTGTGACCTGCTGCGCGAACAAGGGCGCGTCACTGTGGAGTCGCTGGCGACGCGCTTCGGCATCTCTCAAGTCACGATCCGGGCGGATCTCTCTATGCTCGAATCCACGGGGGCGCTGACACGCACCCATGGAGGCGCGCTGCGGCGTGCCGAGGACTTGGACGAGCCGCTCGGCGTCAAGCAGCTGCAACACCACGCCGAGAAAGTCCGCATTGCCATTGCCGCGTGCGAGTTGATCCGGGAGGGCGAGACCATCATCCTCGATTCCGGTACGACCACCGCCGAGATCGCACGCTGCATCCGCGCATCCGAGTTCAAGTCCATCAACGTCATCACGAATGCGTTGAACGTCGCGGCGTTGCTGATGGACGTGCCGTCGGTGCGCCTTATCATGCCGGGCGGAATTCTGCGCCGCGAATCCAATTCATTATCCGGGCACATGTCCGAATCCGCGCTGGCCAATCTTCAAGCCGATCGCCTGTACCTGGGCGCCGATGGCGTGGATCCCGAGATCGGGGTGATGACGCCGCATCTCCCGGAAGCCGAACTCAATGCTCAAATGATCCGAATTTCCCGCCAGGTGGTCGTGGTGGCCGATTCCTCCAAACTCATGCGCCGGAATATTTCGCTCATTGCCAAGGCGGAGCAAATCCACATGTTGATCACCGATATTGCTGCGCCGGCGCAGTCGGTCGATGAGCTGCGTCAGCGCGGAGTCGAGGTCAAGCTGGTATGAGCGGGCAACGCCCGGGCAGCGGTCGGCTGCTTGCGCTGCTGGCAATCTGCGCAGGCGCATTCCCGGCGCACGCTGCGCAGACGCCGGCATCCGACGGCAATACCTACTACACGCGGGCGGATTTCCCGCGAGTGCTGAAGATCGATGCGCATGTCCACGTGCATGGCCCGGCGCAGCGCTTCATGGCGCAGGCGATCCGCGACAACTTTCGCATTCTGACCATCAACACGGATTACCCTGATTTTCCGCCCATTCCACAACAGCAAGCCGCCGCGATCGCTCTGCGGCAGCGCTATCCCGGCCGCGTTGCCTTCGCGACGACTTTCTCCGTGGAGAATTTCTCCGCACCTGGCTGGACCGATGCGGCCCTGAAGCAGATCGACGCGGCACTGAAGGAAGGCGCGGTCGGCGTGAAGATGTGGAAGAACATCGGCATGAGCCTGCAAGACGCCGACGGTACCTATGTCATGCCCGACGACAGTCGATTCCAGCCCCTCATTGCAAGGCTGGAAAGCGCCAACGCAGTGTTGCTCGGGCATCAAGCCGAGCCGCTCAATTGCTGGCTGGCATTCGACCGGATGACGGTGCGTTCGGATCGTGAGTACTTTCGCGAGCACCCCCAGTACTACATGTATATGCATCCCGAGATGCCCACGCATGAGGTGATACTAGCCGCTCGCGACAGAATGTTGAGCGCACACCCTGCGCTGCGCTTCGATGCCGTCCATCTGGCCTCGCTCGAATGGGACGTGGACAAGGTGGCGGAGTTTCTCGACCAATTTCCAAATGCCGTGGTGGACGTCGCTGCGCGCATGGTGCACATCGAATACCAGGCCGCATCGAATGCGGCGAACGTGCGGCGCTTTCTGCTTCGCTACCAGGATCGAATCCTCTACGGCAGCGACGATGCCTATGGTCCGGGCGATGCCGATCCCGCTGTGGTTGCTGAAGTGCATGCGGGGTGGGTAGACGACTGGCGATTTCTGACCGGCGCGGACCTGTTGCACTCAGCCGAATTCACCGAGTGGTTTCCGGGTTTGCATCTGCCGCGCAATGTCGTCGACAAGATCTACCGCCGTAACGCGCAGAGAGTCTTTGCACGGGGTTGGGCTGCCCCGGCCGCCGCGAGTACTCGCTAGTTTCGGGTGCCGCCCGACAGAACGGTGATAACGCGTTTCTTGCCTGCTTCCACGTAGGTGCTTTCGCGGTAGGCGACGGTGTCGCCCACCCTGACTTCCAACGTGTGAGACCCCGGCGAGACTGCCAGAATTTGCGACCGTTTTGCGGGACCGACAACCTGACCGGATCGCACGCCATCGATAAACACAATGGAACCCGTGGGTGCGCCGTTGACCAACAATTCGGACGGAGGCATTTCCACCTGTTTCCGCGAGTGGAACCAGCTGCAGCCGGATAGGCAGACTAACGCAATGAGACAATATAGTTTCACTTGAGACACTCGTGCCATGTGTGGCGGCGAGCGTAACACGTCGCATGGGTCCCCCAAAGGGCAGTGGCCCCCAAAGTCAGGGCGGCGGCCATGGAGTCGCGGCATCGGGCAAAAGACCGCGCCAGACATCCAGAAACGCCTGTTCAGGCGCTGCAGTGAGTACGATCTCGATGCGGCTGTCGCGGCGATAGGCGCTGTCTTCTTCCGAGAGGCCTCGACCGTGACTCTGTACCAGCCAAGACGGGCCGGGACCGGTCCGAAACACGGCTTTCATTCGGCGCAGCCATCCGCTGTGGACTTGCATGAGCCAATTCAGACGAGGCTCGATGACCACGCGCGAGAAGACCAGTTCGCGCGGCAGCACCCAACTCACCGCCCATAGCCCGAGCTGCTGCAAGTACGTTTCCCTGCCCGCCTGTCCGAGAATGGAAAAGTCCTGCGACCGCGATGCAATGGTGGCGGCAGAATCGCGAAGCGGCGTAAAGGCCGGGGCACGTTCGAAGCTCTGTAGCGCGGCGGGTGGCAGGTCGCCATCGCGGCAGCTGCCGACGTAGCGCTTGGCCGGATATTGGGCTGCAGCGATTGCATCGAATGCCTGCAGTTCCTGTTCGCCTGCCAAGTCCGGCTTCGACAGCAGGAGCACGTCGGCCGATTGAACTTGCGACCACTCGTTCGACGGGCGGAGGCGCAGCAGGCGATCAGCGTCGAGTGCGTCCACCAGACAAATGACGCCGTCCAAGGTCAGCGCCCGCTGAGTTTCATAAATTCGCGAATTCGAGTTCCCCGACACAACATAGGCAGCCGCCGGCCACCAGCCGCACGTCATACTGACCGCGCGCAGACTCAGCGACACTCAGGGCGTCGAGCCCGGCATCGGTGAATTCATTGAGAATCACGATCCACAGTTCGTCTTCGGGCTTGTGCGACATGAGCCGGCGAATTGCAGTGGTCTTGCCCGAGCCGAAGCTGCCCGTGATGACGTGGGTTCGAGTGACGGCGGTAGAATTCATCCTGTCATGATCTCTGCGCTACTATCGTGCGATACGGACGCGGCTATGCCCGCGAACATGGCAATGCGCGGTCTCAAGTTGGCTCCGGTCCGACAAATACCAGCATTTCTGCGATTGGCACGAAAGTTGCTTTAATAATCCTGTATTGTATCGCAGTGTGCATGAGGGGCCACGAGCACCCTCTTTTCAAGTATTGGTTGACCCTATGCGCTTGCCGTCGCTTAAATTTCTCAAGACCTTTCAGGTCGCGGCCAAGCTACAAAGCTTCAAGGCCGCCGCCGAAGAATTGTTCGTCACTCCTTCTGCCGTGAGCCATCAGATCAAAGCGCTCGAGGAGCACCTGGGCGTCGCCTTGTTCGAACGCGGCGTGCGCACCCTGACTTTGACCGATGCCGGCGCCCACTATCTCGAGCATATCAACGACATTTTTGCGAAGCTCGAATCCGTCACGGAACAGCTTCAGGTGCGCTACGGGCGCACCATCATCCGGTTAAATGTGCCGCCGTTTTTCGCCAATGAATTGCTGCTGCCCCGACTGTCGTCATTTTCGCAGGCGCGCGAAGAAACCGATATTCGAATCGAGACGACTTTTTCTGCACCCAAGACCCACCCGCCGGAGGCGGACCTTTCCATCGTCGTGGGCACGGGTCCGTGGGATGGACTCACAGTCTACGAGTTGTTTGCGCAGACCTTTATCGCCGCGTGCTCGCCTGCCTTTCTGGTGGAGAACCCCATCGGTGCCTATCGTGATTTGAACGGCAAGACCTTGCTGTTGCACGAAGAACGCCGGGATGCGTGGGAACGTTGGACCGCGGGCCTGGGGATAGAGCCGATCAAGCCCAATCGTCTGGTGCGTCTCGACACCATGTCGGCGGTGGTGTTAGCGGCGGAGCAGGGCGTCGGTGTCGCCTTGGTGCCGTCGCGCCTGAGTGCCGACCGCTTCGTCGCCGGCGGATTGGTGAAATTATTCGATGCGGAATTGACCACGAATGAGAGCTACGTCCTGCTGCAGCGACCCGAGGACCACGAACGCGAGGACTTACAGGAACTGACCCAGTGGATCTTGAGCAAGTGCCGAGTCGCTTGATTGTCGGCCACCGCATACAGATGAGAGAAAATCACAGGTTGGACGAATAATCTCATTTGCGCGACCCATTGGTGTCGCCTATGGTGTCCGTGGGGCGTTGGTATTTTTGACCATCAAGGAATACCACCATGAACCACAGAAAAATTGCACTCCTCGCCGCGGCTATCGTCGCGCTCGCGCCCGCAGCGTCCAATGCCTCGTCCGAAGCGGCCGCGCTGGATGCGTGCGCACAGGCCTTCGCCACTAGCCTTGCAGCGCCGGGAACCGCCGCGCCTGCATACAAAGTGATCCACGCCAGCTCACCGAACTTAGGATCAGTGGCTGAGTTTTATGCCCGCGAGTACACCTTTTACATGCGCGCAAACGACAAGAAGACGGGATCGGCCGTCGCTCGCGCCAGCTGCTCCACGGACACGCACGGAGTGGTCATCGCATTGACGCCGACTTGGCTGGACCATGACCGCGAGGCACTCACCGCCGGGTACTAGATTCGGTTCGCTCAAGCTTGCCGCCGGGAAACGGCGGCTGGCGAGTTTGTTACCGCCAGGGTATAAATTCGCCATGAATATCGCATCGTACGACGCGGCGGCTGCCGGCGCAGCCGCCCTCGAATTGGTTGTTGCCGTGGCGGAAAACGACGTCATCGGCCGCGGCAATCAATTGCCCTGGCATCTGCCGGCGGACTTGAAGCATTTCAAATCGCTCACTCTGGGAAAGCCCATCCTCATGGGGCGCAAGACCTACGAATCCATCGGCAAGGCTCTGCCGGGCCGGACGAATATCGTACTGAGCCGATCGGCCGGCTTCTCGCCCCGCGACTGCATCATCGTCGATTGTCTCGATGCAGCGCGGGCCGCCGCAGGCGCGCAACCGGCGCTGATGGTCATCGGCGGGGCGGAGATCTACCGGCAATGCCTGCCTCTTGCGAGCCGCATTCATCTCACGCTGGTGCACACTCAAATCAGTGATGGCGACACGGTGTTCGCTGGTTGGCGGGGATCGCAGTGGGGCGCGTCGTTCAGTGAACGACACGAAGCGGACGAGAAGAACCCGTATGCCTACAGTTTCCTCACGCTGGATCGCACCAGGCCCGACCGCATCAACTGAGTGGCGCAAGCCTCTGTAGGATTTCGCGCTCCGCGCGGTCGAAGTCGACGTCAGCGAGACCGGCTACTGAGCCTTCGGTCAGTTCCGTCAATAATTGAGTTTGAACAATGCCCCGCTGCAGCGCCGTGCGGTACGGGATTTCATGGTGAAACATCACCATCGAGTAGCGAGGAATAAAGCGCTGCGGGAATCGCCGTTCGAGTTCCAGCGATAGCGCCTGCTGCAGCTGAAATTGGGGATGCACGACGCGGTCGCGCATTTCCAGGTAATTGTCGAGCGCCATGGCGGCAATCGCATCGGTGTTTGGCTTGCGCAAGGCGCCGAATTCCTCGAACACCCTGTCCCATGAGGGCTGCCGGCCCATGCAAGCCTCGAATTCCACGCAGTCCTCGAAGCAGCAGTTCATGCCCTGGCCATGAAAGGGCACGATGGCGTGCGCAGAGTCGCCGATCAATGCCGCTGCGTCCCGATAGTGCCAGGGGTCGGCAGATACGGTGCCGAGAAAGCCGATGGGATTGTCTTGGAACTGCGCGACGCAATCGGGCATCAAGCGGCGCGCGTCGGGAAAATTCCGCGAGAAGAATTTCTCGATGGTAGCCGGTTCGGTCAGGCTCTCGAAGCTGATCTCGCCATGTTTGGCGATGAACAGGGTTGCCGTGAAGCTGCCGTCCTCATTGGGAAGCGCGATCAACATATAGGCGCCGCGCGGCCAGATGTGCAGGGCTTCGCGATCCATTTGATGGCGCCCCGCGGCATCGGCGGGTATGGACAATTCCTTGTAGCCGTGTTCGAGATCGGTTTCGTGTGCCTCGATCAGATTCAGGGCGCTCATCTGCCGGCGCATCAGGGAACCTGCACCATCCGTTGCCAGCAAGGGCTGCATCGGTATGTCGATCGCACGGCCGGTGCGCAGATCCCGAACGAGGGCCATGCGCCGGTCGAAATCCGCCGACTCGAATCGATGTTCGAAATGAACCGTCACTCCGTGCTGCCGAGTGGCGACGTCGAGCAAGGTCTGGTTAAGCCGATGGCGTGAGATTGAGTAGATCAGCTCGTTTGGGCGCTGCCCGTAGGGTTGCAGCGATGTGCTGCCGCCCTCGTGATGAATCAGCCGCCCACGCATGGGCAGCATGGCCGCCTCGAGCTGCGCAAAGACGCCGGCCATTTTCAGGGTATGTATGCCCCGATCGGCCAGCGCGAGGTTGATGGATCGTCCGGATTCAGCGGCCCTGCCCCTGGGGTCCGGACGGCTCTCATAGAGAGTCGCTTCGTGGCCACGGCGCCGCAAGAGGATTGCCAACAATGCGCCTGTGGGGCCGGCGCCGAGCAAGCTAACGGCGGATGAGTCGGCCTTCACCGGCGCAGGGCTCTCGACAGAGCATCCACGGCAGCGAATACATCGCTATAAGAGTTGTAGAGCGGAATGGGCGCCATCCGCAGCACATCGGGCTCCCGCCAATCGGCCACGATGCCGGCCGCGGTGAGCAATTCGTAACCCCGCTTGGCGGTGGCGGGCGACCCCGCAATCTTCAGGCTCAACTGACAGCCGCGCGCGTCGTTCGCTCGTGGCGTGATGACCTCCACCAGTCCCGCGAGTTTCGCCTCGATCAATTGCTGCAAGAATCCGGTCATCGCAATGGATTTTTCGCGTAGCCGTCCCATGCCCGCACGCTGAAAGAGGTCCAACGACGCCAATAGGGGCGCTGTAGACAGAACAGGGGGATTGCTGATTTGCCAGCCTTGCGCGCCCGTGATGGGTTGGAATTCGGGACCCATCTGGAATCGCAGGGTCTTGTCCTGCCCCCACCAGCCGGCGAACCGCGGCAGGTCGATGCGGCGAGCATGCCGTTCGTGGACGAAGCAGCCCCCGATGGCGCCGGGACCCGCATTGAGATATTTGTAGCTGCACCAGACCGCAAAATCGGCATTCCAATCGTGCAATTGCGCCGGCGTGTTGCCGATGCCGTGGGCGAGATCCAAGCCGACGGCGGCACCGATGCGGCGTGCGGCAGCAATCATGGGCGCGACGTCCAGGGATTGTCCGGTGAGATATTGGACGCTGGGCAATAGCACGAGCGCCAGCGCGGCGCCCTCTGCCTCGATGCGTGCGACGATATCCTCAGTTCTCAAGTGACGCTCGCCAGGGCGCGCTTCGACTTCGATCAAATGTTCGGCGGCGTTCAGTCCGTGAAAGTTCAGTTGCGATACGACTGCGTAGCGATCCGAAGGGAACGCGGATTTCTCGATGAGCACGCGATTGCGCTGCGCCTCTGGCCGAAAGAAACTCACCATCATCAAATGCAGATTCACCGTCAGGGAATTCATGGCGACGACTTCGTCCGCATCAGCCCCGATGAGAGCCGCAAGGGGCGCGGCCGCCGCTTCGTGATACGGGATCCACGGGCGCTTTGCGGCGTGATGTCCGAGAACTCCCAGTCGTCGCCAGTCGTTCAATTCCTGTTCGATGTATTTCGCGGCGGCGGTGGGTTGCAGCCCCAGCGAATGGCCGCCGAGATACACCAGTTTTCGCCCCTGTGCGTCGTGGGGATGGTGAAATTCTTCGGCGAAACGCGCCAGAGGGTCGTTGGCATCCCGCGCCAGTGCGCCGGCGGCGTCGAGCGTCACTGGCTCGGAGCCCGCATGACGGTGCCGCAGGCGCCGCAAGTGCGATGCGCCGCGCTCGAATAGAATCGAGAAAAGATTTCCGGCAACTGAGTCTCGATGTTGCGTACGGCAACGCGTTCAATATACAGGCAGTGCCCGCAGTTCTCGCAGTACCACGAGAAACCGTCCAACTCGTCGCGATTGCGGGTTCGTTCGACCACAATGCCAACGCTTCCCGCCGGCCGTTGCGGCGAATGCGGCAGCTCCGCCGGCAAGAGGAAGATATCACCCTGTCGGATGGGTATGTCGATGAGGCGGCCGTCCTGAACCGTTCTTAGAACGATGTCCCCCTCCAGCTGGAAAAAGAGTTCCTCGCTCGGGTCATGATGAAAATCCTTGCGTGAATTGGGCCCGCCCACGGCCATGACAATGAACGCGCTGTCTTGAAACAGCAGCTTATTTCCCACCGGCGGCCGCAGCTGCGACCGGTTCTGTTTGATCCACTGGTAGAGGTTGAATGGAGGGGTGGCTGCCATTGGCACATTATAACGGTGCCGCGATACTTCGCCGCCATTCACGCAAACGACGTGCCGGGCCGCCATGCGACCTGAGCGGGCACTTGCGGGGTTGGGCTGGTTGCCTCGCAAGCGGCCGGCAACCCGACTCTAGTAGCCGCCCGCCACCGCGCAGGGCACCTGGACCGGCTCTGCTTCGGGATCGTCCAATTGCAAAGCGGACAGGGTGCCGCCCCAGACGCAGCCGGTGTCGAGACCGACGACATTGGCCTGATTAAAATAGCCCAAGGTCGACCAATGACCAAAGACTATCCGCGGCCCGTGCCAGCGGGCATCCGCCGCCTCGAACCAAGGTATCAGCGACTTGGATTGCAATTTCTTGGGCGATCCCTTGGCGCGCAGCGCCAGGCGTCCGTCCGCATCTACGTAGCGCAGGCGCGTGAAGCAATTGACGATGAATCGCAGTCGATCCTCACCCTGCAGAGCTCCATCCCAGCGATCCGGTTGATCGCCGTAAAGCCTGCCAAAGAGTTTTTCAGGGTCGTGCCGCAATGCGCTCTCGACTTCGCGCGCACAATGCCGCGCCAACGTGACATCCCATTGCGGCGCCAAACCCGCATGCAGCATGCAGGCATTCAAGCTGTGATCTTCGTGGAACAAGGGCTGCGCCGCGAGCCATTCGAACAAGATGCCGCGATCAGGAGCAGCCAGTGTTTCATCGAGAGTATCGTCGCTGCGAGTGTCGGCGCGGCCGAAGGCGATGGCGAGGAGGTGCAGGTCATGATTTCCAAGGGTGACCGTCGCCGCGTCGCCCAGGGAACGGATTCTGCGCAATACCTTCAGGGAATCGGGTCCGCGGTTCACGAGGTCGCCGACGAACCAAAGCCGGTCCCGATCCGCGGAGAATTTCAAGACATCGAGCAGGCCGCCCAGTTCAGCGTCACAGCCTTGCACGTCGCCAATTGCGTAAAGAGCCATCGGCCTAGTGCAGCACTCCGGGCATCGCCAGCCTGAACGGCGCGATGGGCGCATCGAACTGCTGCCCGTCATCCGCCACCATTTGATAGCTCCCTTGCATGGTGCCGACCGGGGTCTCGATCACGGCCCCACTGGAGTACCGGAATCCCTGGCCCGGTTTGAGGTAGGGCTGCTCGCCCACCACGCCGTCGCCGCGGGTCTCCTTCACATTGCCGTTCGCATCGGTGATTATCCAATGGCGGGTCAACAGGCGCGCCGGCACCTGGCCCTCGTTGCGTATGGTGATGGTGTACGAAAACACAAAACGCTTGTCGCGCGGATCGGACTGCTCCTCGATATAGGATGTCTCGACTTCAACACGAATGATGGGGTTCGCCGGATCGGGTGTCATGACCTGCATCGCCTTACTTCAAGCGGACCGCGAGCACGTCGCAGTGCGCGGCATGCAGAATGGTGTCTTCCGTAAAATTCATCAGAATCGCCAGACCATGACGTTCATGGCTGCCGAGCACGATGAGATCCGCCCTCTCTTGATCGGCAACACGCAGAATTTCTGCCTTGGTGTTGCCGCCTTCGACTCTTGCAACCGCGCGCGGGAGTGCCAGCCGCGTGATGATGTCGGCAAGCTTTTCCTGCGAGCGTTTGATCAGCTCGTCCTCTATTTCCGGGGCCGACATCAATGTCCCGCCCAATGGCTCGACCGGCACGAACTCCACGACGTGCAGCAGCACCAGAGACGCATTGGAGTGCGCCGCCATGTCCCGCCCGGCAATAGCCACCTGTTCGCTGTCTTGCGACAGATCCAACAACACCAAAATCTTCTTGTATCCGGCCATGCGAGTTTAAGTATAGCCGACCAACCGAGAGTAATGCGCGGCCAGCAGGCCGAATTGAGCGGGCGCCAGTGTTTCCGGGCGCAATTGCGGATCGATGCCGCAGGTTTCTATGTCCTCTGACGTGAGCAATCCCTTCAGACCGTTGCGCAGGGTCTTGCGGCGATGGGAAAACGCCGCCGTGACCAATGTTCGCAGCACCCCATCCTTGCCGATGTCGAAACGCGGTGCGGCGGCGGGCCGCAAGCGCACGATGGCGGACCACACCTTGGGCGGCGGTTTAAATGCGCCGGGTCCGACGTCGAATAGATGTTCCACTTCCGCGACGGCGGCGAGCATGACCGTCAAGCGACCGTAGTCCTTGGTGCCGGGCTGCGCAGCCATTCGTTCGACGACTTCCCTTTGCAACATGAAATGCATGTCCGAGATGGCGGCACGTTGCATCAGCAATCGAAACAAAAGCGGAGTCGAAATGTTGTATGGAAGATTGCCTACTACGCGCAAAGGCGCGCCTGCGCCTCGAAGCGCGACAAAATCGGTATCGAGTACATTGCCGACCTGCACGTGAAGGCCGCCGCCAGCGCGAACGTCGGACTTGAGAGCCTGGGCTAGATCACGATCGATCTCGATCACATGCAAATGCTTGGCTCGTTCGAGCAGCCCCCAGGTCAAGGCGCCGCCGCCCGGCCCGACTTCCACCACGCGTTCGCCGGGCTGGGGTGCGATGGCGTCGATGATCCGGCGGATCACTCCGGGATCGTGCAGGAAGTGCTGGCCGAAGCGCTTACGAACCGGCATGGACGGCGGAACCTGGGCCGGACAAGTCGACGGCAAGCGTCAAAGCCGCCCTCAAGCTGCCGGTGTCGGCCTTGCCGGTTCGCGCCAAACTCAGTGCGGTTCCATGATCGACGCTGGTGCGCAGGATGGGCAGTCCCAGGGTGACATTGACCGCATTGCCGAAGCCTATATTTTTGATCACCGGCAGCCCTTGATCATGGTACATCGCAACAATGACGTCGGCGCCCTGGAGAAAGTGCGGAGTGAATGCGGTATCCGCCGGCACCGGTCCCTGTAAGTTCAGTCCCTCGGCTCGAAGCTCGCGGATAACGGGCTCGATGACGTCGATTTCCTCGCGGCCCAGGTGTCCGGCTTCGCCGGCGTGGGGATTGAGTCCAAGCACGGCGATTCTCGGGGTGTCCAGCGAGAAGTGCCGTTCCATATCCATATTGACGATGCGCAGCGTGGCACGCAGACGATCGCGGGTAATGGCGCGCGGTACATCGGCCAGCGCCAGGTGAGTTGTCACCAGCGCAACGCGCAATTGACCGGTGATCAGCATCATGATGGGGAGCGCCGCGCGCGTTCGCGCGGCAAGATACTCGGTATGGCCCGAGAACTCGTAGCCCGCATCCATCAAGGTGCTTTTTTGCACGGGAGCAGTAACCATGGCTGCGAATTCGCCATTCATGCAGCCATCGCAGGCACGGTTCAGCATCTCGATCACATAGGCCGCATTGCCGGCGTCCAGTTGCCCTGCGACCACAGCGCGGGCCGTGCGAATATGCATGACCTTGAGCACGCCCGCGCGATGGGCGGACGGTGCTTTCGAGGAGTTGTAGGGTTCGATCGTCAGTGGTAAGCCTAGGGACCTGGCTGCGGACGCCAACAGCTCTGCGTCGGCGGCCACCACGATATCCGCTTGCCAGCCGGACTGCGCCAAAGCGACGCATGCGTCAGGCCCAATCCCTGCGGGCTCACCCGACGTGATGACGATTCGCGGTACGTACACTACATTTTTATTTCGACAAAGGCCTCGTCGCGTAACCGGCGCAGCCACAACTCGGTCTCTTCGTCCGCCTTGCTTTCGCGAATCGCGGCAAACGCGCGCTGGCGGCGCACGTCGTCGGTGCTGTCGTAGGTGCGCGTACCCAGCATTTGTACGATGTGCCATCCGTAGCGAGACTTGAATGGCTCGCTGATCTCGTTAACTTTGAGGTCGGCGATGGCCTTGTCGAATTCCGGCACGAAGGTGCCCGGACCGCTCCAACCCAAATCGCCGCCGTCCGGCGCGGAGCCCGGGTCCGCCGAATTGGTCGACGCGAGTCCGGCGAAATCCTCGCCTTTTAGGATGCGGTCGCGCAGCTTGCTCAATTTCTGACGGACGGTCTCGTCGTCATCGAGCTCGTTCGTCTTCATCAGGATGTGGCGGACGTGCATTTGATTGATGATGACCTGGGATTCGCCGTTGCGCCGTTCGTTCAGCTTGACGATGTGGAAGCCACTCGGCGTGCGCACCGGTGCGCTCACATCGCCGGGCTTCATTTTTGTGACCAGTTCCAATATGAATTGCGGCAGCTGCGTGCCTTTGCGCCAACCGAGCTGGCCGCCGTCCAAGGCGGTTTGGCTGTTGGAGTTCGCGATCGCGAGCTGCCCGAAGTCCTCGCCCTTGGAGGCGCGCGCCGCCAAATCCTGAGCTTTGTGGGTTATATCCTCCAGCTGTTGCGGTGTGGCGGCTTCGGGCAAAGACAGCAGGATGTGGGATACGTTGAATTCATCATTGGCGGCCGACGATTGCTGGCGCGCCAGAAACTGTTCGAGCTCGTGCGGCGTGACATTGATATGGGAAATCACATCTCGCTGCCGCAACGTGCTCAAAGTCAGTTCCCTGCGCATGCTTTCGCGATAGGCCTTGTAGTCAACGCCCTGCGTCGCCAGCGCCGTCGGCAGCTGATCGAAAGGGATCTTGTTGCGGCCGGCGATTTCCTGCAATGCGCTGTTCAACTGCTCGTCCGACACGGTCAGGCCGACGTGCTTGGCGTGCTGGGCTTGAATTTCCTGCAATATCAGCCGATCCAGTACCTGCTGCTTGAGCACGCTCTGCGAAGGCAACTCTACTTTTTGTTCCTGCAGACGCTTGGTGACCGATTCCATCTGCGCATCCAGCTCGCTTTTCAGCACCAGACCGTCATTGACGATGGCCGCAATGCGGTCGAGCATTTCGCCGTGTACGCCGATGTCCCGGGTCTGCGCTTGAGAGGCAGTCGAAATAAGGCATAGGGCGGCCGCATGGAGCCAAATAAGACCAATTTTACGCATGAATCGACTTTGTCCTGATCAGGGGGCCGGGTTCTGGGCATTCGTGTCGCGGGTCGAATACCCACGAATCTCGCGCTCCAAGAAGGTGTTAGCAGGTTTTCCGACCGAACTTAGGCCTGTGAGTTCCAATTGTAATGCAATCGAGGTGTCTAGTCCCGGGGTGTTGTTGGTCACCCGGACGTAGCGGCGCTGCACCACCTGAATCTTCCAACAGCAGCTCTTGTATTCAAATCCAGCCATTTGCTCGATGGTTTGATGATCCTGAAGGGAATACACCCAGCGCCCCACCGTGTTCCAGTGGTCGGCAATGGGCCAGGCAAATGACCCGTCCCACTGTTTCAGGATGGCCTGCTGGCTCAGGACGTTTTGCTGGAATCGGTAGCCGATGTTCACCACCCGGGACGGATCCGGGCGGTACTGCAGTGAGACCTCCGACTTGTCAGTTTGCGAGGTGTACGGATTCCATAGGTAGTCGAAGTTGAAGCTGAAATGCCTGTACGCCGTCACGCCAATCTCGGCGACCAGGTCGGAGGCTGGGAACTCCGTCGCCGCCGTCCCCACGCCGGTCGCGGCCAGAGCGCGATAAGGCAGCCCTGAGACGTATTGCCCGGGCGAGCTCATGAGAATCTGACCCCTGGAGTTCACCAATGCCTGTCCTGGCATGGCCAGCGGGTTCACGCCCGGCACGGTCACGAGGCTCAGACCGCTCGAGTCGATGCCGGTATCGCCCGGCAGGCCGACCTTCGGAATCGAGAAGTACCGAATTTGGCCTATGGTCGCCGACATGTACTGGGCCCCCGACACGTGGTCAAACAGCCGGGTCGTGAGCGCGAGCGCCACTTGATTCGCGTCGCCGATTCGATCCTCGCCCACGTAGCGATTGGTGCGAAACAACTCGGTCAGATTAAGGTCGGGCAATCCCGCGTCGAAAACCGGCAGCAAATCCTGATTGCGGTAGGGGACGTAGCTGTACACGACGCGCGGCTCGAAGGTTTGCGTCCGCTGTCCATGCGATCCGGCATCGCGCTCGAATATCAGTCCCGCGTCCACGCGGGCATAGGGCAGCTTACGTGTCGGGGTGTTCGAGGTTCCGATGGCGGCGTTTTTAAGGTCGTACTGCGTGAAATCGTAGCCCACGGCGGGTTCGAAGAAGTAACCCGGCCCGCGGCTCGACCAGCGAATTTCCGGCGCGACATTGAAGCGCACGCCGGTGGGTCCCACTTCACGCAAAAAATTGACCGCTTCACTGTCCAGCGCCAATTCCAAATGCGTGTTCGCCAAGGGCCACAATGCGTTCGCCTGGATCCGCGGAACGCGCGAGTAGGGGCGCTCGTTGGCGGGCACCACGATATCGATGGTTTGGAAGTTCTGCAGCTGGCCGCGAATGCGCCACGCGTCGTCGTAATACAAAATGTCCGCCCGGCGCTCCAGGAAGGTCACGCTGGTTTGGTCGGACCCTACGGCGAAGTCCTCGAAATACCGGCTGTCGCTGACGCTCGCGATATCGGTGTCGAAACGCATGCCCGTCCTGAAGTCCGTGACGTGCGCGAAGCGGATGTAGTTGCGATCGGCGTGTTCCTGAGTATCGTTCGGCAGAAAGGTCGCGTCGATATGGCCATGAGAACTGGCGCTTAAGTAGCGGAACTGTTCGGCGAGCTGCACGCCGCGGGCCGACAACAGGCCCGGTGTCAGCGTCAGATCGTAGTTGGGCGCCAGATTGAAGTAGTACGGGACTTCCAGCTCGAAGCCGTTGCTGCCGGAATGACCGAAGCTCGGGAACAGCAGGCCGCTCTTGCGCTCGGCGCCCAGCGGAAACGAAATATACGGCGTATAGAAAATCGGCACGTCTTTGAAGCGCATGGTGACGTTGAAGGCAACGCCCTCCTGCTCCTTGGTGTCGAGATTGATCGATGAGGCCTGCAGCATCCAATCTTGGTTGCCGACAGGACAGGAGGTATAGCGAACCTTGGACAGTTTCATTTTGCCGTCCGCCAGCACATCGATGTTCTTGGCGTAGCCGCGCCCGTTGCGGTCCATGAGTTGGAAATTCGCCTGATCGAATTTCGCAGCGCCGCTTATTTCGTAGCTGCCGGTGGTGCTGTTGACGCGCAATTTCGGGTCCTCGAAATCCACGCTGCCTTTGACCGCGACCCGGCCGGTCTTCTCATCGTAGGTGACAGAATCCGAGGTGACGCTGCGCTGATCCTGACGCACCTTGACGCGGCCATTCAGAACCGCGTTGCCTTCGGCATCGAACACGGCATCGTCGGAGTCGATGTGAATTCGGTGATCGTCGGCGGCGATATCGGACGCGAGTGGAGTCTGGTATTTCGGCGGGGCAGGGCACATGTCTCCGGCACGGACCCGAGCGGTGGCCGCGAGGCAGAAAACTATGAATGCAGCCCGTACATAAAAAGCCATGGACAAAATACGTCGCCTTAGTCGGTATACTAGTGGCCGCCGCAGAATTTGCGGTTAGCGAATGGTCAAGCATGGGTCTACCGGATGCAAGCGATTCCCGCCTGGAGGATTTGACTCGCTGGGTGTCCGACGATTTGGGATTCGCCGGCAGCGAAATCGCTCCCGCCTCCGCCGACGCGAGTTTTCGCCGCTATTTTCGCGTCACGCGCGGCGAGGACACCTATATCGTCATGGATGCGCCGCCGGAAAAGGAGAACCTTCAGCCCTTCTTGAGCGTTGACAGGCTTTTACTCGGGATCGGGTTGAATGTCCCGGTGGTTCTCGCAAAGGACACGACGCGCGGCTTTCTCCTGTTGTCGGACTTGGGCAGGCAGCAATACCTCGACGAACTTGGCGTAGAGGGAACGGCGGATCGCCTGTACGGGGACGCGCTCACGGCCCTGTGTTCCATGCAAACCGCGGACAGCGCGACGATGGCGCGCGATCTGCCCCGCTATGACCGCGCGCTGCTGATGCGGGAAATGGAGCTCACGCCCGAGTGGTTCTTGGGCCGTCATCTGGGGCTGACGATCTCCGCCGCCGAACGCAGCATGCTGGACCGACTGTTCGAGGCGCTGGCGCAGTGTGCCCTGACGCAACCGGCCGTCTTCGTCCATCGCGACTATCATTCCCGAAACTTGTTGGTGACTGCGACCGGCAATCCCGGAATCCTGGACTTTCAGGATGCGGTGTGGGGGCCGGTGACCTACGATTTGGTTTCCCTTCTCAAGGACTGCTACATCGCGTGGCCGGCCTCGCAGGTTCGCCGCTGGGCCCTACAGTATCGCAAACAATTGCTAAGCAAGGGATTTTCCCTGGCTGCCGACGAGGCCGAGTTTATGCGTTGGTTCGATCTCGTCGGATTGCAGCGGCACATTAAAGTGCTGGGCATATTCGCGCGCCTGTATTACCGCGACGGCAAGGCGCAGTACCTCAAGGATTTGCCGCGAGTGCTGCAGTACACGCGGGAGGCGGCCGAGAACTACCCGGAGGCCGCGCCATTTGCCGACTTCATTGCCAAACGCATCGACCCGGAGTTTCTGCGCGCGCAGGGACGAGCGCTCGCGTGAGTGCGGCGACCGATCGTCCTCGCGTTGCCATGATTCTTGCGGCCGGCCGCGGCGAACGCCTGCGGCCCCTGACCGATTCGACCCCGAAGCCCCTTCTGAAGGTGCGAGGTCAGCCGCTCATCGAGCGTCACGTCGTGGCGTTGGGTCGCGCTGGCATGCAACGGATCGTGATCAATCTTGCCTGGCTGGGTTCACAGATCCGCGATTATCTCGGAGATGGCTCGCGTTACGGAGTGGCCATCGTTTACAGCGACGAGCAGGCGGGCGTTCTCAATACCGCGGGCGGTATATTCCGCGCGCTGCCGCATCTCGAGCCGGGTCCGTTCGCCGTGGTTAACGGCGACGTTTACACGGATTTCTCCTTCGATACCCTGTCCGTGGCGCCGGCTCTGGATGCGCATTTGGTGCTGGTGCCCAATCCTTCCCAACACCCCAGGGGTGACTTTGGATTGGAGCACGGCATGGCCACGGCCGCTGCCGCAAATCAGTACACTTTCTCGGGAATCGCGGTATATCGACGCACGTTTTTTGCCGGGTGCAGCGACGGCGCCTTTCCACTGAAGCCGCTGCTGCTGCGCTCCATGGCCGCGAATCTGTGCTCCGCAGAGCTGTACGGGGGCGTGTGGGAAGATGTCGGCACGCTGGAGCGGTTGACCGCACTGGACCGAGGTTTAGTGGGCCATTGAGCCGGCGAAGAAAATTGTGCTCAGGGTCTACCGGCCTTGCTTCCATTCACAAATTGGCCCAATTTTCGCATCTCTCTAAAGCGCCGGATCACGTCGGCCATGCCTTGCACCGCTTCTAATTTAGTGCGCAAGCTGAGCGAGCTGAAGTAACGCAACTGCGACAGATTATGCTCGCGCCAGGCCGCGCTTTCATCCGGCGGCTCGCGACTTGGGTCATCCTTCATCGCCGGCTTCCTCCTGAAGCAGTCTCAATTGTCGGATATCCTCTAGATCTTTTCCGCGGCCGGCGATCTCCTTCATGCGAAGTAAAGTTTCGAGGCGCACGAAGCGTGCCTGAACTCCGGGCAGAATCTCTCCGACTAGCGCTTGCTCGTACTCGCTGTCGAAATCGAAAGGTTCGCTGATGAAAAGATCGATGCGGGTTTCAGGATGCCGGTCGCTGTGCAATTGGAAGACGACCATGTTTTGCTCCCGAATCCACGATTGGCGCAGTTCAGGATCTGCAAACTGCCGCGCTTGCACGGGTACGGTCGGACGATAGTCTAAGGATTCCAACGCATTCGTGGCCCGCCGCACGTTCTCCGGATGTAACTGCACCACAAGATCTATGTCAAATGTTGCTCGGCCATGGCCGTGAGCAGCGACTGCCAGCCCGCCAACTCAAATACCGGACATCCGCATCGCCTAGCGCAGTCGCAATGGCTTCCAGGCTGGAAAGTTTCATTCAGGTTCCTTGTGGCGCCGCCCATTGTCGCCTTGGGTTCTTGCAGGTCAAGCTCTTGGCTTGCGCTATCGGTATAATGGCGGCATGGCTGATTTCAAAGGCATACCCATCCAGCACGGCAGTCCGGCAGCCCGAAGTGGCGAAAAATACCAGACGCCTCAAGGCTTTACCGCAATCAAGGACGGCGTTAGGCCTAAGTCCGGGTCGTCCGGGCCGGCGCCCGATGCCGTGGCCCCGGCGCTGCGCAAGCCGGCATGGCTGCGCGCACCGCTTGCCACCGGGCGGGAATTCTCGACGGTCAAACAGATCGTGCGCGAGCACTCCTTGAGCACGGTGTGCGAGGAAGCCAAATGCCCGAATATCGGTGAATGTTGGAATGCCGGGACGGCGACCATCATGCTCATGGGTGCCGTGTGCACGCGCGCCTGCCGATTCTGCGCCGTCGACACCGGCAATCCGCGCGGCTGGCTCGACGCGCAGGAACCGGAGAACGTCGCGCACTCCGTGGAGCTGATGCGACTTAAGTACGTAGTGCTCACGTCGGTCAATCGCGACGATCTCGCGGACGGCGGATCCGCTCACTATGCGGCGGCGATTCGGGCCATCAAACGGCGCAATCCCGGTACCGCCGTCGAGGCGCTGACGCCGGACTTCCAAGGCGTGCTGCGTGACGTGCACTCCGTGCTCGATTCGGGATTGGACGTGTTCGCGCAAAACGTAGAGACGGTCAAACGCCTGACTCATCCGGTGCGCGATCCACGCGCCGGTTATGAGCAGACCATCGACGTCTTGCGCGATGCCAAGACCTACAAAGCGTCGGTGCTCACCAAAACCAGTCTGATGTTGGGATTGGGCGAAACCGATGCCGAAATTCACCAAACCATGGTGGACTTACGCGCCGCGGGAGTCGACATTTTGACGTTGGGACAGTACCTGCGGCCGACACCGAATCACTTGAATGTCGAAAGATTCGTGACACCGGGCGAATTCGATCAGTACCGCGAGCGCGCTCTGGCACTGGGATTTCTGGAGTGCGTGTCGGGACCCTTGGTGCGATCGAGCTACCGGGCCGAGCAGGCTCTGGCGCGTAATAATGCCGGCCTCAACAACTCCGCGCTCAAGGGTGCCGCTGCGGCAAAGTCCTCATGAGCGACGCACCGCTGATCCGGCATCTCGGATTGGCGCCGTACGAACCCACTTGGCGGTCGATGCAAAAGTTCACCGCCGACCGTGACAGTGCGACCCAGGACGAAATCTGGTACGTCGAACATCCGCCGGTATTTACTCTGGGGATGAATGCAGGCCGCGAACATCTCTTGTCGCCGGGTGATATCCCGGTGGTGCAGATCGATCGCGGCGGCCAGGTGACTTACCATGGCCCCGGACAGCTCGTGGTCTATCCGCTGCTGGATTTGCGCCGCCGCGCCCTGGGCGTGCGCGAATTGGTGGTGGCTCTGGAGAACGCGGTCATCGCCTACGTCGCCGAATTCGGCGTGGCCGCGCAGGGTTCGCGCGCGGCGCCCGGTGTGTATATCGACGGCGCCAAACTCGCCAGTGTCGGCTTGCGGATCCGTCGCGGCGCGAGTTATCACGGAATGGCGCTCAATGTCGCGCTCGATCTCGGGCCTTTCGAGCGCATCAATGTGTGCGGCCATCGAGGTCTCGCCGTCACACGCTTGGTGGACCATGTGCACGGCCTTGCCGGTCTCGACGCTGTCGATACCGTGGCGAACGGACTGACGCCGCACCTGTTGCGGGAGCTGAAATTCGGGCCGGATTACAACGCCATCAGCACGGATTTACAGGCGGTCAACTCGCGATAGATCGCATCGAGTTGTTCGCGGCTGGTTGCGTGCACCAGATAGGTCAACGCCAAGAAATTTCCGTCCGAGCTGGTACGGGTGCGAATGCTGGATTCGTGCTGCGGGCCGGTATGCTGCTCGATAATCGCCTGGGTCTGCGCGCGCAGGTTGCTGTCATGCCGTCCCATCACTTTGATGGGGAAATCAGAGGGGAATTCCTGAAGACCGGCCTCGCTCATAGCGCAGGCGTCCCGGCGAGGGCCTTGGTGTAGTCGTGAAAGGCACCGCTGATTCGCTTGAACCATGGGCCCGGCTTGCCGGTGCCGACCGCAGCGCCGTCGAGAGTCGTGACCGGCAATATTCCGCGAGTTGAGAACGCCAGCCAGATCTCATCGGCGTCTCTGAGGTTCGCTTCGGCGATGCGCGCGCTGCGGCAGGGCAAATTCAGGCCCGCAGCGAGGTCGGTCACGACATCGCGAGTCGTTCCGGGAAGAATGTGGTGGCCGTTTGGAGGAGTTTGCACGATGCCCTCCTTGATCACGTGCACCGTCGTCGATGACCCTTCGGTGAGTTCGCCATTTTCCAGCAGGATGGTCTCGAATGCTCCCGCATCGGCGGAGATCTTCTTGAGCAAAATGTTGGCGAGCAGCGCCGTGGATTTGATGTCGCGCCGCGCCCAGCGCGTGTCGGGGGCGGTTATAGCCGCAACGCCCTTTTCCACGATAAGGGGCGACAGCGGCTCCAGAGCCGTAATGTAGCCAAACAGGGTGGGTGTGAGATTCTCGGGCCAGGCGTGATTGCGCCCGAATTCGGCGCCGCGGGTCACCTGCAGATAGAGATACGCATCGTGCGCTGAATTGCGGGTGATCAGCTCCTGACACAGGCGCGCCCAGTCCGGGTGCGACAGCGGCGCCGCCATGCGAATGCCGGCGAGGCTGCGATCGAGCCTCTCCAAATGCTCGCGCAGGCGAAATGGACGCGCGGCGTACACCGGCACAACCTCGTATACGGCGTCACCGAATAAAAATGCGCGATCGAGCGGCGAGACTCGCGCCTCCGACAAGGGCAGATAGGCGCCATTCAAGCAGCAAATAGGCAGCGGCACGGTCAGCCCTTGACGAACCATAGCTTGATGGTGTCGATCAGCCTGCGCCACCAGCCGCCGGCCTCCACATTTTTCAAGGGATGCAGCGGCTGCGTGGCCAGGGTCTGGTTAGCCGTGAAAACGCGCAAGGTGCCGACGTTGGAATCCAACGACAGAGGCGCAATCAGGCGCGACTGAATGTCAGTGGCCGTTTTGATGTGGTCCGCCTCGCCGCGCGGCACGGTGATGTAGAGATCGTCCTGGATGCCGAGATCGACGGATGCACTCTGTCCCTTCCAGACCCGGGAGTTCGCCAGCACGGCGCCGCCTTTGACGATCAGCTTGGTGTCGTAGAAGGTGAACCCATAGTTCAGCAGAGCGGCACTCGCCGATTCGCGCTCCTTCATGCTGCCCGATCCCATCACGACGGACACCAGCCGCATGCCGTCGCGCAGCGCCGAGGTCACCAGGCAAAACCCAGCCGAATCAGTGTGGCCGGTCTTCAGGCCATCGACCGTCGGATCCTTTTCGAGCAGACCGTTGCGGTTCTGCTGCTTGATGCCGTTGTGTACGAATTCGTGCACCGAGAACCACTTGTAGTACTGGGGGTATTCACGAATGATGGCGTTGGCCAGCAGCGACAAGTCCCGGGCCGTGGTGAAGTGCTGGGGCGACGGCAGGCCCGAGCTGTTCTCGAAATGACTGCCCACCATTCCCAATCGTTTGGCATTCGCATTCATCAACTGCGAAAAAGTTTCTTCGGTGCCGGCGATACGTTCGGCCAGCGCGATCGTGGCGTCATTTCCCGATTGCACGATCATGCCCAAGATCAGATCCTCGACCGAGACCGGCTTGCCCAATTCGATGAAGGTGCGTGACCCTTCCGAACGCCAGGCGTGTTCGCTGACCATCACCTGTTCATCCAATTTGAGCTTACCGGCGGCCAGCTCTTGAAACACGATGTAACTTGTCATGAGCTTGGTCAGACTGGCCGGTTCCATCCGGGCCACCGCTTCCTTCGCGGCCAAAATTTTGCCGGTGCGATAGTCGACCACGATGTAGGCGTGCGCATCGACCTGCGGCGCCGTCGGAATCGGCATCGACGCTGAGGACGGCAGTGCGGGTGTCTCGGCAAGGCATTGGACGGCCGCAAACACGGTGAGCGAGACGCAGGCGAGCAGAGAACGGAACATAGTAGATGAATACCTTGATGAAAATTGGAGAATGCGGCCGATTATCGCACGGCCACGGGAGTGTTGATCCTAGTCGAGGGCGAGATGCGCGTCGGTGACCCCGGCTTGCCCCAGCGCGGCAACCACGCGGTCGAAGTCTGCGACATCGGATACCGGACCAATGCGCACGCGATACATTCTTCGCCCCCCGATCTGATCTTCGCGCACGAATACCTTGCCGTAGCTGCCGCCGCGCAGTTTTGCTGCCAGGCGTTCCGCATTCGCGGGATCGGAGAACGCGCCGGCTTGCACGAACAGCGTTGCGACGGGAGACGCGGTGCTCGAAGCGCCGACCGCCGGCGCCGCAACCAGGGGGGCCGCGGGGGTGGATGCCACTGGAGGCGACGGCACTGAGGCATCGATGGTGCTCACTTCAACCATGGCGGTGCCATTGCGCAACATGTCGAGTTTGGCCGCGGCGGTGTACGAGAGATCGATGATTCTGTTGCCGACGAAGGGCCCACGATCATTCACCCGGACCACGACACTGCGGCCATTCTGCAAATTCGTCACGCGCACATAGGCAGGTAAGGGCAGAGTCTTGTGGGCGGCCGTCATGCCGTACATATCGTAGGTTTCGCCCGTCGAGGTTCGTACCTTGTGGAAGCCGGGTCCGTACCAGGATGCGACCCCGCGCTCCCGGTAGCCGACGCTCGAGGACAGGACGTAGTAGCGAATTCCGAATACGTCGTAAAACGGCGGATTGCCGTGGCGCGATCGCGGCTCTGCGCGTGGCACCGCGTCCGGAACTGAGTTGGGCCCCGGAGCCGGCGCGGCGGGGAGCGGTGGCACGGTGGCAGTTGGCGCGGGTGCACTGGGTTGGGAAGGAGTACTGAAACACGCAGCCAGTCCGGCTGCGATGGCCAGTGCGAGAGGGACGGCGAGTACGCGGCCGGCGTTCACTGTGCCGTGCCCGAACTCAGCGGGGCAGCGGCGTCATTCTGCAACACGCGTTGCTTGACCGCTGCTGCCAGTTCGAAGACCGCCATGGCATACAGGGCGCTGTGGTTGTACCGGGTGATGACGTAGAAATTATTGTATCCGACGCGCCAGTGCACCCCGTCGGTGTCATCGACGGCGATCAACAGGGCGGGTGCGTCGTCCGGCAGGGAGCTGTCGAAACTCACTCCCTTTGCGTGCAGCGAACTCACGGTCTCGTTCAGCGCAAGTTTGCGCCCGTCCATATCCGCCGCCTTGTCCGCCGCCACGCTGGCTTCGCTCAAGACGGGCTCGCCGGAGTTCCAGCCATGCTCCTTGAAGTAATTCCCGACACTTGCGCACACATCGGGCCAATTGGCCCATAGATCGACGTGACCGTCAGCATCGGCATCCACGGCGAAGCGCCGATAATTGGACGGCATGAACTGCGGCGCGCCCATCGCACCCGCATAAGATCCCTTGACGCTCAAGGCATCGATACCCGAGTCGCGAGTCAACAGCAGGAATTGTTCCAACTCATCGCGAAAGAATTTTGCGCGAGCGGGATAATCGAAAGCCAGGGTGGCCAGCGCGTCGAGCACTCGGTATGAACCAGTAAGGCGGCCGTAGTAGGTCTCGACTCCGAGTATCGCCGCCAGATATTCCGGCGCAACCCCGCTTCGAACGCTGGCCTGATCGAGCGCCTGCCGATGCGCGACCCAGAAGTCGGCGCCTTCGCGGATGCGCCTTTCCGTGATGAATATCGGGCGATACTCGAACCACGGCTTGGCCTTTTCCGCCGGCCGATCCATCGCGGCGATGATGGTGGGCTGGGTCTGGGCGTTTTTCAGCAGCTTGCGCAATTGATGAGTCTTGAACGACGACGTGTCCGCCATGTGCGCGATGAAGTCCTTGACCTCGGGACGCCTGATGTCGATCGCTGCCGCGGGCCGGCAGCCTAGCCACCCAAGCGCGGTGAGCAGGAACAGGTGTTTCAGGGCGGACAGAGCGTGCACCGCTACGATCCGATGAGCTTGCGATGCGAGTGCAGCGACATCAAGATGCCAAAGCCCGCCAACAGAGTGACCATCGACGTGCCGCCGTAGCTGATCAGCGGCAGCGGTACGCCGACCACCGGCAGAATGCCGCTCACCATGCCGGAGTTGACGAACACATACACGAAGAAGCTGAGCGCGATGGCTCCGCCCGTCAGGCGGGCAAACGTATCTTGTCCCTGCATGGCCAGGTACAAGGAGCGGCCGATGACGACAGCGTACAGGGACAGGATCAGCAGCTGGCCGAGCAGACCGAATTCCTCGCCGATGACCGCGAATATGAAGTCGGTGGATCGTTCCGGCAGGAATTCCAGCTGCGCCTGGCTGCCGTTCATGTAGCCCTTGCCGAAGACGCCGCCCGAGCCGATCGCGATTTGCGATTGAATGATGTGGTAGCCGGCGCCGAGTCGATCGGTTTCAGGATTCAAGAAGGTCAATATTCTCTGACGCTGGTAGTCGTGAATGAAATGCCAACCCGCCCACGCCGCGCCGCCCAGCAGAGGAATCGATATCAAGATGATTTGAATCTGCAATCCTGCCAGCAGCATTACGATGAGCCCGGAGGCCGCAATCAACAGGGCGGTGCCGAGGTCCGGCTGGGTGACAATCATGGCGGTGGGGATGGCAATCATGATGCCCATCATCACCAGGTCCTTGAAGGTGGGAGGCAGAGGGCGCTCGTGCATATACCACGCACACATCATCGGCACGGCGAGCTTCATGATTTCCGAGGGCTGGAAGCGCATGAAGCCGACGTCGAGCCAGCGCTGCGCCCCTTTGCCGATGTGTCCCGTGACGTCCACCACGATCAGCAACAGCACGCCGATGGCGTAGGCAATGGGGGCAAACAGGCGCAGATATTGAGGCGTTGCCAGCTTGGCGAGCGCCAGCAACGCCGCCACCGCAATGCCGATGTTCATCAGGTGATGCTCGACCATTTTCAGGTTTTGCCCGGAGGCGCTGTAGACCACCAGAATGCCGATGCAGACGATGATGGCCAGCACACCCGTCAGCGGCCCATCCAACCCCAGGGCGCGCAGGGTGCGGCCGCCTGCGGTCAGGGTGCGACGCGTCCGCGATGGTGAGAATTCATCGAAAATCATGGCTCAGCGTTCATGCAGGCGGCTCAATGTGCCGACCAGAAGGGGCCACAGCAGTGCGCCGATGACGGGCGCGAGCCAGCGTCCGAAGGTGGTGACGGGATTGCCGGTGGCGCCGTCCACCCAGAACAGCACGAATTGATAGCCCGTCAGCAATGCAAATATGGTCAGGCATTGCGACAGCACGGAGAAGACTCGCAGGCGCAGCCGCAGATGCGTCGCCCATCCCGCCATCAGCGTGAGCGCGAGCGCATGTTGCCCGAGGACGACGCCATGGATGACATCGAGCGCGAGGCCCGAGAAGAACGCCAGGGTGATTCCGCCGGCGCGGGGAGACTCGATGGACCAGTAAAGAACCACCAGCACCAAAAAGTCCGGCCGGAAGGCTTGCAGAGCGGCGGGCAGCGGCAGTATCGCCAGCGCCAGGGCGACCAACGCCGACAAGGCCATGGGCAAGCGGCGAATGCGGGTCTCACGCATCATCGGCTGGGCGCCCCCGCCGTTGGAGACTTGATGGCTTTGGGAGCCGCATGGGTCGATGGTGCGGGCGGCGCCGCAGGCGCCGGCGTATTGGCCGGCACGTCGCTTGCGGTGGGCTGCGGCTTTAGCCACACAAACATGAGTTCACGCGAACGATCGAGCGCTGCCGCCGGTTTTACCTCGACATCGGCCAGGGACTGCGCCGGATCTCGCTTGACCTCCGCCACGGTGCCGACGGGATAGCCGGCTGGAAAGCCTCCGCCGAGTCCGGAGGTCACCAACAGGTCTCCCGCGACCACATCTGCGCTGGTCGGCAAGTACGGCAATTTAAGCCGGCTCATGTCCCCCGTGCCCACGGCAATGGTGCGCAAGCCGTTGCGATTGATTTGTACCGGTATCGCGTGAGTGGCGTCGCTGATCAGAATGACCTCCGCGGTCAATTGGCCGACGCGTGCGACTTGCCCGAATACTCCGCCGGAGTCCAACACGGCCTGTCCCACGAACACGCCGTCGTGTGCGCCTTTGTCGACGAGCACGCGCTCGCGGAAGGCGTCCAGATCAATATCCATCAGATTGCCGATGACGAAACGATCCGTGATTGCCGCGGTGCTACCGCGCAGGGCGCGCAGCCGTTGGCTCTCCGCTTCGATTGCTTCATAGCGCTGCAGACGGAATTGCGCCAGCCGCAATTCGCTTTCCAGCGTGGCCTTGTCGACCCGTAAGGCATCCCGCGTCGTCACGCTTTCGCGGAACCAATCCCAGCCCTGGAAGGGACTGGCGACGGCGATTTGCACGGGGTAGGCGACTATCGACAGCAGTCGGCGAATCTTGCCGAGGTGGTCGTAGCGCTTGTCGACAATGATGAGCCCGAGCGCCAACAGGGAGTACAAAACGCAGCGGAGCAGAAGTCCCGTCGTTCGACCGGAGGTGTCGGTGTTACGAAAGGCGACCACGGGCTTCAGGCTTCCCTAGTCGCTTGCATTACTCCAGTCCGAATATGCCCGGTCCATGTTCCTCGGTGAGCTCGAGGATCCGACCGCCGCCACGGGCAACGCAGGTCAAGGGATCATCGGCAACCACCACAGGTAGACCTGTCTCTTCCATGAGCAATTTATCCACGTCGCGCAGCAAGGCGCCGCCGCCGGTCAGCACGATGCCGCGCTCGGCGACGTCGGCACCGAGCTCGGGGGGCGTTTGTTCGAGCGCCTGCTTGACCGCACCCACGATGCCTTGCAGCGGTTCCTGCAGCGCCTCCAATATTTCATTCGAATTCAGGGTAAAGCTGCGCGGCACGCCTTCCGACAGATTGCGGCCCTTGACCGAGATCTCGCGCACCGTTTGGCCCGGATAGGCCGAGCCGATCTCAAGTTTGATGCGCTCCGCCGTCGCTTCGCCAATCAAGATGCCGTAGTTGCGCCGCACATAGTTAGTGATGGCTTCATCGAACTTGTCGCCACCGATGCGCACGCTGGCCGCATAGACGATACCGTTCAATGAAATGACCGCCACCTCGGAGGTGCCGCCGCCGATGTCGAGCACCATCGAGCCGCGAGCTTCCTGCACCGGCAGGCCGGCGCCGACCGCCGCCGCCATGGGCTCGGGGACGATGTCCACGCTGCGAGCGCCTGCGCCCTCGGCCGATTCCTTGATGGCGCGCCTTTCCACCTGGGTGGAACCGAAGGGTACGCAGACCAGGACCCGGGGACTTGGGCTCAAAAATCGGTTGCCGTGCACCTTCTTAATGAAGTACTGCAGCATTTTTTCCGTGTAGGTGAAATCCGCAATGACCCCGTCCTTCATCGGCCTGACCGCCGTGATGTGGCCCGGGGTGCGGCCAAGCATGTTTTTGGCCTCGACCCCGACGGCGACGATGATTTTCCCGCCGCGGGTGGGTTCATCCTGCACCGCGACGACGGACGGCTCATTAAGAACGATGCCGCGCTCGCGGACGTAAATCAGCGTATTGGCGGTTCCAAGATCGATTGAGAGGTCATTGGAGAAATAACCTCTAAGGCGTTTGAACATGGGGTATTTTTTCTTGAGAAAGGGGGTGAAAAAAGTTGGGCTAATGTAACAACCGACACGACATTCAGCAAGGCAACGTGTATCATTCGTCTCGCTTATTTTGCGTGAGATAGCACGCACTTTTGGGCAATCCTATGAGCCTAACCCGTCAAGACGTCGCAAAGATCGCACACCTCGCACGGCTGTCGATCACCGAACAAGAGATGCCGGTCTACGTGACCAGCTTGTCGAGCATCGTCAATTTCGTCGACGAATTATCGCGAGCGCAAACCGGCGATGTCCTCCCCATGGCACATCCTCTCGATGGCCAGCACCAGCGCCTGCGCGCCGATGAGGTGTCCGAAAGCGACAACCGCGAGAAATACCAGTCCAATGCCCCGCAGGTTCAAGCCGGCTTGTACGTCGTGCCTCGGGTCATCGAGTAGTCCCGCGATTCCGGCGAGGCCTGCTATTCTTAAGTGACGATGTTGCACACCCTTTCCATCGGCGAGCTGGGCGAGAGCTTGAGTTCTCGCCGTCTTTCGAGCGTTGAATTGACGCGCCATTTCTTGGCCAGGATCGAGCGCCTGAACCCGGCTTTGAATGCCTTAATCACTCTGACGGGCGACCGGGCGCTGGCGGCCGCGGCCGCCGCCGACGCCCGTCGAGCCTCGGGCGAGAAGGGTCCACTGCTCGGCATCCCCCTCATTCATAAAGATATTTTCTGTACGGACGGGGTGCGCACCAGTTGCGGCTCGCGCATGCTGGACAACTTCGTCTCGCCCTACGATGCCACCGTGGTAACCCGTCTGAAGGCGGCGGGTGCCGTCATGCTGGGCAAGGCCAATATGGACGAATTCGCCATGGGGTCCTCCAACGAGACCAGCTACTACGGTCCCGTCAAGAATCCCTGGGATCTCACCAAGGTGCCCGGCGGCTCCTCCGGCGGGTCGGCCGCCGCGATGGCGGCGCGCTTGGCTGCCTATACTACTGGTACCGATACCGGTGGCTCGATTCGTCAACCGGCCGCCCTGACCGGCGTGACCGGGATCAAGCCTACCTATGGACGCGTGTCTCGCTACGGCATGATCGCCTTCGCCTCCAGCCTGGATCAGGCCGGGGTGTTCGCCCGTAGCGCGGCGGATGCGGCCGTTGTGCTACAGGCCATGGCGGGGTTCGATCCGAAGGACTCGACCAGCATCGATGCACCGGTCCCCGACTATCATGCGTCCCTGAATGCACCGCTCGCGGGCCTGAAAATCGGCCTTCTCAGAGAATTCTTTGAGGGTTTGGAGGCGCGCAACGCGGCGTTAATCCACGATGCACTGAAGATCTACAGAAGCCTGGGCGCCGAGACGGTGGAGGTCAGCCTGCCGCACCTGCCCATGTCGGTTCCCACTTACTATGTGGTCGCGCCGGCCGAATGCTCCTCCAATTTGTCGCGATTCGACGGCGTGCGCTTCGGTTATCGGTGCTCTGAACCGAAGGACTTGCTGGACCTGTACACGCGATCGCGGGGTGAGGGTTTCGGCGCCGAGGTGAAGCGCCGCATCATGACCGGGACCTATGTATTGTCGGCCGGGTATTTCGATGCCTATTATTTGAAGGCTCAGAAAGTGCGCCGGCTGATCACTGACGATTTCCGCGCGGCGTTTGCGCAGGTCGACCTTCTGATCGGGCCCACGACGCCGACGCCGGCGTTCGCCATCGGGGCGAAAATCGATGATCCGGTGACCATGTATCTGAACGATATCTATACCATCGGTGCCAATCTGGCCGGGCTGCCGGCCATGTCGCTGCCCTGCGGCTTCGTCGATGAGTTGCCCATGGGGCTGCAATTGATCGGGCCGCATTTCTCCGAGGCGAAGCTGCTGAACGCGGCACATCGCTTTCAAGAGTCAACCGATTGGCATCGCCGATCGCCGCGCGGGTACGAATGATGTCGAACTGGGAAGTCGTCATCGGGCTTGAGATTCATGCACAGCTCGCCACGAAGTCGAAAATATTTTCCGGCTCGGCGACCGCCTATGGCGCGCCGCCTAACAGCCAGGCGAATCTGGTCGATTTGGCCTATCCCGGCGTGCTGCCGGTGCTGAATGCGGAAGCCGTTCGCATGGCGGTCAAGTTTGGCTTAAGCATCGGCGCCGAGGTTGCGCGCCGGTCGGTGTTCGCACGCAAGAATTATTTTTATCCCGATCTGCCGAAAGGCTACCAGATCAGCCAGTACGAGCTGCCCGTGGTCAAGCAGGGCAAGCTCGCCGTCATGCTCGAAGACGGCACGGTGAAAGTGGTGGGCGTCACCCGGGCGCACCTGGAGGAGGATGCCGGCAAGTCCCTGCACGAAGGGCTAGCCCACGCCAGCGGCATCGACCTGAATCGTGCCGGCACGCCGCTGCTTGAGATCGTCTCCGAGCCGGATATGCGCTCCGCCAAAGAGGCGGTGGCGTATATGAAGAAGATCCACACCTTGGTGCGGTATCTGGAGATCTGCGACGGCAACATGCAGGAAGGCTCGTTTCGCTGCGACGCGAATGTGTCCGTGCGGCCACGCGGCCGCGAGAAATTCGGCACCCGCGCAGAGATAAAGAATCTGAACTCGTTTCGGTTCGTCGAGAAAGCCATCAATTACGAAGTGGCCCGGCAGATCGAGCTAATCGAGTGCGGCGGCAGCGTGGTGCAGGAGACGCGGCTGTACGATTCGGACAAGGACGAGACCCGTTCGATGCGCTCCAAGGAGGAGGCGAACGACTATCGCTACTTCCCGGATCCCGATTTATTGCCGGTCCACATCGACGAGTCGTTCATCGATGCCGTGCGCGCGACATTGCCGGAGTTGCCGGATGACAAGGCCGCGCGCTTCTCGCAGGAATTCAGTCTGTCGGCCTACGATGCCGGCGTGCTCTCCGCCAGCCGCGAACTGGGCGCTTACTTCGAAGCGGTGGTGGTGCAGATGGGGCCGGCGCATGCCAAGCTGGCCGCGAATTGGGTGATGGGCGAACTATCCAGTGCGCTCAATCGCGATAACGTCGATATCGCAGTTTCCCGGGTTTCGCCCGCGCAATTGAAAGGCCTGTTGACGCGCATCGTCGATCAAACCATCTCCGGCAAGATCGCCAAAGAAGTATTCGACGCGATGTGGTCGGAAGGCAAGGCCGCCGATGCCATCATCGAGGCGAAGGGCCTCAAGCAGATCACGGATACCGGCGCCATAGAAGGTGTGATCGATGCCGTGATCGCTGCCAACCCGAAGCAGCTTGCCGACTATCGTTCGGGCAAGGATAAATTGTTCGGCTTCTTCGTCGGACAAGTGATGAAGGCGACCGAAGGCAAGGCGAATCCCGCACAACTGAACGAACTGCTCAAGGCAAAATTGGGCGGTAGCGCCTAAGATGCATGATCGCGACTGCTTGCATCGCTTCATGTTCGAACAATTCCCGATTCGTGGCCACCTGGTGCATCTGGATGCGGCCTGGCGGGCGCTGATCGAGCACCGCGAGTATCCGGCGGCCATCCGGGACACCTTGGGCGAGGCCGTGGCGGCCTCATTGCTGCTGACGGCAACAGTCAAATTCGAGGGTGTTCTGTCCTTGCAATTGCAAGGCGACGGTCCCGTGCATCTCATGCTGGCGCAATGCACCAGCGGTCTTGGGGTTCGCGGACTGGCGCGCTACCGTGAGGAGAGTTTTGCCGGGACGGAAGTCCGCGCCGACAAGGTCGCCGCCGCAGGGATCAGCGATTTAATCGGCCGCGGCAATCTCACGGTGACGTTGGAAACCGACGACGGCGCACAGCGCTATCAAGGGATTGTGCCCATCGCGGGCCTGCGTCTGGCCGAGTCATTGCAAGTGTATTTCGAGAATTCAGAACAATTGCCGACTCGCCTTTGGCTGCACGCGGACCACTCGGGGGCGTCCGGGATGCTGCTGCAGAGACTTCCCAATACGGATGCCTCGCCGGGCGCGGAGGTCGCGGCTGAGGTCATCGACGATGCTTGGCGACGGGTGCAATTGATTGGCGAGACGCTGACGCCGGCGGAATTGCGGACTCTCCCCGACGCGGAGATTCTGCATCGCTTGTTCAATGAGGACGACGTGCGCTTATATGAAGCGGCGCCGGTCTACTTTCGCTGCCGATGCTCGCGCGAACGCGTGGGCGGCATGTTGCAGAGCTTGGGAGAGGCGGAATCCCGTTCGGTTCTGGCGGAACGCGGCAAGGTAGAGGTGCATTGCGATTTCTGCAATCGCGGCTATGTATTCGATGCCGTGGATATCACCCAGCTTTTCAAAGCGCCCGCGGCGAGCACCCGTGGTAGTTCGGTGCACTGAGCGGTTAGCGCTCATTTGCGTGGCGGCCATGAGTTTTCGCGCCGCCGCCGACCCGCCGTTTTATGCGGCGACCTTCGAGAAAACACCTGCGGCTGCCGCACTGACCGATATCGGCCGCACGCTGTTCTTCGATGTGTCCCTGTCGGCCTCCGGCACCCAGTCCTGTGCCTCCTGTCATGACCCGCGACATTCGTTCGGCCCTCCCGACGACGCTGCCGTGCAACGGGGCGGCGCCGATAGCCGGCAACCCGGTGTGCGCGCCGTGCCTTCGTTGATGTACGCGCAAAATATTCCCCCGTTCACGGAGCACTATTTCGATGATGAGGGCGATGACGGCATCGACCAAGGTCCGGCCGGCGGGCGCACCTGGGATGGGCGGGAGCAATCGGCGCATGACCAGGCCCGCCTGCCGCTGTTGTCGGCGTTCGAAATGGCCAACTCCTCGCCCGACGCCGTGGTCGGGAAGCTACTTCGAGCGAACCGGGCCGCTCAATTTCGCCGTATTTTCGGCGACTCGATATTCAACGATAAGGACCTCGCGTTCAGGGCCGTTCTGCTGGCCCTGGAAACTTACCAGCAAAGCGCTGCGGAGTTCTATCCCTACACCAGCAAGTACGACGCCTGGCTGCGCCATGAAGCGTCATTGAGCGATGTTGAAACGCGCGGACTGTCCGCCTTCAATAATCCAGCCAAGGGCAATTGCGCTCGCTGCCATCCGAGTGCCCTGCGCAAAGGGGCGTTTCCGCAGTTTACGGATTTCGGCTACGCCGCCATCGGCGTGCCGCGAAACGGCGCCATACCGGCGAACGCGGATGCGCGCCATTACGATCTGGGTCTGTGCGGGCCGCTGCGCACCGATCTCGCGGATCGAAAATATTATTGCGGTCTGTTTCGCGCCCCGACACTTCGCAATGTGGCGACGCGCCGGGTGTTCTTTCATAACGGCGCACTGCATAGCCTAGAAGACGCCGTACGATTTTATGCCGAGAGGGATACCGAGCCGCAAAATTGGTATTCACGCGATGCACGCGGCAAAACAATCAAGTTCGATGACCTGCCGGTGCAGTATCAGGGCAATGTCGATGTCCAGCCGCCCTTCGATCGGCACCTGGGCGATGCGCCTGCATTGAGCGAGACCGATATCAAGGACATCTTGGCCTTCTTGCAAACGCTCACCGACGGCTACGTGCTGCGATAACCGCGTAACGCGTCGCGCTAGACCTTGTCGAGCGGCGTGGTGCCGCCGGTGAATTGCGAGCGTGCCTGAGCCAGCCGGTACTTATGTTCTGCACGCCAGCGCCGCCATTCGCTCAAGCCTAGGATCGCGTACACCAGTTTGAACAGTTTCAGGCGCCATAGCACCTTGGGCGTATCGAACAGGTCGCCGGCGAGCATGGAGATGACGCCCTGTTCGAGCTGCCAGGTGTTCTTTGGTGAGCGGAACATTTGCTGCATCACCGGACCATTGAATCGGTAAATGAAGAAGGAGAAGCGCGCCATGCCGGCCCGCTGGCGCTTTTCCAATTTGCGTAGCAGTGCCGCCTCGCGAGCCGGCTCGCGCAGCGACACGTCGACCACGGCCGCGGCCTGTTCCGCGCCGCTCATGGCGAGATAGACGCCGGAGGAGAACACGGGGTCCAGAAATGCGAAGGCATCGCCGACCAATACCCAGCCGGGGCCGCCCATGCGGGTCGAATCGTAGGAATAATTGCCCGTCACGCGGACCTCATCGTCGATCAGCGTGGCGTGCTCGAGCCGCCGCCACAGCGCGGCGTTGCGCTTCAGGGTGTCGAACAGGAATTCCAGAGTCTTGCCCTTACGCTGCTTGAGATAGTCGGGACGGCACACCGCGCCGACGCTCATCACGCCGTCGGGCAGCGGAATCATCCACATCCAGCCATGCTCGAAGCTATAGATGCTGATATTGCCTGCGTCCACGCCGGCGCGCCGCTCCGCGCCCCGAAAATGGCCGAAGATGGCGGCGCTTTGATGTTGATCGTTCTTGCGCCGGAGTCGAAGCCGTGAGGAGAGCATGGCGTCGCGGCCGCTGGCATCGACCACGTAGCGCGCTTGGATGCGGTAATTGCGGCCGTCGTCGGTGCGAATATCAAGTTGCGACTCGCGCGGGTCGATCTGTTCCACGGCCAGCACTTCGTGGCCCTCGCGCGCATCTGCGCCACAGCCGCGCGCATGGTCGTAGAGCATTTTGTCAAAGTCCTGGCGCCATACCTGGTAGGCATGCGGCGGACTCTTGCCGATGGCCCGTGAGAATTCGTACGTGTTATAGCCGCGCTCATTGTCGGCCTCGAAATCTGCGCCCGGCTTGAATACCCCGAGGGTCCGCACCTTGTCGAGCACACCGAGCCGCTCGAGGATCGGCAGGTTCATCGGCAGCAAAGACTCGCCGATGTGGAAGCGGGGGTGACGCGCCTTTTCCAGCGCGATCACCGTGTAACCACGCCGCGCCAGCAATGCCGCGGCGGTGCTGCCGGCGGGGCCGCCGCCGATCACCGCCACATCGCACAACTCGGTCGCCGTTGCCAGTGCATCCATGATGCGATTATGCACCGTACAGAGGCCGTAAGTCCGGGCCGTGGCGCTGAACGGTTCGGCCGATGACGTCGTTACCCCTGTGTCATTTCTGATCCGCGTAAGTTTTGATCAGCCAATACAGGAAATCGCGGCAATCCATCAGGGACTTGACGCTGACGTACTCGTTCAGGCCGTGAATGTGGCCGAGATCGGGTCCGGCAAACAGGGGTTCGATGCCGTAAGTGGGGATGCCGGCCGCGTTCAAGAACTGGCCGTCGGTTCCACCGGGCTGCAAAATCGGCAATACCGGTACGCCGGGAAAGAATTCAGCCGCCAGTTTTTCAACCGGCCCCAATATCTGCGGCGTCAACGGCGGCGGCGATGAACTGGGCCCCCGGATCTCCAATGTGGAAACCACCACCTTCGGATCGGCGATCAGCTCTTCGAGCTTTGCGCGCACGGTTTCTTGATCGACGCCTGGGAAAATGCGGCAGTTGATATTGGCCCTGGCGCGCTGCGGCAATGCATTGGTGGCATGGCCTGCATCCAGCAGGGTGGCAACGCAGGTGGTCCGCAGCGTCGCGTTCCAGCTCGGATCCTTGGACGAGACGAGCGCGATGGCCGCCGTGTCGTTCGGATTCTTGACCAAGGACTGCATAGCATTGG
>JANYJY010000057.1 GCA_025358295.1 Gammaproteobacteria bacterium
CAGGCATAAATCGAAGGGCTCGGTCTTGAGCATGCGCTGCGCCGCCGCCACATCGCCGGCCGTGCGCGGATTTAGATCCATGCGCTGCAGGGTGATCGACAGCAGTTCGCATAGATCCGGTTCGTCATCGACCACAAGTACATTGGCTTTGGGCATGGCTCCATTCTAGCGTCAGGCGCCTTCCCATCGCTGCGGATCGCTGAACACGATCCTAAATACGCTGCCGTCGCCGGATCGCGGCTCGTAAAGAAGGATGGCGCGATTCAGCTGACAGAGCTCACGCGCGATGAACAGCCCGAGGCCGGTTCCGCCCTTGCGGCCGGTGAAGAAGGGCTCGAATATCCGATCGACGGCTTGAAGTTCGATTCCCGGACCCCGGTCCGCCACCTCGAGACAGGGCCGATTACTGGGGTTTAACCGGCCGAGCTTGATCTCGATGCTGACGCCGCCGCGAGTCTCGCCGTACTTGATGGCATTTTCACACAGATTCCACGCGACTTGATGTAGATGACTAGGGTCGAAGCGCACTTCCAGATCCTTGGCATCCTCTTGCAGGCGGATCTGGGATCTGGGCAGCTGCATGGTTTCGCAGAATTCGCTCAAAAATTCTTCGATCCAGTCGCCGAGGGTTAGTCTCGTGGGCTTGGTGGCCTCGCGGCGGGATAGCTGCAATACATTGTTGATAATCGTGCTGACCCGTTCGGAGTTGTTGCGAATGATGTCGGTCAGGCGGCGTTCGTCGGGGCCGAATCCGGGGCTCTCGGCGAGCAACTGGCCGGCATGGCTCATGGCGCCGACGGGATTGCGGATTTCATGGGCGATGCTGGCTGACAGCCGGCCGAGCGCAGCAAGTTTGCCCTGCTGCACGCGCTCCGCCATCAGACTGGTGTCTTCGAGGAATATGAGTGTGGGTCCCGGCGACACACCACCAAGAGGTGCGAAATGCGGCTGAATCACGCGCGCGCCGTCAGCTGCCACGAAACTCGATGGCGAGGTTGCGCCGCGCTCGCTCTGCCGCCAGGTGGTCAATGAATACAACAGTCGCGGCGACACCTCGCCCACCAGGGCCCCGGGCACGGCGTTGTTGTCGCCGAGGATTTCCGCCGCCGACTCGTTGATGAGCCGGATGTTATCGGCGCCGTCGACCACCAGCAGGCTCTCGCGGAGGTGTTGCACGATGTACTGTGAGAGCTCCGCGAGGTTCGCGAGGTCGATGTCTTTTTGGCGCACCAAGTCCTCGCTCGCGCGCATGCGGCCGGCGACGAAGCTCGCAGCAGCCGCAATCGTGAACAGGACGATGCCCAGAAGGCCGGCGGTCGCGTAGGAGGCGATGTCGGGATGACCCGCTAGCTGCTGCCAAATGGTCTCGGCGAGGATGGCCATGGTGGCGATAGCCGCCAGGAACAGCGCGCTGCGCGGAGTCAGCAAAAAGGCGAGCCCGCCCACGGGAACGAGGAACAGAAGACCCAGGCCGCCGGACACCCCACCCCAGGAATGCAGCAGCAACATCGACACCGTCATATCGACGGCGCCTTGCAAAATGGTCTGAAGGAGGACGCCGGGCAGGCGTCGGCGCACCAAAATGACGTTGCCAAGCCCGAAACACAGATAAAAGATGGCGGCGCTGAAGAACAGCTGCGGAGCCGTGACGCCCAGGCCGCGGGCGCCGCCCACCGAATACAGGCCGAGCAGTACCAGGGGGACGAGGACGCGGTACAGATTCAACAAACCCAGTACGCGCCAATCTAGTGCGGGCTCTCTGCCGATATTAAGGTCGAATTGGCGGTTCAAGGCTTTTTGTCCTAATGCGGCTTTGCGCTGTCCCCGAGCTTAATTCAGAATAGCGCGCCTTACGCATTCGGATGGGCACTGAAGGACTATTCATGAATTTGCACGAGTATCAATCGAAGCAGCTTTTTGCCCAATATGCCATCCCCGTCCCAAGGGGAGAGGTCGCGGGATCGCCGGAGGAAGCGGTGGCCGCCGCGAAGAAGCTGGGCGGCACGCTATGGGTGGTTAAGGCACAGGTTCATGCCGGCGGCCGCGGCAAGGCGGGCGGGGTCAAGGTGGCCAAGGATCTGGACGCGGTGCGCGCCGCCGCCAAGGCCATGCTCGGCACGATTCTGGTGACTCATCAGACCGGTCCTGAAGGTCTGCCGGTACATCAGGTCTATGTGGAGCTGGGATCGAAGATCGCGCGCGAGATTTACTTGAGTTTGGTCCTCAATCGCGAGGCGGGGCGCATCGCCTTCGTGGCTTCAGCTGCCGGCGGCATGGACATCGAAGAGGTGGCCGAGCACTCGCCGGAGAAGATCATCCGCGTCAATATTCATCCCACGGCAGGGTTGCAGGACTATCAGACCCGGCAGCTGGCGTTCGGATTGGGTTTGAGCGGCGTGCAGATAGGCCAGTTCGGCAAAATCGCGCACGCGCTCTACAAGCTGTACTTGGAACGCGATGCGAGCTTGGTGGAAGTCAATCCTCTGATCGTGACTGGCGAGGGTGATCTGCTGGCGTTGGATGCCAAGATCAACATCGAAGACAACGCGCTGTTCCGCCACAAGGATCTCGCGGCCATGCGGGACGCCGCGCAGGAAGATCCGATGGAGCGCAAGGCGGCGGAGAACGACCTGAACTACGTGTCGCTCGACGGCAATATCGCCTGCATGGTGAACGGCGCCGGGCTTGCCATGGCGACCATGGACCTCATTCAATTGCATGGCGGCAAGCCTGCCAATTTCCTGGACGTGGGCGGCGGGGCAACGAAGGAGCGCGTCAGCATTGCGTTCAAACTCATTCTCTCGAATCCCAAGGTCACGGCGATTCTGATCAATATTTTCGGTGGCATCGTCCGCGGCGACATGATTGCGGAAGGCATTATCGCGGCCGTCAAGGAAGTGGGCGTGAGCATACCGGTGATCGTGCGCATCGAGGGCACCAATGCGCCTCGGGCGCGGGAGCTGTTGGCCCAGAGCGGCCTTGCCATTACCGCGGCCAGCGATTTGACCGACGCGGCCAAAAAAGCCGTAAGCATGGCAGGAGCGCATTCATGAGTATTCTGGTCAATAAAAACACCAAGGTCATTTGCCAGGGCTTTACCGGCAAACAGGGCACCTTTCATTCGGAGCAATGCCTCGCCTACGGCACCAAACTCGTCGGCGGGGTTACGCCGGGGCGCGGCGGAGATAGGCATCTGGGTTTGCCGGTATTCGACACCGCCAAAGAGGCGGTGGCCGACACCGGCGCTACGGTAAGCATGATTTACGTGCCGGCGCCTTACGCGGCGGATGCAATTCTCGAGGCGGCGGATGCCGGGATCGAGCTCATCGTGTGCATCACCGAAGGCATACCGGTGAACGACATGGTGCGCGTGAAAATGACCCTGGCGAGCTATAAGACCCGCCTCATCGGCCCGAATTGTCCGGGCATCATCACGCCTGGAGAATGCAAGATCGGCATCATGCCGGGCTTCATCCACAAGAAAGGTCGGGTGGGCATTGTTTCGCGCTCAGGCACTCTGACTTACGAGGCCGTTTTTCAGACTACCAACAACAACCTCGGCCAGAGCACCTGCGTCGGCATCGGCGGCGATCCAGTGCGCGGCATGAGCTTCATCGACGTGCTGGAATTGTTCGAGAAGGATCCGCAGACCGAAGGCATTGTCATGGTGGGCGAGATCGGTGGCAGCGACGAGGAAGCCGCCGCGGCCTACATTCACGATCACGTGAGCAAACCTGTGGTTGCCTATATCGCCGGTGTCGCGGCGCCCCCCGGCAAGCGCATGGGGCATGCCGGCGCCATTGTGGCGGGCGGGAAGGGTACCGCGGCCGCGAAATTCGAAGCGCTCGAGGCGGCGGGAATCACGACGGTGCGTTCGCCGGCCGAGCTGGGATCTGCGATCGCCAAGCGGCTGAAGGGCAAGGCGTCAAGGAGCAAGGCGTCAAAGAGCAAGCCAGCGAAGGCGCTGAAGAAGTCCGTGAAGAAGGCGGCCAGAAAGCCGGCGAAGAAGCCCGCGCGAAAGCCGGCTAAAACGGCCGGGCGGCGCAGCGCACGGCGTCCTAAATAGGGGATTCATTTGGCTCAGTCGCGGCGGCTGCGTTGTGTCATGGCGCAGCTCAATTTGGTAGTCGGCGATGTCGACGGCAACACATCGCGCATCGTCGCCGCAGCGGTTGCGGCCCGCGATGAGCATCGGGCGGACGTGGTCCTGGTGCCGGAACTCGCGGTGTCGGGTTACCCGCCCGAGGATTTGCTGTTTCATTCCGGTATGCGGCTGCAGGTGGGGCGCTCGTTGGAGCGATTGAAGCAGGAGGTTCGCGGCATCACCTTGATCGCAGGCTATCCGGAATACGACGGCACCAAGATATTCAATTCGGCCATTGTGATTCGCAACGGGGTGGTGCTCGCCAATCATCGCAAGGCCTGTCTGCCAAATTATCGAGTATTCGACGAGAAGCGCTATTTCACGCCCGGCACCGAACCCACTGTCGTGGATCTCAACGGCGTGCAGGCGGGCGTATTGGTTTGTGAGGATGTCTGGGATGCAGAACCGGCACGCCAGGCGCGCAAGGCGGGCGCGCAGGTTCTGTTGGTGATCAACGCCTCGCCCTATGAGGTCGATAAGCAAACACAGCGCGAACAGGAAATCGGCCGGACACGCGTGGGCGAAGCCGGGATCCCCCTGGTGTTCGTCAATTTGGTCGGCGGCCAGGATGAACTCGTTTTCGACGGCAATTCCTTCGTGATGGATGCCCAGGGGCAGGTCACGATGCGGGCGCCGGCGTTCTCCGAAGGCATGTTTATCGTGGATCTTGAGGCCGACTCCGCCGGGGTGGTGAGGCCCCTTGCCGGCAATATGGTGCCGCTGCAGGGCCAGGAAGAAAGCGTTTACGGCGCGCTAGTGCAGGGTACGCGCGACTATGTGGACAAGCATCGTTTCCCGGGCGTGGTGTTGGGATTGTCCGGCGGAGTGGACTCGGCATTGACCCTGTGCATCGCGGTCGATGCCTTGGGCGCGGATCGCGTGCATTCCGTGGCGATGCCCTCGCGCTATACCTCGCAGATGAGCAAGGACGACGCCGCGCTGCAGGCGACCTGGCTCAAGGTCAAGCACAGTGAGATATCCATCGAGGGAATGTTCGAGGCAACGCTGGCGGCGCTCAAAGACGAATTCGCCGGCCGCGCGCCGGATACCGCGGAGGAGAATATTCAATCTCGCTGTCGCGGCGTGTTGCTGATGGGCATTTCGAACAAAACGGGCAGGATGCTGCTGACCACGGGCAATAAAAGCGAGATGGCGGTGGGTTACGCCACGCTGTACGGCGACATGGCCGGAGGCTTCGCGCCCATCAAGGATTGCAGCAAGTTATTGGTCTACCGGCTGTGCGCCTGGCGCAATGGCCAATCGCAGGTGATCCCTGCGCGGGTTATCGAGAGGCCGCCGTCGGCAGAACTGCGCTACGAGCAGAAGGACACGGATAGTCTGCCGCCATACGAGGTTCTCGATCCGATTCTCGAGGCCTTCATCGAAGAGGATTTGTCCGTCGATCAGATTGCCGCACGGGGTTTCGACCGCGCCACCGTGGGGCGCATCTTGGATTTGGTGAAGCGCAACGAGTACAAGCGGCGCCAGGCGCCTCCCGGGATACGCGTCAGCGGCCGGGCGTTCGGGCGCGACTGGCGGTATCCGATCACCAGCGGCTATAAGTCGCGATAGATGCCGCAGGATAAAGAAAAGCCGCAAGCTCGGCGTCCAGGTAATGCCGGAATGAAGAAGGCCACCCGCGCGCGGGCTCAGATTCGCGAGGCGCCTTTCGTTACAGCCGCCGATGTGTCGGTCGATGCCGTGCGCTGCATGAGTAATGCGCGATTACGCGTCTCGAGGCCCTAGAGGAAGCTCCACCAATGCTTCCTGCCGGAAATGTCCTTGCTGCTGTTCGGGTAATTGTCGGCATAGACGCGTTCTGCGTTTGCAGCCAGATCCGTCATTTTGAGGTTGCGGTAGGCATCCACCAGTACTTTCAGGGACCCCTTCACGGCCGGCGCGCCGTCATAGTTCTCGACGCAGTATTTGGCGCGATTGATCGCGCCCACATAGGCGCCGCGCCGCATGTAGTATAGGGCGACGTGCAATTCGAAATCCGCCAGGCGATTGCGCAGGAAAATCATGCGCTGGCGCGAATCGTAGACGTATTCGCTGTGAGGGTACTTCTCGATCAACTGCTGGAAGGCTTCGAATGACTTGCGCGCATTGATGGGCGGACGCTGCGACAAATCCACGTTGAATTTTCGCTCCAGCCAATTGGCCTGGCGCTCGAAATACACCAGTCCCTTCATGTAATAGGCGTAGTCGACCCGGGCATTGGTCGGATTTTCGCGAATGAAGGTGTCGGCGGCGTCGATGGCGGGATCGACTTCGCGATTCTTGTAGTATGCGTAGATCAAATCCAGCTGCGATTGGCGGGCGGGTTCGCTGAACGGGAAACGCGATTGCAGCGCTTCGAGCTGCTTGATGGCTTCGCCGTAGCTTGAGTTTCTGATGGCTTTCTGGGCTCGCGCATAGATCACTTCGGGGCCCGATTTGGCGTCATCAGCGCGATGGCTGCGGCAGCCGGCCGCTAGCATCGCTATCCCGACGGCGATCAGCAATACCCGGCTCGGATGGACAAGATCACGCAGTCTCACAGGCGATTCCTTACAATGGGTGACTTACGAAAGCGCGGCAGTATACCCGATGCCTCGCCGCTAGCTTCGAGTGCCCTATGACCCCAGAGTTCCAAGTGATCGATCTGACGATTCCGCCTGAGTTGGCCGGTCAACGGCTGGATAGCGTGTTGGCCCGTTTGATGCCGGAGCATTCGCGTACCCGGATCAAGGGCTGGATCCAGGCAGGTGAGGTCAAAGTGGACGGTATGGGCTGCAAACCGCGGGATATCGCCGAGGTGGGATCCCTCGTGCGAGTGCAAATGACGCTCGACCCCGTAGCCCAACCCCAGGTATTGCCGGAAGCCATTGCACTACGCCTAATCCACGAAGATCGGGACGTATTGGTCATCGATAAGCCGGCCGGATTGGTGGTGCACCCGGGCGCGGGCAATCCGCGGCATACCTTGCAAAATGCCTTGCTGGGGTTCGATCCCACGCTCGCCGCATTACCACGAGCCGGATTGATCCATCGACTCGATAAGGATACCAGCGGCTTGTTGGTGGTGGCACGCACCCCGGAGGCGCAAACCTCGCTCAGTCGCCAGCTCGAGGCGCGCACCATGGCGCGCGAATACGTCGCTGCCTGCGTCGGGGTCATGACCGGGGGCGGGACGGTCGATGAACCCATCGGGCGTCACCGCGGCGACCGCTTGAAGATGGCGATCCGCGTCTCGGGCCGGCCGGCGGTCACCCACTATCGGGTGCTGGAACGCTTCCGGGCGCATACTTATTTGAGCGTCAAATTGGAGACCGGCCGCACCCACCAGATCCGGCTACATCTCTCACACATCAAGTATCCCATTGTGGGAGATCCTGTATACGGCGGGCGCTTTGGCTTGCCGCGCGGCGCGACGCAGGGCCTCATCGACACCTTGCGCGCCTTCAAGCGCCAGGCTTTGCACGCCGCCACACTGGGGTTCGACCATCCGCGCACCGCCAAACGCTTGACGCTCACTACCCCGGTGCCACAGGATTTTGAGCAATTGCTGGACGCGTTACGTAAGGACGGGAAGCAATGAGTCTCTCCTGGGTCGAACCCGGTTGGCCGGCGCCTGTCGGCGTGCGCGCACTGTCCACTTTTCGCACCGGCGGTACGAGCGGCGCACCCTATGAATCGCTCAATTTGGGCGACCACGTGGGCGATGCCGCCGCGAACGTGGCCGAGAATCGTCGGCGTCTGGCCGCCGCCGCCGGGTTGCCGGTCGAGCCTGTCTGGCTGGAGCAGGTGCACGGCACGCATGTGGCCGATCTCGACGGCTTCGGAGGCGCGGGTCCTGCGGATGCGGCCTTTACTCGCCAGGCGGGACGGGTATGCGCCATCCTCACCGCTGACTGTCTGCCCCTGCTGCTGACTGTGGACACCGGCGGCTTAGTCGCAGGCGTGCATGCGGGTTGGCGCGGGCTCGCGCTGGGGGTTATCGAGGCCACCGTGCAGGCGCTGAAGGTACCGCCCGGCCGCCTGCTGGCCTGGCTGGGTCCCGCCATCGGACCCAAGCACTTTGAGGTGGGGCCCGAGGTCCGCGAGGCGCTGCTGCAGGGAGATTCGGGTGCCGATGCGGCCTTCATTCCGAACGGGCGTGGGCGGTTCATGGCGGATCTGGCGACGCTTGCGCGGCGGCGACTGTCCGCGCTCGGGGTGAGCCGAGTTCACGGCGGCGGGGAATGCACCTTTGCCGCGGGCGATAGGTACTTCTCGCATCGGCGCGACGGTATCACCGGACGGCAGGCCACTCTGATTTGGCTGGAACCGAAGCTGGGAAGGCAGTAAGTCCTCGCGGGCCGTTGAATTGGCCTCTCCACATCCCCAAGTAGTGACCATTCAGAGCTTATCGCGCGGGATATTTCTATGCGAATGGACAAACTAACAACCAAATTCCAGGCCGCGTTGGCGGATGCGCAATCGCTCGCCGTCGGCCGCGACAATCAATACATCGAGCCCGTGCATCTCATGGCGGCCCTGCTCGACCAACAGGGCGGCACTGCCCGGCCCCTGCTCGAGAAGGCGGGTGCCCAGGTCGCCAAGCTGCGCTCGGATCTTGCCGGCGCGATGGATCGCACGCCCAAGGTTGAAGGGTCGGGCGGCGAAATACTGCTCGGCAACGATTTAAACAAGCTATTGAACGTCACCGACAAGCTGGCTCAGCAGCGCGGCGATCAGTTCATTTCGAGCGAGCTTTTCGTGCTGGCGGCCTGCGAGGATCGTGGCGAGCTGGGGCGTCTGCTCAAGGCCGTCGGCGCCAGCAAGGCGGCGCTGGAAAAGGCCATCGACGAAGTGCGCGGCGGGGCCAAAGTGGATGACGCGAACGCCGAGGAAAATCGCCAGGCGCTGGAGAAATACAGCATCGATCTCACCGAACGGGCGACGGCGGGCAAACTCGATCCGGTGATCGGGCGCGACGATGAGATCCGCCGCACTATTCAGGTGCTGCAGCGGCGCACGAAAAATAATCCCGTGCTGATCGGCGAGCCCGGCGTGGGCAAGACGGCTATCGTGGAAGGCTTGGCGCAACGCATCGTCAACGGCGAAGTGCCTGAGGGTCTGCGCAACAAGCGCATTCTGTCGTTGGATATGGGCGCGCTCATCGCCGGCGCAAAATTCCGCGGCGAGTTCGAGGAGCGGCTGAAGGCGGTGCTCAACGATCTGGCCAAGCAGGAAGGTCAGATCATTCTGTTCATCGACGAATTGCATACCATGGTGGGCGCGGGCAAGGCCGAGGGCTCCATGGATGCGGGCAATATGCTGAAGCCCGCCTTGGCCCGGGGCGAGCTGCACTGCGTCGGCGCCACTACGCTGGACGAATATCGCAAATACATCGAAAAGGACGCTGCGCTGGAGCGGCGCTTCCAAAAGGTGCTGGTCGAGGAGCCGTCGGTGGAAGACACCATCGCGATTCTGCGCGGCCTGAAAGAGCGCTACGAAGTACATCACGGCGTGGAGATCACGGATCCGGCCATCGTCGCGGCGGCGACTCTCTCGCATCGCTATATCTCAGACCGGCAGTTGCCCGACAAGGCCATCGACTTAATCGATGAGGCGGGTTCGCTGATTCGCATGGAAATCGATTCCAAGCCCGAGGTTCTCGACAAGCTCGACCGGCGCATCATTCAACTGAAAATCGAACGCGAAGCCCTCAAGAAGGAAGCCGACGAGGCATCGCGCAAGCGTTTGAGTACCTTGGAAGACTCGTTGAAGGGATTGGAAAAGGAATATTCGGATCTCGAGGAGGTGTGGAAGGCGGAAAAGGCCTCGGTGCAGGGCGCCGCGCACATCAAGGAGGAGCTGGAACGGGCCCGGCAGGATGTGGACACGGCACGTCGCGCACAGGATTTGGCGCGCATGTCGGAGCTGCAATACGGACGCATTCCGGCTCTCGAGCAGAAGCTTGCCAAGGCGCTGGAAGTGGAACAGAAGCCGAATCAGCTGCTGCGCAATTCGGTGACCGAAGTTGAAATCGCGGAGATCGTGTCGAAGTGGACCGGGATACCGGTGTCGCGAATGCTCGAGGGTGAGCGCGACAAGCTGCTTCGCATGGAAGAGGTATTGGGTAAGCGAGTGGTCGGTCAGAAGGAGGCGGTTACGGCCGTGGCGGATGCGATTCGCAGAACTCGTGCCGGACTCTCCGATCCGCACCGGCCCAGCGGCTCGTTCATGTTTTTGGGCCCCACGGGTGTCGGCAAGACCGAACTCTGCAAGGCGCTGGCCGAGTTCATGTTCGACACCGAGGAAGCGCTGGTGCGCATCGATATGTCTGAATTCATGGAGAAGCACTCGGTGGCCCGCCTGATCGGCGCGCCGCCGGGTTACGTCGGCTATGAAGAGGGTGGCTACCTGACTGAAGCCGTGCGCCGCAGGCCCTACTGCGTGATTCTGCTGGATGAGATCGAGAAGGCGCATCCCGATGTGTTCAACGTGCTGCTGCAGGTGTTGGACGATGGGCGCCTCACGGATGGCCAGGGGCGCACGGTAGACTTCCGCAATTGCGTGGTGATCATGACATCGAACCTTGGTTCGCAGGTCATTCAGGAACTGGCGGGTGAAGCGAACTACGACAAGATGAAGGCCGCGGTTATGCAGGTGGTGAGCCAGCACTTCCGGCCGGAGTTCATCAATCGGGTGGACGAGATCGTAGTGTTCCATTCCCTTGGGCGCGAGCAGATCCGATCCATCGTGGATATCCAGTTGGGCCGCCTTCGACAGAGGCTGGCGGAGCGCGACATCACTCTGCGTTTGGATGACGATGCACGTGACAAGATCGGCGAGGCCGGCTTCGACACCGTATACGGTGCGCGGCCGTTGAAGAGGGCCATACAGGCTCAGATCGAGAACCCTCTGGCGCAGAAGATTCTGCGCGGGGACTTCACCGCCGGCGACCGGGTGGTTGGCAAGCTACAGGGCGGCGCACTGGTTTTCGAGAAGGAGAGGGTGCACTAGCTGCGATGCGGGCGCGTTTCGCTATACTGACGCGCCTCTTGATGGACTAGGGACGAACGATAGGAAAGCCATGCCTTTTTACGAGTATCAATGCAAAAGCTGCGGCCACGACCTCGAGGCCATGCAAAAGATCAGCGATCCGCCATTGAGGAAATGTCCTCATTGCGGCAAGTCGCAGCTGCAACGCTTGATGTCGGCGCCGGTGTTTCGTCTGAAGGGCGGCGGTTGGTACGAGACCGACTTCAAGGGTGACCAGGACAACAAGCGCAATCTCGCCGACCGGCCTGAGTCGGATGCCGCGAGTGATTCTGCGAAGGACACCGCCAAGGAGACCCCTAAGGAGACCTCGAAGGAGGGGGCGGCGGATGCCAAGGGCAAGGACGGAAAGGCAGCGGATGGGGCCGGCGCCAAAGAGGCCCCAGCCACGGAAAAGGCCGCGGACAAGCCGGCGGAGAAGACAGCAGAATCGGCCAAGAAGCCGGACGCCGGCAAGAGCTCCGCGCGGTCGCGCACCGCGGGACGCGGTAAATCTGCGGCAAAAAGACCGATCAAGAGGCCGGTGCACAAGGCCAAACGTCGAGTTTAGGGCTTGCCCACGCCGCGCTCAGGCCTTAGCATCGCGCGCTTTCCACTGGGTTGTTTTCGCGTATGCGTACTCACTATTGCGGGCAGGTCGACGAGTCGCTGACCGGGCAGGTCGTCACCGTGGCCGGCTGGGCTCATCGTCGCCGTGACCATGGCGGCGTCATCTTTGTCGATTTGCGCGACCGCGAAGGGCTGCTGCAAGTGGTATTTGACCCCGACCGGGCGGCGGTTTTCGCCTCGGCCGAGCGCGTCCGCAACGAATTCGTGCTCAAGGTCACCGGATTGGTGCGCGCCCGTCCACCGGGCACGGCCAACGCCAATCTGAAGTCCGGTCAAGTTGAGTTGCTCTGCCAGGATTTGGAGATACTGAACCGCTCCGAGCCGCTGCCGTTCCAGCTCGACGAGCATGTCAGCGAGGAAGTGCGGCTGCGCTTTCGCTACATCGATCTCCGCCGCGAGGAAATGCGCGAACGGCTGCTGCTGCGTCACCGAATCACGCGCGCGATGCGGCACTATCTCGACGACGCGGGCTTCATCGACATCGAAACGCCGATGTTGTCCAAGGCGACACCCGAGGGCGCGCGCGATTACCTGGTTCCGAGCCGCACGCATGCCGGCAAGTTCTTTGCGTTACCTCAGTCGCCGCAGATCTACAAGCAGTTACTGATGATTTCCGGCTTCGACCGCTACTATCAAATCGTGCGCTGCTTCCGCGACGAGGACTTGCGCGCCGATCGTCAGCCGGAATTCACGCAGCTCGATATCGAGACCTCGTTTCTCGATCAAGCACACATCCAGGAACTCATGGAGGGGCTGATGCGGCACTTGTTCAAGCAAGTGCTGAACGTCGATTTGCCCAATCCTATGCCGCGGATGAGCTACGCCGAAGCGATGCGCCGCTACGGATCGGACAAGCCGGATCTGCGCGTGCCGCTCGAATTGGTGGACGTGGCGGATCTGGTCAAGGGCTGCGACTTCAAAGTATTTGCAGGACCTGCGGCCGATCCCAAGGGCCGCGTGACGGCCCTTTGCGTGCCGCAGGGCGGCAAGCTGTCTCGCAAGGAGATCGACGATTACACGGCCTATGTCGCGCGTTACGGCGCCAAGGGTCTGGCCTACGTCAAGGTCAACGAAATCACCAAGGGCCGCGACGGACTGCAATCCCCGATATTGAAATTCTTAAGCGATACAGCCATCAGCGGCATTCTCGCGCGCACGGGCGCGGCCGACGGCGACTTGATTTTCTTTGGTGCGGACAGCGGCAAGGTGGTGAGCGACGCTCTGGGGGCGCTGCGCCTGAAGGTGGGCCAGGATCTGAAGCTGGTGGCAGAGGGATGGAAGCCGCTCTGGGTCGTGGATTTTCCGATGTTCGAGTGGGACGCGGAAGCTAAGCGCTGGCAGGCCATGCACCATCCCTTTACCAGCCCTGCGAATCTGGACTATGCGGCGTTGGCAGCGAGTCCCGGCGAGGCGACCGCCAAGGCGTACGACATGGTGCTGAACGGCTCGGAGATCGGCGGCGGTTCGGTGCGTATTCATTCGCAGGAACTGCAATCGGTAGTGTTCGATCTGCTGGGTATTTCGCCCGAGGAAGCGCGCATTAAATTCGGGTTCTTGCTGGATGCGCTTAAATTCGGCGACCGCCGCATGGCGGCATTGCCTTCGGCCTCGATCGGCTTGCCATGCTAATGGCCGGAGCGGACAGCATCCGGGATGTCATCGCATTCCCGAAAACGCAGACGGCGGCGGATCTTCTGATGGACGCGCCTACCGAGGTCAGCGAGGCGCAGCTGCGAGAACTGCATATTCGCGTGCGCGTCCCGCCGAAGGTCGACTGAACGTCCAATCCTATCGTCGTCCAGAATCGGTATTGATCGTGATCCATACCGACGGCGGCGATTTTTTATTGCTGGAGCGGCGCCGTCCTGCCGGCTTTTGGCAATCGGTCACGGGCAGTTTGGAATGGGGCGAGCACGCTGACAGCGCGGCGCGGCGCGAGGTTGTCGAGGAGACCGGCATCAAGCAGGGCGTGCTGGTCAATTTGCAATGGACGCAGGTGTACGAGATTCTGCCGACATTCGGCAAGGTGTACGCGCCCGGCGTGACGCGCAATCTCGAACATGCGTTCTCGCTGCGGCTGGCGCAGCGCGTGCCGGTCATTCTCAGCGACACAGAACACGTGCGCTTTGAGTGGGCTACGGGTTCCGCGGCGGTGGAGAAGGCTTCCTCCAGCACCAATCGCGCGGTCATCGAACAACTGCGCCTAGGGGCTTCGCGCTGAGCACGGTCATTGTGTACGTGCACGGGCTTTGGCAGCGCGGTGCAGAGTCCGTTCTGCTGCGCCGGCGGTTGGCGCGCGACCTCGATGCGCAGACTCGGACTTTCTCCTATCCCTCGGTTGCCGTTGAGGCCAATACCAACGCCTCTGAACTCGCGAAATTTCTCAGCACGATTCGGGCGGATACCCTGCATGTGATCGGCCATAGCTTGGGCGGCGTCATGGTGTTCAAAGCCTTCATGGAGAGCGGCGCCGCGGCAGCGACGTGGCCGCCGGGGAGAATCGTCGTGTTGGGCTCGCCCCTGCGCGGCAGCTGCACGGCGCGGAATTTGGCGCGGCTGCCGTTCGGGCGCAGCATCATGGGACACAGCGTCCGCGAGGAACTGTTGACAGCGCATGAGCGCCGCTGGAACGGCTCGCGGGAATTGGGCGTGATCGCCGGGAATTCCGGCATCGGTTTGGGCCGCCTGGTCGGAAAGCTGCCCGGTCCGAGCGACGGCACTATCTTGGTCGAGGAGACGCGGATCGAGGGCACGGCAGACCATCTGGTGCTGCCCGTGAGTCACACGGGGATGGTCTTCTCGAAGACGGTGGCGCGTGCCGCAGGACTGTTCCTACGACGCGGCCGATTCAGCCCCTAATCAGGCGCCGCGGTCTAGTTGTTGTAGGCGAAACAGCAGATCTAGGGCTTCGCGGGGACTCAAGGAGTTCGGATCGAGCGCGCGCAGAGCCTCCAGAGCCGCGGACTCGGGCGGCGGGGGCGGCGCGACGAACAAGGCCAACTCAGCCTGCGGCGAGGTGGAGGTTCGCAGGGCATCGCGTTCGCGCTCCAGTTCGGTCAGATAGCGGCGGGCTTGCGCCGTGACGGATTTTGGAATGCCGGCGAGTGCCGCGACCTGCAACCCATAGCTCTGGTTGGCCGGGCCTTCCTTCATGCTATGCAGGAACACCAGCGTGTCGCCGTGCTCCACCGCTTCGACGTGCACATTGACCACTCCCGGTGCCTCACCGGCGAGACTGGTCAGTTCAAAGTAGTGCGTGGCGAACAGAGTAAAGGCGCGGATTTTGTTGGCGATGAAGGCCGCGCACGCCCAGGCCAGCGACAGGCCGTCGAAAGTACTGGTGCCGCGGCCCACTTCGTCCATGAGCACCAGGCTCATGGCCGTGGCATTGTGCAGAATATTCGCCGTCTCGGTCATTTCGAGCATGAACGTCGAGCGGCCGCCGGCCAGATCGTCCGAGGCGCCGATGCGCGTAAAGATGCGATCCATCGGCCCCAGCACGGCCCGGCGGGCCGGCACATAGCAGCCGATATGCGCCAAAATCACGATGAGCGCGGTCTGCCGCATATAGGTGCTTTTACCGCCCATATTCGGCCCGGTAATGATCAACATGCGGCGCGCATCGTCGAAGCGCAGATCATTGGGCACGAACGGCTCACGGCCGGCTCGCTCGACCACGGGATGGCGCCCGCCTTCGATCAACAGCATGGGCTCATCGACCAGTTCCGGCTGCGCGCAATTTAGGGCGGCGGCGCGTTCGGCGAAGCAGGTCAACACGTCGATTTGCGCGATTGCGGCCGTGGTCGACTGCAGCGCCGGTAGGCGCGAGGTCAGGTGGTCCAGCAATGTTTCATACAGCGCCTTCTCGCGCGCCAGCGCTCGATCCCGAGCGCCAAGCACTTTGTCCTCGAAGGATTTTAGTTCGGGCGTGATGAACCGCTCGGCGGACTTTACCGTCTGGCGCCGCAGATAGTCGACCGGCACCCTGTCGGCCTGGCTGCGGTTCACCTCGATGAAAAAGCCCTGCACCCGATTGAAGCCGAGCTTCAAGCTCGAGAGGCCGCTGCGTTCGCGCTCTCTTCGTTCCAGTTCCAGCAGGAACTGTTCGGTGTTGCTGCCGAGCAGGCGCAGCTCGTCAAGCTCCGCATCGTAACCCGTGGCGATCACACCACCGTCGCGCAGATAATGAGGCGGCGCGTCGACGATGGCCTTGGCGAGCAGGGCGTGATCCTGCGTGTGGCCGTCGTTGTGATGCGCAACCTCGGCGATCAGTTCCTGCAGCAGGGGCGAGGGTGCGGCGCGGAGCAGATCGATTAGCTGGGGTAGCACGCCAAGCGCCGCACGCAGCTGCGTGAGATCCCGAGGGCGCGCGGATCGCAGGGCGATTCTCGCCACGATTCTTTCCAAGTCGCCGATGGCCCTCAACGGCGCCGCGATGGCCTCTTGTTGAGCGGAGTCGATCAGTGTCTCGACCGCCTGGTAGCGTGCTCGAAGGATGCCACGGTCGCGCACTGGGCGATGCAGCCAGCGGCGCAGCATGCGGCCTCCCATGGCGGTCGCCGTGCGATCGAAGACCCCTGCGAGGGTGAGCTCCGGTTTTCCCGCCAGGCTCTCGTCCAGTTCCAGGTTGCGGCGAGTCGCCGGATCCATGATCAGGGCGGCGTCGCGCTCTTCGGTAGCGATGGACAGCAGGTGCGGCAGGGCGGATTTCTGCGTGTCGCGAACATAGGCGAGCAGCGCGCCCGCCGCCGCAATGCCCAACGGCTTGTCGGCGCAGCCGAATCCGGCGAGGTCGCGAGTGCGGAATTGTTCGGTCAGGGCGCGTGTCGCGGATTCGACCTCGAAATGCCAGGGCGGGCGCAGGCGCCAGGGACGATCCTTGATCGACGTGGGCACGAAGGGCGGCTGCGCGCCGTCGGGCGCCAGAATTTCGGCGGGGCGCAGCCGCTCAATTTCCGCCTCGAGTGCTTCGATGCCGGCGAGTTCCATGACGCTGAAGCGGCCGGCCGATAGATCCAGCCATGCCAGGCCAAAGCGGCCGCAGACGCCGAATACACTGGCCAGCAGGTTGTCGCGTCGTTCATCAAGGAGTGCCTCGTCGGTCACGGTGCCCGGCGTGACGATGCGCACCACCTCGCGCTCCATCGGTCCTTTGGTTTTTCCCGGCTCGCCGCGCTGCTCGCAGATGGCCACGGACTCGCCTTTGCGCACCAGCTTTGCGAGGTAGGCATCGATGGTGACAGCTGGAACGCCGGCCATGGGGATCGGTGCGCCTGCGGAAGCGCCGCGCTGGGTCAGCGCGATGTCGAGGAGTTGCGCAGCGCGGCGCGCGTCGTCGTAGAACATTTCGTAGAAATCGCCCATGCGATAGAACAGCAGCACGTCGGGATGCTGCGCCTTGATGCGCAGGTATTGCTGCATCATGGGGGTGTGGGCCGGGTGACCTTCAGAATCGTCAATCTTCATTAATTTTATTGTATATAAATGGTTATGGTGGCGCGGCGACCGATCACCAGGCCGAAAACAGCAATCGACTTTTGTTAGACTGCCATAATGGCGTCTCGATTCTTCAGTATTTTTAGGTCGAAATCGGCGCCTGTCCCCACGCCGGAGGCCGAGCCCAAGCTCGATGGAGCGGTCGCTTACTATAAACGCGGTAACTTACTCAAGGATCAGGGGCAGCTCGAGGAGGCGGTGGCCAATTACGACGAGGCCATCGCTCTCGATCCGGGTTACGCATTCGCGCTCTGCAATCGCGGCGTCGTCTTGGCTCGGCTCAATCGCTTTGAAGCCGCTCTCGACAGCTATGATCGGGCGATTGCCGTCAATTCCGGGGATCCGCTGGTTTTGTTCAATCGAGGCGCCGTTCTGCGGTCGCTGGGGCGAACCGGCGAGGCGCTGGCTAGCTATGAGCAAGCCGTCGCAGTCCAACCAAACTATGTCGAGGCCTACTGCAATCGGGGCATTCTGCTCAATGAACTTGGGCGCTCCGAGGAGGCTGTGGCAAGCTATGACCGCGCCATCGATATCCATCCGAATTTCTTTGACGCGTATTTTGGGCGAGGAAACGCGCAACAAAGCCTCGATCGGTTCGAGCAGGCGCTGACGGACTTCGATCGCGCTCTGGCGCTCAATGCATCCAGCGCCGAGGCGTATTGCAACCGCGGTGCTGCGCTCATGAAATTACGTCGATGGGATGCGGCACTCGCGTCGCTCGATCGCGCCGTTTCCCTCGACCCCAATTTGGCTGACGCGCATTCTAATCGTGGCAAGGTCATGGCGGCGCTCAGGCGACATGATGCCGCCGTTGAAAGCTTCGATCGTGCCATTGCCCTGCATCCCGACAATGTCGAACTTCACGAGCACCGGGCGGTCGCGCTGGTGCAAATGTCGCAGTTTGTTCGGGCGATCGACGGCTACAACCGGGTAATGCATTTAAATCCGGATCGCCGCTTCGCCCTAGGTATGTCCCGGTACACCAGAATGAATGTCTGCGACTGGAGTGGACTGTCAGACGACATGGAGCGCATTACAGCGGGTATCGCGGCCGGGCGGGCTGTTTCGACGCCCTTTCCCCTGTTAGCGCTGCTCGACGCGCCAAGTTTGCATCATCAGGTCGCCAAAATTTGGGTGCGCGAGGAATATCCGTCGATCCATGACCTTCCGCCGATCTTCAAGCGCGGGCCTCGAGACAAGTTTCGTATCGGATATTTTTCCGGTGACTTTCGCGAGCATCCGGTGGCCATGCTCATGGCGGAGGTACTCGAGTCTCACGATCGCTCCAAGTTCGAGCTAACGGCCTTTTCCTACGGTCCTGCCGTGCAAGACTCTATGAGAAAGCGCCTGGAGATCACGTTCGATCAGTTTGTGGATATACGCGGCCGCTCGGATGCTGATGTAGTGCAGCTTGCGCGAAAACTTGAGATAGACGTGGCCGTTGATCTTGCCGGTCACACGGGCGGCAGCCCCACCGGCATATTTGCGCGGCGTGCGGCGCCGATACAGATCAACTATCTCGGGTACCCCGGAACAATGGGCGCAGAATACATGGACTATTTGATCGGTGATCGGACCGTCATTCCGCCCGAACATCGGCTGCATTTCAGCGAGAAGATCATCTACCTGCCGCATAGTTATTTGCCGCATGACTCGACTCGAGCAATCGAGGGGTTGACGCGCACGCGCCGGGAATGGGGGCTGCCGGCGGAGGGTTTCGTATATTGCAGTTTCAACAACAGCTACAAGATCTTGCCGGACGTATTCGACAGTTGGGCGCGCATTCTAAAGCGGGTTCCGGGCAGCGTGCTTTGGCTCTCTCGGCACAACCCGGTCGCTACCGGCAATTTGCTGAGGGAGGCGTCGCGGCGGGGCATCGATGCGAATCGACTGATTTTCGCGGATCGCCTGCCGTCGATGGCGGATCATCTGGCGCGGCATCGCGTTGCGGGTCTATTCTTGGACACATTGCCGTATAACGCGCACACGACGGCGATCGACGCGCTATGGGCGGGCTTACCGTTGCTGACCCGCGTGGGCGAAGCCTTTGCAGGCCGGGTAGCGGCCAGCTTGCTGAAGTCCATCGGATTGTCCGAGTTGATCACGACGACAGTAGGACAATACGAGGACTTGGCGGTCGAGCTCGCCGAGAATTCACAACGTCTGGCGCAGATTACACGGCTGCTGGGAGCGAACAGACTCACGACACCGCTGTTCGACACTCGTGCCTTCACCAGGGACCTGGAGCGAGCGTACCGCAACGTCTACGAAAGATACCAAGCGGACCTGCCGCCCGAACACATCGATCTCGCCTAAATCAAATTAGATGAGTGCGTTAATTCTTGGCTTTCTGGACGCGGGAGATCAGGTTATAGGTGATCGATTTGACGAATGCGTCAGAATAACCCAAAGAACGGAGGCCCTCGCGGACCCGTGATGCAAAGCGGGCCTTTTTGTAGAGATTTAGCTTGGCCGTCCTGACGAATTCCCCGGTTTTATTAGCAATCATTTGATCAAGCTTATTGGCGCGATTGGAGACGTCCTTCGCCGGTGGATGCCGCGCCGGAGGGAGTTCGCGTTTGAACTCGTCGATGACCCAGTCTGCGAATCGATCTACTTCTGCCGTGTTAAAGAAACTTCCAAACATGTGGCTGGAATCTCTAATCCGAAGATCGAGTTGCGAATGGAGGAGACCGCGATAATAGTGGAATGTGAGCCGTCATGGGTAGAGGGAATATTGTGACGCAGTCGCCTTATGTTGACGGGGCCGGGCTTTCTTGCTATCAGCCAATGCAGTTACCGAAAACCAAAACATCGACAAGGTAAGCCATGTATTTCAATAACGCTCATTCTCGGACGCGTCGCCGGATTCTGGAAAGCCTGGTGGGAGTGCCCGTGCTGGCCGGCATGCCGCGTCTTGGTTGGGGTGCGGTGGCAGCCGCGCCGGTCCCGGAGTCTGCGCCTCTCACGGCGGATCAAGTACTCAATGTCGCCGATTTCGAGGCTCTGGCGCGAACGAAATTGCCGCCGGCGCATTTTGGCTATCTTGCCACCGGGGCCGATGACGATCGCACCGTAGTTTTGAATCACGACGCGTATTCGCACATCGAGATCCGCTCGCGGCGGTTCTTCGACGTCAGCAAGCTCGATACGACGCGCACTATCTTGGGTAGTGTCTGGCAACAGCCGTTCTATTTCTCGGCCGTCAGCAGCATGCGGGCGTTTCATCCCGAGGGTGAGATTGCGGTGGCGCGGGCGGCGGTAAGCCGGCAGGTTCAGATGATGTCATCGACCGTGGCATCGACTTCGGTCGAGGATATCACGGCGGCGCGCGGCGCTCCGGTGTGGCAGCAGCTATATGCCACCGACGATTGGGCGGTAACCGAGGCCATCGTGCGGCGCGCGGAAAAGGCGGGCTGCACCGCGATCGTACTCACCGTCGATAGTTTCACAGGGCGCAATACCGAGACTCTGTGGCGAGCCATGCGGCAGGACAAGCGCGACTGCCTGCAATGTCATATCAATAACTCGCACGACGGTGTGCACAAGTCTCCGATGTTTGCGGGGATCGATGTATCCCGGGTGACGGAACTGTCGCCCTCGAACATGTCCGGTGATTATCTGGAGCGGCTGCGCAAGTTGGTGTCGGTTAAGTTCTTTGTGAAAGGCATTGTCACTGGGGAAGATGCGGCTCTGGCCCTGCACGCCGGGGCCGATGCCATCGTGGTGTCGAATCATGGCGGGCGCAGCGAAGAGACCTTGCGTTCGACCATCGAATCTCTGCCCGAGGTTGTGGCCGCAGTGCATGGCCAAATACCTGTATTCATCGACGGGGGAATCCGCCGCGGCACGGACATATTCAAGGCATTGGCTTTGGGCGCATCGGCCGTGGGCCTCGGACGGCCGCAGGCTTGGGGCCTCGCCGCATTCGGTCAACCCGGAGTGGAGGCGGTCAGCGACATACTGGCGCGCGAGCTTCGCACCATCATGCGTCAGGCGGGAACGCCTAAATTGGCGTCTATTAATATGGATCATTTGGTCTGGTCCGACTACTAGGCCGATGCGCGGCTCGGATTCCGATCTAGCCAAACTGTCCGCCCGAGTCGGCAGGCACTTGCTGGCGTGCGGACGGCGTGTCGCCACGGCGGAGTCGTGTACCGGAGGCTGGATTGCCAAAGTCCTTACCGACATCGCCGGCAGCTCCCAGTGGTTCACGGAGGGCTTCGTCACTTACAGCGATGAGGCCAAGACACTAAGGCTCGACGTTCCGCGGTTGGTTTTGCGGCGGCACGGCGCCGTGAGCGAAGCGAGCGTGCGTGCGATGGTGCGCGGCGCACTGAGGCACTCTGGTGCTCACGTCGCGGTGGCCGTCACCGGCATAGCAGGTCCCGGAGGAGCGGCGCCGGGCAAGCCCGTGGGTACGGTTTGGATCGGCTGGGCGGTGCGCCGTGGGCGCTCGATCGGCGTTGCCGTGCAGTTGAGGCGGTTCCGCGGCAACCGCGACGCCGTGCGCCGCAAAACCGTTCGCCTGGCGCTGAAAGGATTGCTTGCGCTCTAGAGGATGCGCGCAGGGCTCGACGCACTCGATTTATACAGTAGTCGATACCCTGTCACTACTGGATAAGACGCCGAATCCATAGAAATCTCTGCAATTTCTCTGCATATGGGGCGAGCGTTCAGCGCTGGATATGAAATAATAGCGCCACACTTTGTTGAGGACTCCCCATGGATGAGAATCGAAAAAAAGCTCTCGCAGCCGCGCTGAGCCAGATAGAGAAACAGTTCGGAAAGGGCTCGGTCATGCGTCTGGGCGACGCCGGCGCCACTTACGAGGTGGACTCGATCCCGACGGGTTCGTTGGGTCTCGATATCGCACTCGGTGTGGGCGGCATTCCGCGCGGCCGCGTCATCGAAATATTTGGCCCCGAATCATCGGGCAAGACAACCTTGACGTTGGCCATCATCGCCTCGGCGCAGAGTTTCGGCGGCACGGCGGCCTTCGTCGACGCCGAGCATGCGCTCGATCCGGTCTATGCGGAAAAGTTGGGAGTCAAAGTCAACGACCTACTGGTCTCGCAACCGGATACCGGCGAACAGGCGCTGGAAATCACCGACATGCTGGTGCGCTCCGGGGCGGTCGACGTGGTCGTGGTGGACTCGGTCGCCGCGTTGACGCCCAAGGCTGAAATCGAAGGCGAGATGGGCGATCAGCACATGGGACTTCAGGCTCGGCTCATGTCGCAGGCGCTGCGCAAACTGACCGGCAACATCAAGCGGTCGAACACCATCGTTATTTTCATCAACCAGATCCGCATGAAAATCGGCGTTATGTTCGGTAACCCCGAAACCACTACCGGCGGCAACGCCTTGAAGTTCTATTCCTCGGTACGTATGGATATCCGGCGCATCGGTGCGATCAAGAATGGCGAGGAAGTCGTCGGCTCAATGACCCGGGTGAAAGTGGTCAAGAACAAGGTCGCACCGCCGTTCCGAGAAGCCGAATTTGAAATCATGTACGGCACGGGCATTTCCAAGGAAGGCGAGCTGATCGAGATCGGGGTGCTGCACAATCTGGTCGAAAAATCGGGCTCCTGGTACAGCTACAAGGGCGAACGGATCGGCCAGGGCAAGGACAACGCGCGCAACTTCCTGCAACAGCATCCCGAGATTTCGAAGGATATCGAAGCGCAGATTCGCACCAAATTGATACCCGAAAAAGCCACGATGAATCGGGGTGGCGACGTCAAAGAGGCGTAACGCCCTGGCGGCCCGAGAGGTCGAGCCTCTCGATTCCCGCGGGGCGCGTGTGGCAGCGCTGGACGCGCTGTCCCGCCGCGACCATGCGTCGGCGGATTTACGCCGGAAACTGCTCGAGAAAGGTTACGATGTAGCGGTCGTCGCGCCGCTGCTCGAGGCGCTGCGCGCCGAAAAATTGCTCGATGACCGGCGCTATACGGAAAATTTTGTCGCCTATCATGCTGCACGGGGTCAGGGACCTTTGCGGGTGCGCGCCGAGCTCCGCCGGCACGGTTTGGAAGGGATTTCGGTCGAGGAGTGTCTCGATGCGTTTCCCGACTGGATTATGCATCTGCGAAAAGCCCAACAGAAGAAATTTGGCGGAAAGCTGCCGACCAATTACGCTGACAGGCAGCGCCAAGCTCGATTCCTGGGCTACCGGGGTTTCACAGGCGCACAAATACGCATGGCCTTAGGATTTGACACCGACCTTGATGCAGACTGAAGACATATGAAACGCGACGCAAGACTGAAATCGATGACGAGCTCGGAGATCCGGGGCAGCTTTCTGGAGTTCTTTCGCAAGAACGGACATGCCGTGCTGCCCTCCAGCCCGCTCGTGCCCGGCAATGATGCCACGCTGTTGTTTACCAACGCCGGCATGGTCCAATTTAAGGATCTGTTTCTCGGCAAGGAAGTGCGTGACTATTCGCGCGCGGCCACGTCGCAGCGTTGTGTGCGCGCCGGCGGCAAACACAACGATTTGGAAAACGTTGGCTACACCGCGCGGCATCACACGTTTTTCGAGATGTTGGGGAACTTCAGTTTCGGCGATTATTTCAAGCGCGAGGCGATCCACTTCGCCTGGAACTTCATCACCGGAACCCTTGGGATTCCCAAGGACCGATTATGGGTGACGGTATTCACGGAAGACGATGAGGCGCAGCGCATTTGGACCGAAGAAATCGGCATCGACCCCACGCGTTGCACGCGAATGGGTGAGAAATCGAATTTCTGGTCGATGGGCGAAACCGGTCCCTGCGGCCCATGCACCGAGATTTTCTATGATCACGGCGCGGAAATCGCCGGCGGTCCGCCGGGCTCGCCGGACGAAGATGGCGACCGCTACGTCGAGATTTGGAATCTGGTGTTCATGCAGTACGACCGCTCGGCGGAGGGCGTGCTGGTACCGCTACCCAAGCCCTCCGTGGATACCGGCATGGGATTGGAGCGAGTTGCGGCCGTAATGCAGGGCGTGCATAGCAACTACGATATCGATTTGTTCAAAGCGCTGATCCGGTCGGCAGCAGAGATCACCGGGACGGTCGATCTTGAATCGTCCAGCCTGCGTGTGATTGCGGACCACATTCGCGCGTGCGTGTTCTTGATTGTGGATGGCGTGGTGCCCTCCAATGAAGGTCGGGGTTATGTATTGCGTCGCATCGTCCGCCGCGCAATCCGCCACGGTTACAAGTTGGGCCAGAACCAGCCTTTTTTCCATAAGCTGGTGCCCAGCCTCGTGCGGGAGATGGGTGCCTATTATCCCGAATTGGTGAATGGAGAGGCGCGTGCGACTCAGATTCTTGCCCAAGAAGAGAACCGTTTCGCTGAAACACTGGCCACAGGCATGGCGCTGCTCGATGCGGAAGCCGCGAAACTGACATCGACGGTGATTCCCGGCGACACCGTGTTCCGCTTGTACGATACCTACGGTTTTCCGATGGATTTGACGGCGGACGTGGCGCGCGAACGCAGCCTGAGTATCGATCAGGCGGGATTCGACGCGGCGATGGACGCGCAGAGAGTCCGCGCGCGCGCCGCCAGCAAGTTTGGTGCTGACATGCGCGATTCGGTCAAGCTGTCGGGCAAGACGGATTTTCTGGGATACGATCGGTTGACGGATACTGGCCACGTGACAGCGCTGATATTCGACGGCGCTGTCGTTGATGCACTGCGCCCTGGTCAAGAGGGTCAAGTGGTGTTGGACCACACGCCTTTTTATGCGGAAAGCGGTGGGCAGATCGGTGATGCAGGCGTGCTCATCCCCGCCTCGAGCGCAATCGCAACGCGATTCGTCGTGCGCGACACGCAGAAAGTCGGCGCGTCGTTCGCTCACATCGGTGTGCTCGAAGCCGGAGAATTACGGGTAGGCGATGCAGTCGAGGCACAGGTCGACGGAGAGCGCCGAATATCAATCGCACTGAATCATTCCGCAACACACCTATTGCATGCGGCCCTTAGAAAGGTGCTGGGATTGCATGTCGAACAAAAAGGCTCGCTCGTTGCCTCCGATCGTTTGCGCTTCGACTTCTCTCACACTCAGGCGCTTTTACCCGAGGAAGTGCGGCGCGTCGAGGAGTTGGTGAATGCGGCGATCCGCAACAATGCACCGGTGGAGACGCGGGTAATGGCGCTGGAAGAGGCGGTTGCCGCCGGCGCCATGTCATTGTTCGGTGAAAAATATGAGAGCGACGTCCGGGTGCTTTCCATCGGGGATTTTTCCATGGAACTCTGCGGCGGCACACACGTCCAACGTGCAGGCGACATCGGATTGTTCAAGATTTTAAGCGAATCGGGTGTTGCGTCTGGCGTGCGCCGTTTGGAGGCGGTCACCGGCAAGATGGCCTACGAGTGGATTGTGCATACCGAGCAAGTGCTGCGTGACATTGCTGCGATGCTTCGGGGCAGCCGCGATGACGTGGATGAGAAGGTGCGTGAACTCGTCGAGCGCTCTCGCAAGCTGGAAAAGGAAGTGCAGCAGCTCAAGGCCAAGCTCACGAGCGGTCAGGGCGGCGATTTAAGCACTCAGGCAAAGGACGTGGGTGGAATTAAGGTTTTGGCTGCACAGATCGACGGAGCAGATGCAAAGTCATTGCGCGACGCGGTCGATAAGCTCAAAGATAAGCTCGGTTCCTCGGTCATCGTGCTGGCGACGGTACAGGAAGGCAAGGTGGTGTTGGTAGCCGGCGTTTCAGCGGATTTGCTGACGCGGGTGAAGGCAGGGGAGATAGCAAGCGCGGTTGCGGCGCAGATCGGCGGCAAGGGCGGTGGCCGTGCTGACTTTGCCCAGGCTGGTGGCACACAGCCTGAAAATCTGGGCAAGGCCCTGGCCGGAGTGGAATCCCTGATACGGACTCGCTTGGCTAATTGAACGCTTTGTTTGTTCTGTTATCAAGAACAACAATTGCCGTTAGGTTTCTTGTATTCTGGGCGGCAGCTGATGTTTTAGTCGAGGGCTCTCTGCGATGGTATGGGAAATTCACCGCTTAAGCATCGAACGAGCGCACTCTGGCGGTGCGACAGAATTAGGGCAGTAAATATTGCTGCAATGCCAAGGAATTTAGGAGCTCGATTATGTTGATATTGACCAGGCGTGTTGGCGAGACCGTGATGATCGGCAATGATGTCACCGTCACCGTATTGGGCGTGAAGGGCAACCAGGTCCGGGTTGGAGTCAATGCACCCAAGGACGTGGCAGTTCATCGGGAAGAGATCTACGAGCGCATCAAGCGCGAAGAAGACGGTGAGTCCCGGTCGGGCGCGCCTGCGGCCAATATGGTCGATGACGCTTAAAAATACGGCATTTCCCCTTTATCTAAGCTGGTTTCCCTGCTTTAGCTTTACCTAGACTGCTCTGGGCGGGTATCATCCCGCGCTCCGCGCATGGGCTGATGTCCTGATCGGAGAGGTGGCCGAGTGGTCGAAGGCGCGCCCCTGCTAAGGGCGTAAGGGTCAAAAGCCCTTCGAGGGTTCGAATCCCTCCCTCTCCGCCAGCTGGTACGTAAAATCTCGTCAGCCTCGATCAGATGACCGTCACGGCGACGAAGCGGGGATAACGCCCCGCACGGGGCGGCCCCAAAAGGGGCGAGGAGCGCAGCGACGAGTAATGCCTACCTCTCCGCCATGCTTTCCCAGCCTTTTCGAGTACTTGGACCGTTGACGACTGTGGGAGGCGACCCGTCCACCGGCCGCTTGCCCTGTCCCCAAGCACAAGGCAGGTGCGATTGC